>CAYPBV010000121.1:0-5249 GCA_964409025.1 uncultured Chitinophagaceae bacterium | reverse complement strand
TGTTGTGTACGCTTAAGGAATACGGCTTTTGTTGGGGTTAGTTCGTAATGATTATATAGAAACGTTACGATCGGTTTCTGAAATGAATGAAGTCCTGACGTAATTCAGAGATAGTGGATTCAAGATCAGTATATTGCTGGTGTAATAGTTCGTGTTCACTGAAAATTTCGTTAGAAAGATGATTTTCATTAAGTCCTGCTTCTAGTTGCAGCTTGCGATCATGCAGCTTGATGGATTGTTTAAGATCATGAATATTGATCTGCTGAATATAAAACTGGTTGTGGTAGTGTTCAACTTCGGTTAGTACTTCTTTGTCGTTTTGATTGCGGGCCATTTCAGTGAGTTGGTCTCTTAACTGGCCCAGTTCGTTTCTGTAGGAACGCAAATTCTCTCTCCAGGAATTGCATTCCCGGTTGAGCTGTGTTGTGTCTGTAGTAACCATGGGAATAAAATTTTAATGATAAAATATGGTTGACCTCAAAGAACTGTATTAAATCTACACACAATTTTCGAAAGTTCCTATATCATTTTTGCACAATGCTGCTCATGTAAGGCACTGATTGTGATTGTAGGAAATATAAAACGTGCATTGTATCTTCGCCCTCAGCCAATATATCCTGTTATTTGAAAAACAAAATGCATACAATGAAACAATCAGCACTTGCAGCAGCCTTGGTATTATTACTGAGCGGTGTTGCAGCCGCCCAGCAAAAGGCTTCAAAAAAGCCTTCCTTTCTCTCGTTCAACATTCATTTTTCTGATTACAATACGCCGGCTCTTATAAAAGATTCATCAGCCAGCAAGGCATTTAGTGGTACTGACTGGCTCAATCCCGGCCGTAAATCCTTTGGTTTTGGGGTAAGCTGGTGGAAAGAGTTGCTCCCCAAAATTGATTTCAGCGGCAGCCTTAACGGTACTTTTTCCAACTTTCCTCAACTCTTTGTAAAAGGTGATAGTATCGGACAAGCCGGCTTTACACCTCAACTGGATGCGCTGGTGCATTTGTATGCGCTTAAGCGTACGGCATCCGTCAATCCTTTTATTACCGCAGGTGCAGGAGCCGGACTGTTTAAAAATGAGTTTGTAGCGTATGCGCCCGTGGGTATGGGATTGAAATTTCATTTTAATGAAGGTGCATTCATTATTGCACAGGCACAATACAGACTGGCTTTAACTGATGCTATCACAAATGATTATTTGTTTTACACTATTGGCTTTGCACAAAAACTGGGTAAGCGTAAACCGGAAGCACAGGTAGTAACAGCGGCAATACCTCTACCGCCGCCGGATAAAGATGGTGATGGTGTGCCTGATGCAGATGATGCCTGCCCCGATGCTAAAGGCACTGTAAACGGATGCCCAGATGCCGATGCTGATGGAGTGGCTGATAAAGATGACCTATGCCCCAATGATAAAGGTACGCTCAAAGGGTGTCCTGATGCGGATGGCGATGGAGTGGCTGATAAAGATGACCCATGCCCCAACAGTAAGGGTACGCTTAATGGGTGTCCTGATGCGGATGGTGATGGTGTGCCTGATAAAGATGATAAATGCCCCACTGTAAAAGGAAGCTTTGCCAATGGCTGTGCTGATACAGATGGTGATGGTGTGGACGATGCCAATGATAAATGTCCAAACGAAGCCGGTGAAATAAACGGCTGCCCGGAAATAACACCTGATGTAAAAGAGAAAGTCATATATGCGGCAAAAAATATTTTCTTCAAGTTTGCAAGTGATAAAATTCTGAAACAGTCCTTTGTGCCGCTTAATGAAATAGCGGAACTATTGATAAAGAATCCAGATTTAAAATTAACCATAGAAGCACACGCTGATAATATTGGTACACCTGAAGGTAATATGACATGGAGCCAGCGCCGTGCACAGGCTATTGCCAATTACTTCATCAATAAAGGCATTGATGCAGCACGGATTAATGCCACCGGCTATGGGGATACCAAACCTATAGCCACCAACAAAACAGAAGCGGGACGAAAACAAAACCGACGGGTTGAAATGAAGCTGGATTATTAATGTAAATAATTTAAAATAGCAAAAAGCATTGCTTTAGGGCAATGCTTTTTTGCGTAAGACAATTATATATAAAATCAATAGCTCATGTTCGTTTTTACAGCTAATTGTTCAGTTCATTTTGATGAGTACACCAACAACAGCAACGGTGCAATGAAAGGTATGGCATAAGCAATTGGTGGTAAACTAAAGTTAAAAGACTTTAATTTTTTATTTCATACTTGATGTAACTCCTCTTACTAAAACACATTCATAAACAGGATGCTTTTCCCAGCCCATTCATTTCAAACAAACTATAAAAACCGGAATTTTATTTCTTGATCCCGTTTACATATTCGTTTTCTGTTGCCTTCCCATTTGCATCATAAGAAACCCATATACCGTTTCCATTCTTAAGATTACCTTTATCTCTTTCTTTTCCGTCTTTGTCAAACGATGAAACAATTTCCCAACGTAAACCTTCCGGCTTATGAGTTTCACTATATTTATAAATAGCTTCCTGCTCCAGCTTTCCATTGTCATAAAACCACTGCGCTTTACCGCTACGGCAGTAATTGATATAATTACAGCGGTAGGTAATGATTCCTTTTTCATTGTACGCAAAATAAACACCGGTTCCGTTTGACAAAATGGAAGTTCCGTTTTCATCAAAATAATCATCGGGTGCAACTAAAACTCCATTGTTAAATTTATTTCTGCCCAGCAGTTTACCATTAGGGTGATAAAACTCTACAAGTCCGTTGATTTTTTCGTTATTGTAAAACCCTTTTTCTTTTAAAATGCCGTTATCAAAATAGATTTTATACTCGCCGTAATAAACACCATTACTATAATTAAATTCAGATTTTGGATTTCCGGTTTCATTATACCAGCTGTTGAGACCGTCTCTTTTCCCGTTTCGGTAACTGCCTTTATATGAAAGCCTACCATTAGCAAAGTAATCTACCCGGTAACCGGTTCCATTTTGAAGAGTGATAATTCCGTTTTCATCAAAAAAATCGCCATTATTCACAAACTTTCCTTCTTTAAAATTTTCTTTTCCGGCGAGTTTACCATTGGGGTGATAGATTTCTTTTACGCCTACCAATTTATCATCTGCATAGGCAGATTTATACCGCAGGTTGCCGTTTTCAAAATACTCGGTAACCAGGCCGTTGAGTTTGCCGTTATCGTACGTATCTTCTGATTTGAGCTTGCCACTTTCGAAATAAAATTTCCAGATACCTGTTCTTTTACCATTTGCATCAAACATACCTTCACTTCTTAGAATACCACCCGGGTAAAAAAACTCAGCAGCACCTTTGGGGAGGTTGGTAATCCAGTCATAATTGATTTTGGATTCCAGCACACCTTTAGCATTGTAGTTTTCCCAAAGGCCAAAACGCCTGAAAGATTGACTGCTAAACTGGAGCATTGTAGTTGCCAATTCCTGCCTGTAAGACATATTAAATTTACGTTTACCTTCTTCGTCAAAGTCGCTTACAGGATAGGGATTAATACCGGAAAAGGATATCCATGCTGCACCTTTACTAACTGCATAATCCAACTCCATTAAAATTTTTTCACCTTTTCCGGTGCCACCGGTTTTTGTTTGATATTGATAGTTTGCATCAAATTCTGAATTTACTGCCTGTTTTGTATTTTTATCAATGTCATAAATAATAGCCAGTTTGCCACTCTCCCAATAACTTTTCCAAACACCTTTCATCTTAAACCATCCGGCATATCCATTCAGAATTTCAAAAGATGTTGTTTCATCAAACTGTCCTTCCAGTCTTTTTTTTCCATTGGGATAATACATCAAAAAGTTTTTCATAAACAATTCAGCACCTTTACCGATTGTAAACTCCATCTCCTGAAATACAGTTCCGTCTTTATGATACACAATTCGTTTTCCTTTGGTATAATCCACCATGCTGGCTTTTGAACCATCTTCATAAAAGCTCAGCCAAATTCCTGCACGTTCATTATTTTCATAGTTGCCTTGTTCACTAAGAACATTGTTATAATAATAAATTTTCCACGTGCCGGTTTTTAACCCATTTTTATAGGCTCCCTCAACTTGGATTGATCCATTATTATAGAAATATTTCCAGTAACCATCTTCCTGATCGTTTTCATATTTTCCCAACGAAATAACTGTATTGCCGGAATATGTTTTCCAGATTCCTGTGCGCAGATTTTTTTTATACTCTCCTTCTTCTGAAAGGTTGCCCTTTATGTCAAAAAACTTCCAGTTGCCTTTCCTGACGCTCTTCTCAAATTCACCCTGCGATTCTGTATTTCCGTTGTCATGAAAATACTTCCAAAAACCGGTTCTGAATCTTTCTGTTTCTTTGCCATAACGGTCATAATAAATCTCATAATTTCCTTCAAAAAAACGATTCTTCTCAGATTTGATAACTTTTTTTTGAGCCAACAGAACAGATGTAAATAACAGAGAAAGTACAGATAAAAAGATTGATTTCATAACATTGTAATTAATAGTATTCTAAGGGAAATTTTAAAATTACTGTATTCAAAAATAAGTTTTTTGGATGTATTATTTTACGTCTGTTAAGTGGAAAGAAACTGTACGGTATTTCATGATTTCTTAAACAAAAATATCTATGGTACAGCTCCTGCAATATGAACCTGCGTTTTTACTCCATTTCATCGTTACCTTATTCCATTTTTTACAAAAAAAAGCAATGGCTCTACCAAAAGATTACGCAGTACTTACGTTGGAAGAACTGCTTGCAGCAGATAAAACTATCAAAAGCGTGAACTCTGTTTCTAATTACAAACCTTAACTGCCACTCTTCAAAAGCACCGGCTTTTCAAAATAAGTAATTTACAGGTTGAAGGGATTCATCACACTGCAATTTGCTTAACAGTTGATCATTGGTTAATTGATAATTAGTAATAGATAATTGACAATAATTAATATCCACTAATAATTATTTTTTCAACCTCGTATTATGTACCTCGTACTTCTTTATTCGAGCCTCCTGTTTCATGAATCACTACTATCGGTTTTCTTCTCCTATCTTTACCAAAACAATTCTTTGCAAGTAGAAATCGACCTTCCCGTTATAAAACAAACTGCTCTTGAAAAAGAAACGGAAAACACCGCTTTTGTACAATTCCTCAAAGAACGGAATGGTGATGAAGTAGATGCGGCAGTACAGCATCTGAACAAAATCATTGAGCCGAAAATTGATTGTACGCAGTGCGGTAAC
>CAYPBV010000120.1:0-10417 GCA_964409025.1 uncultured Chitinophagaceae bacterium | reverse complement strand
GAAAGTTTAAAGAAGCGATTCCCGTTTTAAAAGAAGCGATGACGCACTATCTGCCTGATAGTTTGTTACTAAAACAATTCACCGGTGTTTTTGCAAATAAAGCATTTGAAACATGCCTTGCGCAACTGTTGCCTTATTTGAACTATGATATAAGAGAAGATTATTATTTACTGGCCCGTGCTTATGAACAGCAGCAATTGATTGAGGATGCCATTGCAGTATATAAAAAAGCAGCACGTATTGAAAATGAAAAATTGAAAAATCAAGCTATATTTATAGATTATGAAAAGAATTTTGAACTGGAAAAACAAAAGCATGAACAAGCGGGTGAAGATGATTACGTCCCTATGGATGAAATGCTGCTGTTGTATGAAATGCCGGTTAAACCAAGTTCCGTAATTCTGCAAATGAAATTGTATGAGCAATTACAGAACTATGAAAAAGCAGAAGCCGTTTTGCTGCAACAGGTTGCCTTCAGCCGTAAAGCAGGAGATTTGCGTCGCAATTCTTTTAAGCAGGTACCCGGCACTGATAAACTCTTAGGATTTGCTATTAATTTCTTTTGGATTAAAGCCAATAGGGATTTGGAAATTACTGTTCATGATTTTTATATCCGTATGATGAAACTGCAGCCGAGAAACTATTATTGGAAACAACAGGCTGCATTGTTTTTATACTATCGCCTGCAAATGGCATACAGTCAGCTTCCGCAGGAATTATATGCTTCATTTACTGCTGATTTCAGCAACCATGCTTATCCCTGGGGAACTTCAGATGAAATCTACAAAGCACAGCAGGCGTATTGGCCTTTGCCCGGATTGAAAGATACCATTGTAATTGAAACACCTGCATTTCTTCCTGTACAAACAGCGTTGCACTATGCAGAGCAGGCACAGGTGCTTTCACCAAACACAGCACCCGATGTTGAAACAGCTGTACTTTTTGCCGATTTGAATAACTGGCTGGGCATAGATACTGCTTCAAAAAGATGGTATGAATATGCACTGCGTCTTGAGCCAAAGGATTCTGCCATACGAAACAGGCTTGTTCAACTTTTGCTTTATACAGGTAATTATACTGAAGCCCGTAATCATTTAGACACATTGCAACTGCATCATCAAATAACTGCAGCAGGCACACAGGCTTTGATTTTCTTTCATACAGCAGCCGGTAGTTACACAAAAGCAGTAAGCCTTATTCGTCAATCAGGTTCAACATCTCTTCCGGACCGTTGCCGCATGCGTTTACAGGAAGCAAACGTATTGCTTCAGCAAAAAAAATACAGTACTGTCATCAGCTTGCTGGAGAAGCAATTTCCGCATATGCGCTTGCAGGGAAGAGAAGATGATGAAGCTACTGAGTTACAACAACTGCTTGCCATACGCTTTTATGTAATGGCACGGTGTTTTGCGTTTTTGAAACAGGATGCGGTGGCAGTGAATTATCTCAGAAAAGCAATGGCACATGGATTTTCGGATTACCATGTTATCGTTAATGACGCAGCATGGGCAACGATTAAAAAGGGAACTAATAAAAAAATATTTCAGGAAGCGGATGAAAATGCAAAGCAAAGTACAAATGAAGGGGAGGGCATTCCTGTTTATTTCAATCCTATCATTTATCGTATTCCCGGAGAAGCAAACTATGCCGACTATTTACAGGATTTTTACAGAAGTTTAAACATCAGTACTTCACGTCCGGGTTTTTCAAGATTCTGAAAACAGGTAGTAAGTTTACAAAGGCGGCAGCACCTTTATCTCTGCACGTTGTACACATCTACCGTTTATATTGGGCGTGGAATTGCACAAAGCAGTAAGCGATTGTTTTCTCGTATTTTCTGTAGCATTTAAAGAAATACGAAGCCAGGTACTTTCGCCAGTATTGCTGTACAAACTTTTGATTAGTTCTGCTTTAAAGAAATTGGTAAAAAAACCTCCCATGTTGGGATTACCCACTGCTAACTGCTCAGGAGCTGCTGAACCGATTATTATAGATGTTCTTTGTACAGGCAAAAAAAGTTTTCTGAAATTATCATAGTTGAGTTTGAGCCCATCTGTACCCGTAGCTCTTGGTCTCAGTAAATCAAAACCAAAGGGCATAGTGGTGCCGATTTTTTCATTACAGCAATCGCTGATAACAATGGTTACACGGGCCCGCTTCAGCAATAATCGTTTATACACATCTTCAACAGCCAGGTTGTTTTGAGCACGTATCTGCAGGTTGTTTGTACGAAAAGAAATGCGAGGGTACTTACTTACATCAACCGAATTTCTGAACCCGTGTCCTGTATAATAAAAAAATACAATATCAGATGGTGCCGGACTTATAGTATCGATGATGCGGTTTGTATTACTGATGTTAAATGCATCGCCAGAAACAATAAGGGGAACAAAGCCTATGCCCGCCTGCTTCGTAAGCGTGGCAAAGGTTTCATACATACCTGTTAAGTCTTTTTGTGATGATTTGCCAATAGAAAGATCATTTGTATTTGCAATGATAATGAGGTAGAATTTTCGTTTTTGCTCATCTCTGTTAAGATTTCTTGTGGTGAAGCTTGAAAGGAAAATATAAAACGGCTCGTTCATTTTATAAAACTGCAATACCAATGGTTTTTCTTTTACCAGCTCTTCATAAGTTTTTTGTTTTAACTGCACTAAAGTAGTTTGTTGTTGATTCCCGCTTTGTGTGAGGATAACAGAAACAGGTTCATAATAAATACCTGCACTGTCTGTTTTACTTTCAAACTGTATAACAGGCAACCACAAACTATCGTCTGTGCTGCTTTGTACAAATCGGGGCGCCGTCTTGGGAATCAGATACCGTGTGGTATTTGATGCCAGGGAGTCAGTCATCAGCATTTCAGCCAAAAAATCTTTACCGTAATTGGTATAGGCAATACGAAGCGAACTGCTGCCATCAGCTTCCATCCGCAAGAAATAATTATAGGCAGGTGCAGAAGCTGAACTTTGTGTTTGTAAATAAAAATAGGATTGTGCAAACGAACAAAATGAGGTGGATAATAACAGGAATAAAAAAACAGAAGCTGTACATACATGCTTCTTAAAATATGTACAACAGCTTCTGCTTTTCATTGTTAAAAGTGTTTATTGTGAACCTGCAGGCTTACCATCAGGACGTGTGGTAGCTGCTGTATCGATTGGAGGCATGCTATCTTTTTTGGTTGTGTCAACTGCGGGGGCAGTTACTGCGGGTGTGTCAGCAGCAGGCTCTTCCTTTTTTTCGCCTTCATTATTACAGGCTGCGGCCATTACAGTTGTAACTACAAGAGCTAATACCCAGCTCCAAATACGGTTGAGATTTTTTACGTTTTGCATATGCAGAGTTTATGGTTTAGCCTTAAAGATAGTTGTTATACTTAAAAAGTCAAACGATTTTTTAATGTTTGCAGTTTGTTCATTCTGTTTCCTGTAAATAATCTTTACATTTCACAATCGTTTGCCTCCTTCAATGCTTATCTTGTAGCAGCATGTTCAACCCCATACAAATGAGATTACATACAGCGGCCCGTTTTGCAGCGGCTTTGCTTTTTTGTGCTTTGTTTACGCAGGTTGTTGCTCAAAGAGGAAATATCAACACCCAGAAACTGCGTATTACCCAATTAGAGCAAAAAAAAGATTATAAAAAAGATACCGCCTGGCTTAATGCCATAAACATACTCGCATTTAACTATGCTGAAACAAACCCCGACAGTTCTCTGTTGCTTTTAAAAAATCACGGTTCGATTTGCAGAGAAGCAGATTATATAATGGGTGAAGCTGCTTCTTACAATAATATGGGCGTGGCTTATTACAACAAAGGTGATTATACAGCCAGCATCGAAACTCTAAATCAATCGTTGACGCTTTGTAAAGAAAAAAAATTTGCGGAATTATTACCCAAGGTACTCAACAACCTGGGGCTTACCGCTATGGCACAGGGCAATTACAGTAAAGCGCTGCAATATTATTATGATTGTTTGGCGGCAGCAGAAACGGTAAATGACAAAAGCATTGAAGCAACAGCTTATAACAATATTGCCATTGTAAATTACTATCAAAATAAATTAGACGAAGCAGAGCTGAATTACAAAAAGTTTCTGGATGTATCAACACAATTACACGATACAGATGGAATTGTGATTGCCAATAATAATATTGGCGAAGTGTACCTTGATAAAAATGAATTTGCAAAAGCAAAGCAATATTTTTCATTGGCACTTACAACCGCAATACAGGCAGGAAGAAAACGTTCAATGATTTCGGCCAATAAAAACCTCGGGCTTTTATATTTTAAAACAGACAGTCTTGATTATGCAGTGCGCTACTTTAAACAGGCGGCTGACCTTGCGTTGGAAACAGGTTATAAACCATCTGCCTGCGTTGCACTTACCGGTCTTGCAAAAACATTAAATAAACAGGGAAAGTACAATGAAGCATTGCAATATGCACAACAGGCATTAACCATGGCACAAGCCATGGCGCAACCACAGTTACTGCTTGAAGCCAATGAAGTGCTGGCTGCTTTATACGAAAGTAAGGGCGATGGCTTGCAGGCATTGAAACATTTTCAGTTGTTTAAACAATATGCAGACAGTTTACGTAACTCAGAAGCAGAGCGGATGAGCGAACGGTTAAAAGCAGAGTTTGACTTTTCCAAAAAAGAACTGGAGTTTGAGCGTAAAACATTGCAGCAGCGATGGCTCATTTTTTCAGCTTTTGCAGCATTGGCTACAGCTTTATTGGTCATTTTTCTTGTGTACAGAAGCCGGCAAAAAGAAAAGAAGGCAAATGTGGTACTGCATCATCAAAATGAACTGATTGAGCAACAAAAGAAAAATGCTGAGTCAACCCTTGAACAGCTAAAAACTACACAAAAACAATTGATACAAAGTGAAAAGATGGCAAGCCTGGGTGAAATGACAGCAGGCATTGCCCATGAAATACAGAACCCCTTAAACTTCGTGAACAATTTCAGTGATGTAAGTACAGAGTTGATGAAGGAATTGGTTGATGAAGTTGATAAAGGCAACACAGATGAAGTAAAAGCAATTGCGAATGACTTAATCGGCAATCTCGAAAAAATAAGTCATCATGGTGAGCGTGCTTCTTCTATTGTAAAAGGAATGTTGCAGCACAGCAGAACATCATCGGGGCAAAAAGAACTCACAGATATAAATGCGTTATGTGACGAGTATCTGCGACTGGCCTATCATGGCTTAAGAGCAAAGGATAAAAGCTTCAATACAAAATTTGAAACATCATTTGATGAAACAATTGGAAAAATCAAGGTATTGCCGCAGGATTTTGGAAGAGTGATTCTCAACCTTATTAACAATGCTTTTTATGCAGTAAGTGAAAAAAAGAAAAAATCCGGTGAAAGTTATACACCCGAAGTGACTATTTCAACCAAAAAGAACAATAACAGTATTGAAATAAAAATAAGTGATACCGGCACGGGTATTCCGCAAAAAGCTTTAGATAAAATTTTCCAACCGTTTTTTACTACTAAACCTACAGGACAAGGAACAGGATTAGGTTTGAGTTTGAGTTATGAAATTATTACAAAAGCACATGGAGGTGAGTTGAAAGTGGAGACGAAAGAGGGAGAAGGAACAACATTTATTATTAACTTACCAAATTCACAGGCATGAAAATTTTAGTTGTAGATGATGAACAAGATGTAAAAATGCTGTTTGAGCAGCGTTTCCGTCGTGAAATGAAAAATGGTGAAATAGAATTTGCATTTGCACACTCCGGTGAAGATGCGCTTGTATTTATGCAGGCTCATCAACAGGAAGCGGTGCTTATCCTCAGCGATATTAATATGCCCGGCATGAGTGGTTTGGAGTTATTAAAACGTATTAAAAAGGAATATGAAAAACCACCGCCCGTGGTAATGATGATTACCGCTTATGGAGATGAAGAAAACTATACTACAGCAAAGCAATACGGAGCTGATGATTTTTTAACCAAGCCTGTAGACTTTACAGTATTAAAGGATAAACTCAAAACAAAAATGGTATGACCAAGATACTGGTAGCAGACGATGAAACAGATTTGGAGGTATTGATTCGCCAGAAGTTTCGTCAGAAAATACGGGAACAGCAATATGAATTTGTATTTGCTGTAAATGGTAATGATGCATTGGAAAAACTGCAGCAGCATCCGGATATAGCGATTATCCTAAGTGATATTAATATGCCCGAAATGGATGGCTTAACGCTCCTCACCAAATTAAATGATGCTGCGCCTCTGAGCAAAGCTGTGATGGTTTCTGCTTATGGTGATATGGAAAACATACGGGTAGCAATGAATCGTGGTGCGTTCGACTTTATAACCAAGCCCGTAAATTTTGAAGACCTGGAAATTACAATGGAAAAAACCATCCGCTATGTAAACCAGATGAAAGAAACCTTACAGGCCATCAAAGAAAACAATATCCTAAAAATGTACGTGGATGCCAATGTGCTGAGCTTTATGGGCACCCGTGCTTATGAAGAATCCTTAACAGACAATGAAACTGTAGAAGCCAGTGTAGCTTTTATTGACATTTGCGGTTTTACTGCCATCAGCGAAAAGGAAAATGCTGATACCGTGGTTCAGATGCTCAATCACTACTTTGATGTAATGGTGAAAGAAATTATCAGCCAAAAGGGTATTGTAGATAAGTTTATGGGCGATTGTGTAATGGCCGTTTTTAAAGGAGAATTCCATTTAGACAGGGCCATTGATGCCAGTCTCAATATTCGTAATAAAATTGATGCGCTGCCAAGTGAGCACAGCTTTTTACCCAAAGTTTCCATTGGTATTCACAGTGGGGAAATGATTTCGGGTAATATTGGTTCGGCTACATTACGCAGGCTGGATTATACAGTTATTGGCGATACAGTAAATACAGCGCAACGATTACAATGTAAAGCAGGGCCTAATCAAATTTTAATCAGTGAAGAAAGTTATGAGAAGGTAAAACAGAGTTTTGAATGTAAAAAAATAGGAAGTGCTGTTTTAAAAAATAAAGAAGCAGAAGTAGTGTTGTATGAAGTAATGAATTAAACCATGAAAAAAATTGGTTGAATTTTTAATTATGAATAGTTGAAATCAGTTCTCATTGTGACAGACCTCACAAGCATTCCTGTTGCAATATTTAACTTTGATGCTTATTAAATTTACAGTTGAAACAATTGCTCCTGCTGCTGTTTATCTCCATAAACCTTTATGCACAACGCACACGTGAAGTGCAGACACAACAACATGTATGGACGAGCATTAACTCACAAATACGCTTGAATGAACGATGGGGTATTGCAGCAGATGTACATATCAGGCGAACTGATTTTTTACAGAATAACAGTTTCTTTTTCCTGCGTACCGGCGGTTTGTTTTATGTAAACAACCAACTTACTTTAAGTGCAGGCTATGCACACATGTGGCTGGCTAATCAAAAAGATGCTACAGAATTGTTCAGCAATGAAAACCGTTTACACCAGCAAATGGTATTGAATCAAAAATTGGGAAAGGTGCAATTGAACCAACGTTTTCGACTGGAAGAACGGTGGATTCAAAAAGTGATGAATTTTATACCCACAGATGCTGTTCGTTTTACAGTTCGCTATCGTTACCAGCTTTCAATGATTGTTCCGTTTTCTTCAAACAAAAAATTTCCTGCGCTGGCTTTTGCAGATGAGTTGATGCTGCAGTCTGGAAAAGATATTGTGTATAACACGTTTGACCAGAATCGTTTGTTTGGAGGAATCCGCCAGCAGGTAACGACTTCTTTAAGTTTCGATTTTGGATATATGTATGTATGGCAGCAAAAGTTAAGCGGTTATCAATACAGCAGCAATCATACCGTAAGATTGTTTTTTTACTGGCAACCCGATATTCGTAAAAACAAAAGCGAATCACCTTCTCCTGATGCACTCCCGCATTATTAAACTTTTGTACAGTTAAAACGAATACTTAGCTTTAAGCCATAACCCAATACATCATTTATGCGTTTACTGCTTGTTTTATTATTTCCGGTTCAGCTATTTTCTCAATCCTTTACTGTTGATGAAATTAACAGATGGCAGCAAAGAGCAAATAATATTACCATCATCCGTGATAACTGGGGCATACCGCATGTATATGGAAAAACAGACGCTGATGCTGTGTTTGGTTTGCTCTATGCTCAATGCGAAGATGATTTTAAGAGGGTAGAAATGAATTATATTGAAAAGCTGGGAAGAAAAGCCGAAGTGCTGGGCGAAAATGAATTGTACAATGATTTGTACATCCGTTTGATTATTGACAGTGCAGAAGCAGTTGCAGATTACAATAAAGCGCCTGCATGGTTAAAACAATTGATGAATGCATGGGCCGATGGTATTAATTATTATCTCTACACACATCCCAACATAAAACCAGCACTACTCTCACGTTTTAAACCATGGTACACCTTATTATGGACAGATGGAAGCATTGGCGCCATAAGTACAGGCGATATTACTGAAATGGATATAAAATATTTTTACAGTAATAATTTGATGCAAAGTTCGGTAGCAATAAATAAAACTTCAGCAACAGGTGAATTGGTTATCACCAACAAAGAGAAAAAACATTTTGATGGCTCAAACGGATTTGCAATCGCTCCTTCCAAAACAGAAAGTGGTAATGCAATCCTTTACATCAATCCCCACACTACTTTTTATTTCCGTCCTGAAGTGCACGTGAACAGTGAGGAAGGCCTGAATGTGTATGGCGCTGTTACCTGGGGACAGTTTTTTATTTACCAGGGTTTCAATCAGCATTGCGGATGGATGCACACCAGCAATAATGTGGATGTAAGCGATATGTATGCTGAAGAGATTAAGAAAACAGCAACAGGTTTTTCATACAAGTATAACGGCAAATGGTTGCCGGTAAAACAAAAAAGTATCCTATTAAAATATAAGAATACAACCGGCATTCAATCTAAAAAAATAACCACCTATTTTACTCATCATGGTCCCATCATGACCAAACGTGGTACGCAAATCATTTCAGTAAAAAGTAATAACCGTGATATGAAGGGATTGATGCAAAGCTGGCTGCGTACTAAAGCAAAAGGCCTGGAAGATTATAAGAAAGTGATGGCGCTTAATGCCAATACCAGTAACAGTACTGTGTTTGCTGATAGCAAAGGAAATATTGCCTTCTGGCATGGCAACTTCATTCCACGTCGTGATAAAAAATACAACTGGGGTAAAGTGATAGATGGTACAACTGGCGCTACAGAGTGGAAAGGATTACACAACGTAAATGAAATTGTACATGTGTACAATCCATCAACAGGATGGATTCAGAATTGTAACTCCACGCCTTTTACAGTAAGCGGCATTGCAAGTCCGCTCAAAAAAAACTATCCGAGGTATATGGCGCCTGATGGTGAAAACTTCAGGGGAGTAAATGCAGCACGTATATTAAGTAACCAAAACAAATTCACCATTGATAAAATAATTGCAGCAGGTTATGATACCTATATGGCTGCATTTGAAATTTTAATTCCGGCTTTAATCAGAAGTTATGATGCAACAGTAACAGCAGATAGCATTTACTATCAAGAATTAGCAGAGCCAATTAAAATATTAAGAGCGTGGGATTACCGTGTTGCTGAAACATCCATTGCACAAGCTTTGGCTATAGAGTGGGCGCAGTTGCTGGGGCCCGGCATCCGAAAAGTTTATATTGAAGATGGTGAAACAGACCAGGTAAAAGCCACTCAGTTTTTTGCAGATTCTGCTTCGCCTGCACAACTGTTGAATCCGTTAAAACTGGTTATCGATAATTTCAAATCAAAGTTTGGTAAATGGGAAATAGCATGGGGCGAGTTGAACCGTTATCAGCGTGTGAGCAACGATCTTCAGCAGCAGTATGATGATAGTAAAGAAAGTTTTCCTGTTGCCTTTGCATCCAGTGCATGGGGCATGCTGCCTGCCTATAACAGTAACTATTACAGCGGCACTAAACTTCGTTACGGTACCAGTGGCAACAGTTTTGTTTGTGCTGTAGAGTTTGGCCCACGCATAAAAGCAAAATCTGTATTGGCAGGTGGAGTAAGTGGCGATGTTAACTCACCGCATTTTAAAGACCAGTTGCTTATGTACACAAAAGGAACGTTTAAAGAAGTATTATTTTACAGGGAAGATGTGGAGAAGAAAATAGAACGCAAATACAAACCCGGTAAGTAATAAAATCTTTTCCTCTATGGCCGCTGCTTCATTTGCTTTTTCACCAATGTGTTTTACAATAGGTAATGTGTACTTTATTATAATGATTTGAGCTACTCTTCTTTTATCCATTTTTGCACAATCCCATTTGTACCTCTTACTCAATGAATGCGTGAGTAAGAGCATATAGTTGATACATTTTGCTGCAGCTGCATCGGCCTTCCCTGGTTG
>CAYPBV010000119.1:0-10424 GCA_964409025.1 uncultured Chitinophagaceae bacterium | reverse complement strand
GTCTTAAAGAGTTGCGTCAAAGTATGCACATCATTGAACAGTTGATTGATAATATTCCTGAAGGTGATTTCCAGGCAAAAACAAAAGCAGTGTTGAAATTACCTAAGGGAGAATTTTATTCCAGAGTGGAAACGGCACGTGGCGAGTTTGGAGTTTATATTGTAAGTGAAGGTGGTACTACGCCATATCGTATTAAATTCCGTTCGCCAGGCTTTAGCAATTTAAGTGTACTCGACCATATTGCACGTGGCGGAAAGATTGGTGATTTGGTTGCAATGATGGGAACATTGGATTTGGTGATACCGGATATTGATAGATAGGCGGCCCCCTCTAACTCTCCCCAAAGGGGAGGATTGCATGGCACGAGGCCAGCTTAGATGAGAGATTGATTAAAAGTGAGCGACTGACATTTAAAAAAAGTTGTCTATCCCCTCTCGGGAGGGGTGGCGGAGGCTTTGAAAGTGAAGATGATTGAAAGGGGTGGGTGCTGAATAGGATTACTAAGACGTGTGCGAATCATTCACTGGATGACTCGAAGGCAACAAAAGAGATCATAGTACATAAGTTGATAACATAAATTGTATTGGAATAAGCAGACGAGAATTTCAATTGATGAAATGCTTAATTATATTGATCAATTAAAAACGAAATGCCCGGCCTCCCACATCCTTTAGGAGAGGGAACGAGGGTGAGGTGTATGCCAACATTAGAATCCATAGCAAACTCAATTCATGAATGGCTTTACGGCACATTCAATGCAACAGTGGCGATGCTGCTGGAGTTTACCATTGTGGGTATCTGCATTATTGGTTTGTTTGCCATGCTTGGATTGGTACTAATCATGATGGAACGAAAAGTGAGCAGCTGGATGCAATTACGATTGGGGCCAAACCGTGTGGGGCCATGGGGCATGTTTCAAACAGTAGCTGATACACTGAAGCTGATTGTTAAAGAAGGCATGACGCCCAATGGAGTTGATAAATTGTTATTCAACCTGGCGCCGTTTATCGTAATGATTATTGCCATGGTGATAATGGCACCACTTATGTTTGCTAAAGGATTACAGATTTGGGACATCAACATTGGTGTGCTGTTTATTACAGCAGTATCATCGGTTTCAGTGATTGGAATTTTAATGGCAGGATGGGCAAGTAATAACAAGTATTCATTGCTTGGCGCCATGAGAAGTGGTGCGCAAATTGTAAGCTATGAGTTAAGTGCCGGTTTTGCCATTTTGGTGATTGTGATTTTAACCGGAAGTTTGAAAGTGAGTGATATAGTGATGTCGCAAGAAAATGGTTGGTGGTTGTTTAAAGGTCATATACCCGCCATTATTGCTTTTGTGATTTTTATGATTGCAGTAACTGCAGAAACCAACCGTGCACCGTTTGATTTAGCAGAAGCAGAAAGTGAATTAACAGCAGGCTTTCATACAGAATACAGCGGAATGAAATTCGCACTGTTCTTTCTGGCTGAATACGTAAACATATTTGTAGTATGTGCATTAGGCGCTACATTGTTTTTAGGTGGATGGATGCCTTTGCATTTTGGAACCGATACAGAGTTTAACCGTATTATGGATTATATCCCATCGAGTATATGGTTCATGGGAAAAACCTTCTTTTTAATTTTTGTGATTATGTGGTTCCGCTGGACCTTTCCGAGATTGCGTATTGACCAGTTATTAAATTTAGAATGGAAATATTTATTGCCGATTGGAATGTTTAACCTGTTGCTTGCAACATTAATAGCGATATTGGGGTGGCATTTGTAAAGCCCCCTCCGCCCCCTGAAGGGGAACTGCATGGCTTAGTCAGCTTGTTGAAGAAGTTGATTAATACCAGGGTTGTTGATGATAAAAGAATAAAAGATGAAGTGCTTAATTAATTTATTGAATTAAAAAATACAGCTCGGCCTCCTTCTCCTTCGGAGAAGGACCGAGGATGAGGCCATGTTTTTAAAAGATTATATAAAAGATGTTGCCGGCGGTATAAAATCGCTCCTCACAGGTATGAAAATTACAGGTGGGTATGCCATGCGTCATCACAAGGAGAAATTAACGCAGCAATATCCTGACAACAGAGATACGCTGGTATTACCAGAGCGTTTTCGTGGTGAGGTGATAATGACGCATGATGAAAACAATGAACATGCCTGTACCGGTTGTACGGCTTGCGAACTTGCCTGCCCAAATGCGACAATAAAAATTATTACCAAGTTTGATGTGGATGAGGCTACGGGAAAAAAGAAAAAAGCATTGGACACATTTGTGTATCACCTTGAATTATGTACGCTGTGCAATTTGTGTATCGAGGCATGTCCTACCAACGCAATTAAGATGGGACAGGGTTTTGAGCACAGTGTGTATGACAGGAGCAAGTTGATTAAAACGTTGAATGCGCCGGGATCGAAGATTAGAGAAGGAGTGGAGTAGAACAAAGCCCTATCCGCCCCCTGAAGGTAGAACTGCATGGCGCAAGGTCAGCATGTTTGAGAGGTTCATAGATATGTTGGTGATCTAGTTTTGAAACTTGTTTTTTGTTATTTGGATTTTTGATTTTTATAGAATGACTGCTTATCAAATTATATTTTACATTCTTGCTGTGTTTATTTTAACAACAGCCCTGCTTGCTGTTACCAGCAGAAAGATTTTTCGTTCGGCTATCTGGTTGTTGTTTGCATTGATTGGTATTGCAGGTTTGTATTTCTGGATGGAAGTGGAGTTTATTGCTGCAGTGCAGATAGTAGTATATGTGGGTGGCATAGTAGTGCTCATCATCTTTTCTATTTTTTTAACGCAGCAATCAGGAAAAGAAATGCAAAAGCCACCTCTGCTGAGAACCATTGCATCAGCATTGGCTGTGTTGTTTGGATTTGCATTTACAGCTTTGCTCATTTGGCAAAATAATTTCGTGGGAGGTGATGGTACGTTTAATAATGATATGAGCCGAATTGGCAATGCACTTATCAGTACTGAAGAAAATGGGTTTGCATTACCGTTTGAAGTTGTGAGTATTTTATTACTGGCAGCGATGATTGGTTGTATTGTAATTGCATTAAAGACTAAACCTAACGAACAATGACGTCAATACCTGTTGAACATATTTTATTCCTCAGCACAGCCCTGTTCTTCATTGGCATGTATGGTTTGTTTACAAGAAGAAACCTCATCAGCATGCTTATGAGTGTGGAATTGATATTAAACAGTGTGAACATCAACTTTGTGGTGTTCAACAAATATTTTTATGCTGATAAGGTTGATGGAATCTTTTTTACCATTTTCATCATCACCATTGCTGCTGCGGAAGCGGCTGTGGCGCTGGCTATCATAATTAATTTGTACAGAAGTCATCAGTCCATTGATGTGGAAGATGCGGTTGAATTAAAAGAGTAAGAAGCCCCTCTGACTCCCCCGAGGGGAGGATGACGTGGCACAAGGCCAGCTTGATGAAGATGTAAATGAATTTTATAGTGTTTGAAATATGACGATAAAAGATAAATAGATGAAATGCTTAATTAAATTGTTCAATTAAAAAACTAAAGCTCGGCCTCCTTCTCTTTGGGAGAAGGACCGAGGATGAGGCCATGAGTTATTCGTCTTACATATTATTTATTCCTTTATTGCCACTGCTGGCCTTTGTGCTTCTGGGTCTGTTCGGCAAAAAATATTTCAATGCATCAGCAGGAATTATTGCATCAGGTTTACTGATGGTGTCAACTGTACTGTCTTTATATACAGCCTGGAATTATTTTTTGATTGACGGTAAAGTAAATGATGTATATCAACCCATCAAAGCATTACACTACACCTGGCTGGTTTTTAATGAAAACTTACAGATCGATATGGGTGTGCTTCTTGACCCCATTTCTGTAATGATGCTCGTTGTTATCAGCGTTGTTTCATTAATGGTGCACATCTTCAGTCTTTGGTATATGAAAGGCGAAGAGCGTTTTGCAACATATTATTCTTTCCTCGGCTTGTTTACATTTTCCATGCTGGGATTGGTCATCAGCACCAACATTTTTCAGATGTATATGTTTTGGGAATTGGTGGGTGTATCCTCTTTTTTATTGATAGGTTATTATTTTCAAAAACCATCTGCTGTTGCGGCAAGCAAGAAAGCATTCATCGTTACACGTTTTGCTGATTTATTTTTCCTCATCGGCATTTTAATCGTTGGCGTACAAAGCAACAGTTTTGACTTTGGTACGATTATAAAAACATTAACCAATACGCAATCACCTGAATTTCTTTCAGCAACTTCTACCTCATTATTCGGCGCATCCATACTCACATGGGCATTAGCTCTCATTTTCATTGGTGGTGCAGGTAAGAGTGCTATGTTCCCTTTACACATTTGGTTGCCCGATGCAATGGAAGGCCCCACACCTGTTTCAGCATTGATCCATGCAGCAACAATGGTGGTAGCAGGTGTTTACCTGGTGGCAAGAATGTTTCCTGTGTTTGCCGTAAATGAAGCTTCATTGCAATTGGTAACATGGGTAGGATTAGTTTCTGCTTTGTTTGCCGCAATCATTGCCTGCACACAAACAGATATTAAAAGAGTATTGGCTTATTCAACAATGAGCCAGATCGGCTACATGATGTTTGCATTGGGTGTGAGTGGGTATGGTGGTGAAGCAGGACTTGGATTTACTGGTTCCATGTTTCATTTGTTTACACATGCGTTCTTTAAATCCTTATTGTTCCTTGCAGCAGGTGCAGTAATTCATTTGGTGCACAGCAATGAAATGAAAGATATGGGTGCCCTTCGCAAGTACATGCCGCTTACAAATATTGTTTTTCTCATTGCATGTTTGGCTATTGCAGGCGTTCCTGTGTTGTCGGGCTTCTTTAGTAAGGAAGAAATTTTATTGGCATCTTATAACAGCAATAAAATAGTGTATGCAGTTGCGTTGCTTACATCAGGGCTCACTGCATTTTATATGTTCCGTTTGTATTTTTCTATCTTTTGGAATAAAGCTTCCTCTCCTTTGGAGAGGACGGGAGGTGAGGTGCTTGGCGAACATCATGGTGAAGGAACATTAGCTATGAAATTTCCATTGATTCTTTTAGCAGTGTTAACAATCGTTGCAGGTTTTGTTCCTTTTGGCGAATATGTGAGCAGTGATGGCAAACCATTGGAAACTCACTTGCACATTTTATTTTCCATCGCACCAGTTGCAACAGCATTGGCAGGTATTGGATTGGCCACTTATTTGTTTTTGCATGAAAATGAATGCCCGGAAAAATGGTCGGCCAGTTTGGGAGGCATTTATAAAACAGCAAAGAAGAAATTTTATATTGATGAATTGTATCTCTTCATTACCAAAAAAATCATTTTCAATTTGATTGCACGTCCTTCAGCATGGATGGATAAACATATTGTGGATGGTGCTGTGAATGGTATTGCTGTTGTAACAGGAGGTATTGCAAACATGATTAAAGGAATACAAAGCGGCAAAGTGCAGAACTATGTATTGTGGTTTTTTGGTAGTGCGGTAGCGCTGGCTGTAGTTTTTATTTATTTATGGAAATAGAAAAAAGATGAACCTGCTCATAATTGTTATATTACCCATTCTCTCTGCACTTGCTGTGTTGCCATTCAAACAACAGCAGGCAAAATATATTTCACTTGCAGGTGCATTGTTACAATGGTGTGCTGCATTGGCATTATTTTATTTCTATACAATCAATCCCGATAAGAATGGTGTGATGTTTTTTGAGCAGAACTATCAATGGTATCAACCTTTGCATATTAATTTTCATATAGGTGTAGATGGAATTTCCATTGCAATGATTCTTTTAACTGCAACGGTAGTACTTGCGGGCATTCTCGTTTCATGGAAAGAAGAACGCATGACGAAAGAGTTTTTCTTTTTACTTTTGCTATTAAGTGCAGGTGCTTACGGCTTCTTTGTATCGCTTGATTTATTTACACTCTTTTTCTTTTTAGAACTTGCAGTGATTCCAAAATTTTTATTGATTGGTATATGGGGCAGTGGTAAAAAAGAATACAGCGCCATGAAACTGGCTTTGATGCTCATGGCTGGTTCTGCATTGGTATTTGTGGGGTTAGCAGGATTGTATTTTAACACATCTTTTCAAGGTGAATATACATTTGACGTTTTGCAAATCGCATCGCTCAACATTCCGGTTGCTGTTCAAAATTTATTTTTTCCATTTGTGTTTATAGGCTTTGGCATTTTTACTGCATTGTTTCCGTTTCATACATGGGTGCCCGATGGTCACAGCAGCGCACCTACAGCAGCATCTATGTTTCTTGCTGGCATCAGTATGAAACTGGGCGGTTACGGATGTTTACGTGTGGCAACATGGTTGATGCCTGATGCGGCGCAACATTATTCAACCATCATTATCATTCTTGCATGTATCGCTATTTTGTATGGAGCATTTACCACGATGATGCAGACGGATTTAAAATACATCAACGCTTATTCATCTATAAGTCACTGCGGATTTGTATTGCTGGGTATTGGTATGTTAACTAAAACTGCAATTAACGGAGCAGTGTTGCAAATGGTGAGTCATGGGTTAATGACGGCTCTTTTCTTTGCTGCCATCGGCATGTTGTATGAACGCACTCATACTCGCAAAGTTGCAGAGTTGGGTGGATTATTAAAGGTGATGCCATTTATTTCTTCAGTGTTTGTGATTGCAGGTTTGTGTTCATTGGGTCTGCCCGGCTTTAGCGGTTTTGTTGCTGAGATGACAGTTTTTATGGGCGGATGGGAAAAAGCAGAAAACTTTTACCGCATCGCAACCATTGTAGCCTGTGCTTCCATTGTAGTCACAGCAGTGTATATTCTTCGTGCAACTGGAAGTGCTATTATGGGTGCGGTTAAGAATGAGGACTATTTGCAGTTGGGTGATGCGAAATGGTATGAAAAATCAGCAGCGGTGTTATTGCTGGTTGGAATTATTGCAATAGGTATTGCACCTTTCTGGCTTACTGAGCTCATTAATACGGGCGCTGAAACTATTATTCAAAAAATTGCAGGAAACTGAGCATGGATTTTTTATCATTCATACAAATTATGAAACAGGAGTTGATGCTGGTGCTCATTCTCTTTATACTGTTATTTATAAAACTTGCTTCTCAGGAATGGAAGACAGAACGGTTGCTTCATTTAGTAAATGTTTTATTATTCATCAATCTTGTTGCAGGATTTTTCTTCAATCGTGAAGGAAGTTTATTTGGTAATATGTACCACACCAATGCCTTGTTCGTGTTTGAAAAAAATATTCTCAACCTCGGGGCATTATTAATTTCCATGCAATCGTTCACATGGTTGAAACAACATAAACATACACCTGAGTTCTATATGTTATTGCTGAGTTCATTGATGGGTATGCAGTTCCTTATCAGCAGTCAGCATTTACTGATGTTTTATTTAAGCCTGGAACTTTCTACCATTCCATTGGCTGCATTGGTGAATTTTGATTTGGAAAAGAAACGTTCTTCTGAAGCTGCAATGAAGATGATTTTTTCATCAGCATTTGCTTCCGGTTTGTTGTTATTTGGTATTTCATTTATTTATGGAACAACAGGTACGCTTGCATTTAGTGAGTTGTCTGATAATTTAACCGGAACACCCTTGCCGATTTTCTCATTTATATTGCTTATGGCCGGATTTGGTTTTAAAATATCTGCTGTTCCATTTCATTTGTGGACGGCTGATGTATATGAAGGTGCGCCTGTTGCTGTTACTTCTTTTCTTTCTGTATTGTCAAAAGGAAGTTTGTTATTTGTGTTGGTTCCTTTTTTGGCAAAAACAACGGCAGCACTCAATGAAGTGTCCTATCATTTGCTGATGGTATTGGCAATGGCTACAACGATTATTGGTAATTTATTTGCTATCCGTCAGCAGAATTTAAAACGCTTTCTTGCGTTTTCATCTGTAGCACAGGTAGGTTTTATTTTGTTGGGTTTAATGGCGCAAACAACAGAAGGCAATGTTTCTGTTATTTATTTTGTTTTGGTGTATGTGTTTTCGAATCTTGGAGCATTCGGTGTTGTGAGCATCATCAGCAGTACTACAGGTAAGGAAACGATTGATGATTTAAAGGGTTTTTATAAAACCAATCCTCTACTTTCATGGATTATGGCAATTGCATTGTTCTCACTTGCAGGTATTCCTCCTACAGCAGGATTCTTTGGTAAATTCTTTTTGATTTTTGCAGGCGCTGCTAAAGGCAACTATAGCATCATCACCATTGCGGCGTTGAATATGGTGATTTCATTGTACTATTATTTACGCATCATCAAGGCGATATTTATGGATGCAAATGAAGCAGCGATTGAGAAAATCAACCTGAATACCTATGCAAAGTTTGCTGCAACTGTTTGCGTGCTCGGTATTGTAATTACAGGATTGGCAAGCGGTGCATATCAATACATTTATAATCTTGTAGTTTTAAATTAAGAACAATGGCTATAAATAAAAATCATGAATTTGAAGATTTGAATGGTATCAAGTGTGCTGTAGTAGAAAAAAACGCATCACAGGAGCGCATTGATTTTTTAAAACCATTGTTAGAACTAAATGGATTTAGAGTTATTGCAGTTCTATCGCCACCGCCAAAAGTTGCTGCACCTCCTAAACCGGCAGATGGCGAAGCACCACCTGCAGAAACTGCTGTGCCCAACCTTGCTCCTTCTACGTTTACGCTAGGTGTTACGGATGTACGGTTTAATGTTATCAATGCATTGATGGGCCGCATGCTCAAAACAAAAGAAGGAAAGGTTGTAACTGTTGATTACTGGAATCAGAAAGAAACTTCAAGTAAGGATACTATTCCTTATTTTGCTCAAGACGAATACGTACATTCATGGAAGTAAAATCTTTATTTGATAAAGCTACTTATGATGAGATCATGCAGCGCCTTAACAAGTTAAGTGCTGACAGCCCCCGTAAATGGGGTAAGATGACGGCAGCACAAATGCTCACACATTGTAAAGAAGCATATAAAGTGCCGTTAACAAGCAAAAAGTTACGGCGCCATCCATTGTCGTTAATTGGTTGGATGTTTCGCAGTTTGTTGTACAGTGATAGTCCCTATCGTCAAAGTTTACCAACAGCGCCCAACTTTATTGTAACTGATCAACGTGATTTTGATAAGGAAAAAGCCGAAATGCTTTCAATTGTAAAAGCATTTCACGAAAAAGGTGAGACAGGCATTGGCGATAAAGTACATCCCATGTTTGGCAGGTTAACTGCTGATCAATGGGGCAAAAGTATGTGGAAACATCTTGATCATCATTTGAGGCAGTTTGGGGTATAGACCAACAGCCCATCAAAATCTCCCCTTGAGGCGGACTTGCAGGGTATAGCCCTTCCTTACTCAACCTTTACGATTTTAATTTGTTATGTTTAATTTTAGTATTTCCACTTAATCAAACGTTTTATGAAACCAAAACCACTTTCTGAATTTACTGCTGAAGAGCTTAAAAAGAACGAAAAAGCAATGAGAGTTGTTATAATTGTACTGGGTGTATGTGTGGGATTTATGTTTTTAAGCGGGGGTTATTTGTTTATGAAAAAAGGTTTTTCCATTTCTACTGCACTGCCTGTTATTTTTTTGCCTCTATGGTTTCTTAATTTCAGAAATTGGAAAAAGTTAAAAGAGGAATTGGCTAAGCGGGGCTGATAGTTGCCTTGCCTTTCTTAAATGAAAAGAAATACTTCAGGGTCTTTTCCATCATATTACAAAAATGGATAATTATCATAAGTTTTCTGTTTATCTATAGCAACACCGTTTCTATTAGATCATAGCATAGCGTGGCACTATGGTCATAAGCTTTAACTGCAAGCTATGATAAACAACGCTGTGTTTACATGAAAAAATTTTATTTTTTCACGTATATATTTATTTCTTTAACGGAAACTCTGCAACAAACGTACTGCCTTTACCCAATACACTTTCAGCTTTAATTTTTCCATTGTGAGCCTCGGTCATGGTTTTTACATAGCTAAGGCCCAACCCAAAACCTTTTACATTATGTACGTTGCCTGTGTGTGCACGGTAAAATTTTTCAAATACACGGCTCACGGTTTCTTTGCTCATACCAATGCCGTTATCTTCAACTGTAATACGAATGAATTTGCCTGCATTTTTTGTAGTTACTTTCAAAAGAAGCGGCTCTTCTTCTTTAGAATACTTCACTGCATTGTCCATTAAGTTGTTGATAAGATTGGTAAAATGTACATCATCAGCTTCCATCAAATCATTGGTTGCATTCAGTTGCATTTCTACTTTACCATTCTTTTCCTGTACCTGCAATTGCAGGTTGTCAAGTACTTTTTTAATTACCTGATGTACATGAATATCCTTTTTGTTAAGCTGAATTTCATTACGGTCCATCTGTGCCGCCTGTAAAATGGTTTCCACATGTTTATTC
>CAYPBV010000118.1:0-10460 GCA_964409025.1 uncultured Chitinophagaceae bacterium | reverse complement strand
TTCTTACATCTTGCAACCGTGGAATTTCTCCGTATCAAGCTGCAAATGGTAAAGCAGGTAAATGCGGTAAACATCATATCCGTTAAACCGGACACAGATACATAAAAGATTTAAAACCACTTACCAGTGGTTTTTTTATTTGTTGTTACTCTTTGTTTAACCGTACCTTTGACCCAGAAAATTAATTGTCATGAATCTTCAACCCGTTTTCTTAGTTATAGGAACCCAGGAAATTATTATTGTTGCAATCATTATTTTATTGTTGTTTGGTGGTCGTAAGATTCCTGAGCTGATGCGTGGCCTTGGTAAAGGTATCCGTGAATTTAATGATGCAAAAAATACAGTACGTAAGGAAATAGAAGAAGCCCCAAACTCTAACGACAACGCTTCTAACAAACAATAATCGTTTTACTTCACATCTAATTCTCTGAACGGAACAAGCCTTGTTTCCGATTACTACCATAGCGTCCTATCATGAACGGTTAAAACACGAACAAACAAGCTGCGAAGCCACTGTATTGTTTTACCTCAACCGTATTCAACAGTTCCGCCATCTTAATGCATTGGTGCATGTTTTTGAAGAAGAAGCATTGCAACGGGCAAAAGAACTGGATGCCCGGCGGAGATCGGGAGAAGCAGTTGGTAAGTTGCATGGAGTAGTTGTTACCATTAAAGATGTGATCGCATACAAATCACACCCGGTGAGTGCCGCATCCGGTATGCTCAAAAGTTTCAGCAGTTTATTTGATGCAACAGCCATTAAACGACTACTGGAAGAAGATGCCATCATTATTGGTACCAATAACTGCGATGAATTTGCTATGGGCAGCAGTAATGAAAATTCAGTTTACGGACCTGTAAAAAATTTTTTAGATGAAAGCCGTGTACCCGGCGGCTCAAGCGGTGGCAGTGCTGTAGCAGTACAGGCACAACTTTGTATGATAAGTTTGGGAAGTGATACCGGAGGCTCCGTTCGTCAGCCTGCAGATTTTTGCGGAATTGTAGGCATGAAACCAACGTATGGACGAATAAGCCGGCATGGATTAATTGCATATGGAAGCAGTTTTGATCAAATAGGCATACTGGCGCAAACTATTGAAGACACAGCTCTGGTACTTTCTGTTATTGCAGGTGCTGATGATTTTGACAGCACCGTTTCATCAACTCCTGTTTCTAATTACGCCTCTGATATAAAAGAATCATCTGAATCAAGGAAAGTGATCGGCTATTTCAAAGAAACATTACTTCATGAAGGGCTGGATAAAGAAATCAAAGAAACACATCTTGAATTTTTGAAACAACTCAAAACAGATGGCTATGAGGTAAAAGAATTGAGCTTTGATTTACTTGATTACATTGTACCCGTTTACTATATATTAACAACTGCAGAGGCAAGCAGCAATCTTTCACGTTACGACGGTGTGCGTTATGGACACCTATCCATACCGGTTAAAGAAGATTTAACAGCATTTTATTCAGCTAACCGCTCGGAGGGTTTTGGCAAAGAAGTACAACGCAGAATTATGCTGGGTACATTTGTTTTAAGCGCCGGTTATTATGATGCATACTTTACAAAAGCACAACAGGTTCGGCGCAAGCTATATGAACACTCTCTGTTGATTTTCAAAGAAGTAGATACACTACTCATGCCTGTCTCGCCCTCCACAGCATTTAAGATTGGCGAAAAAAATAATGACCCGGTTGAAATGTACCTTGCAGATATTTATACGGTATTTGCCAACCTTGTGGGTATACCCGCCATATCTATTCCCCTGTTTCAGCATAGCAATGGCCTGCCTTTTGGATTACAAATGATGGGTAAGCATTTTGATGAAGTATCTTTGCTGCGCCTTGCTCATAACTGGATGAAACAATACAAGGCCTGATTTAAAATGCAGCGTTTACTTTCATTACTGTTTTTCTTTTCCTTAGGCATTTCTTCTTTTGCACAAAAAGGAGCAGCTGTTGCAGATACCGGCAAAGGGCAGAGCGGCGCAGAGAAGTACGGCTTCCAAAATCTTTTTATTACAAACCAGTTCAGTACAGCATTACCTTATGACGGGCAAATCCATCCGCAGGCATGGGGTTTTATACAGGATTATTTAGAGCGGCATCAAAAGAATCTTACCAAAATGAAAAGCTGGGGACTTCCCTACTTTACGTTGATTGAAAATGTTTTGATGCAATACAACCTGCCGCATGAATTAAAATATTTAGCTGTAATAGAAAGCGGGCTCAATACCAATGCCACGAGTTGGGTAGGTGCACGTGGCCCGTGGCAATTTATGCCCGGCACTGCAAAAGATTATGGATTGATGGTGAGCACATGGATGGATGAACGCACAGACTATTTCAGAAGCACACACGCAGCTGCCAGATACCTGACCGATTTGTATAAAGACTTAAATGACTGGCTTCTCGTTATAGCTGCCTATAACGGTGGCCCGGGAAGAGTATACAGCGCTATTAAAAAAAGCGGCAACCGTGATTTCTGGAAACTGCAATATTACCTGCCCGAAGAAAGCCGTAACCATGTAAAGAAATTCATTGCCACACATTACATCATGGAAGGTAAAGGCGGAGTTACTACTGTGGTGAATGATGGAAAGCAGCCCAAAGTGAATGAATTTGCACCTGAAAAGTTAGACTCCAACATTACCGTACAGGAAATAGCCGGGAAGTTCAGCTCTGTAGTAATGGCTAAAAATTTAGTGATGGATTTATATTACTTCAATACGCTCAATCCAAAGTTTGATGAAGTACTTGCCGGCAACAATACATTTACGTTGCGATTACCTAAAGAAAAAATGGCAATGTTCAATGCCAATCGCTATGGCATCTTAAACGAAAGTGTACAACTGCTCATGCGTTTTTATGGTGAAGAAGGAATGAAAGACATTTACCCCAAAGTTTCCGAATTGCCCGAACTCAAGAAAAAGCCGGTGAAGAAAAAAAGTTAATATAAATAAGGCATGTAACGGATTATCCAATTCTAGTTTTTAATATACAACTACCAACATATGCGGTTGTTTTTTTTAATCGTAATCTGCTTGTTTTCTTTGTCCTGTACCAGAAATTCTGTTGTTGTAAATGAATCGCTATTGAATAAAATAAGTAAAGGCGAGTATGAACACAATCAAATTCTGATAGACAGTATTATTGGCGGCAAGTGGGATTCGCTTATTCTTATGCCGCCTTATTTTCCTACAGACAATCTATCAAACTGTGGTATTGAAAAACATATTATAAGTAAAATGAAAAGCAACTCACCGCTGCAGCTTGATGTAGAAGAGTTTAGGATTTATGCAGTTTGTTCAGACAAAGTTTACAGTTTAAATAAAACCAAATACAGTTATATGTTAATTGGCTTGGCTTGGCAAGGCTGTCCAATTATTAAAAAAGGCCAAATGCTGGATATTAAGAATATTGCTAAAAATTCGCTGCACAAAGATTATAGAATTTACAAAATCGAATAAAGGTTTCTTATATGCATCAGCTTTCTATCATCCCTAAAATTCTTTTCTTCCGCTTTACCAAAGAAGATATTCATTCGTTTAAACAATCGCATTTATTTATTGGGTTAATTGGCACCTGGCTGGCAGGTATTGGCAGGTATTGGGATCATCCTGACGCAGAACTGTTGCAATATGCAGGTCTTGGTTCGGTTATATATATTTTCCTGCTGGCAATGCTCATCTATGTGATTGTACTGCCTTATAAACTTAAGGAATGGGATTATTTTAAAGTGCTCACCTTTATCAGCCTTACTTCGTTTCCTGCTATACTCTACGCTATACCTGTTGAGCGATTTATGCCAATAGACACCGCAGCCTCAATGAATGCATGGTTTCTGGGTATTGTAGCTTTGTGGAGATTGAGCTTATTGTTTCGTTTTTTGGAGGTGTTTGATGATTTGAAATGGCATAATGTATTATTCATTGCACTCTTTCCCATGTGTTTACTCATAGTTACACTCACGCTGCTAAATTTAGAAAAAGCAGTGTTTAATATTATGGGAGGATTGCGACAAACCACCGGCAGAGAAAAAGCGTACAACGTATTATTATCACTTACATTTTTCTCCATGATATTAATACTGCCATTATTTATTGGCTATATGGAAGGTATTATTACCAGAATAAAAAGAAATAAGCCTGCTTAATCTTTTCTCCATTTTACTGCTTCACAAACTTCTGTATAAAGCTATCGCCATCAGATGATTTGATTTCAATAAAGTAAATACCCGTTGGCAGCTTTGAGACATCCATCCGCATATCGCTGTAACTGTTTTGAAGCTGCATAATCATTTGCCCTGCAGTATTGGTAATACGAATATTCATATTACGCACATGCTGCTTATTACCTGTAATGATTTGCAGTTGTGATGACTGGTTGGCAAATACATTTACAATAAATACATCTTCACCGTTATGAATCAATGTAATGATATTAGAATAACTGAACCTGCCATCTGCATCCACCATTTTTAAGCGGTATTGAAATTTTCTTCCTTTTGTTAAAGCCTGTAAATCTGCAAAACCATAATTCATTGTATGTGACGAATTACCAGATGCATTTACCCTGTCAATAAATGTAAATTGCTGCTCCCCGTCAATTTTACGTTCTATTTCAAAATGGCTGCTGTTTGTTTCATTTTCTGTTTTCCATTGAAGGTCAATATGAGGGTAACGTTTTGTACCTGTAAACTGTGTTATAGTTACAGGCAATGGAACATTTAAATTGGGCCCGCCACTGTTAATCCAGAATTCTGAAAAACTCCTTACTTTAAACTCAACATAATAACCATTATTAAAAGGTATTACATCTGCATTTACAGGAGATATAAAAAGAGTACTCCCGGGAGTATTATCATCAAGCGTACCATTTTCATTGATACCACTGTATTTTGTAACACCGGCTATGAAAGCATCTGAAATATTAGAACAGGTACCACAATTATTTGCAGCTATCATACCTGCTGCTTCTGTTTCTGTAAAATAAAAACGTACCAGTACACTATCCGTTAATAAATTAGAAGGCTTGATTACAAGATTTCGATCCAGATAATATTGGTTGTTATTAAACCTTGGAATACCGGTGGTGTTAAAATATACATCTACTGTTGTACTGCCCATGTTTTGTCCTAATGGATTAATGGAGGCAACAAGATTACCACCGCTGCTGAAATGCACCCAGTTTGACCCGCCGGTAATAGTTTGAGTAATACCTGTAACGTTTGTACCTGTATAAATTGTTTGTCCCTCACCTATCCTGATATCATCAATTCCTATTCCTTCACCCTGTGTGAAAATATCACTATTCAATAGAAATCGGAATCTTACACTGGAAGCATTAGTTGGAATAACCACACTTGATACATGCCATCTTGCAATACTGAAGCGCCAGGTAAGTGCGGATGAAGTAAACCAGTTAGTTCCTCCATTCTCCAAACCGAGACGTTGCCAGGTATTGCCGTTATCAACAGTATATTCAATTGTATGAAAATCAAAATTATCCTGCTGCTGTGATATATGTGCAAAACTCAGAACAGGTGTTGTTAAACTACTTAAATCATAACAGGGTGAGTAGAGATATGAATTTTCATTGTTCTTATATCCTGCTGTTAAATCTGTAAACCATGCGTTGTTACCATTGGCTGCCCGCTTTAAAAAAGTTCTTGCAGCATCAGTAGCACCCCATTTCCAACTGCTGTAACTTCCTGTTGTAAAGAAATTACCATCGCCCGTTTCAAACCGCTCCAGATAAGGATACGATGTAATAACCGGGCTGTTATAAATCAATTGATTGGTGATACTATCATTCAGGGCATAATCATCACCTGGCAAAGATGCCCATGCATCAATTTTATATTCTTTAAAAACAGAGAAATCTGCCGGCACAGTAAATGTATAATCAACAGTAGCATTGGGCAATAAGGAAGCAACACTTCCCGCTACAGCCGCACCATTATCTACTCTGTAAAAAACAGGCACATTTGTAAATGAAGATGATGTTGTATTTTTTACACGAATTGTTATGGCTGCAAAAGCTCCTGCATTGCAATTAAATGTAGCAGGTGCCACCAGTTGTGTTACCGTTATATCATTAGTTGCAGCAACAATACGAACATCATCAAATGAAAACCCATCATCAAGATCTCCGTTTATTTCATAAACACCGTTATTTGAACTTGTACGCCCTGATTGATCGAATCTTACCTGGAAACTTGAAGTAAGTATTTGCCCGGCGTTTGCAATGATTTCATTAATATTAAAGCTTATTCGTTTTACTTCTCCCAGTTCACCCTGGTTAGAGGATAAATTGTATACCTGTATCCATGGTTGATTGTCTGCGCCCCGCATCCATACATAATTGTCGGGTGCGTTGTTTAATTGTCCCTGGTTTCTGAAACGAAAATCAAACCTTAATCCCGGTGTAGCAGCCACACCAGTCATATTGTAGGTTGCAATTATAGAATTGGTTGTAACGGATGATGTACTAAGAAACTGTGCAGCATCTGCATAAAGTGATCGGTTGCCATTTATCTGCATTCCGGTATTAATAAAAGTCCTTAATCTTCCATTAGTGGTGGAAGTTTGAAAATCAAATCGATCTATATTATTTAAACCCATCACTGAACTTCTGTACATATCAGTGATCCCTGTAGTTTCAAAGTCTTCAACTGAAGGAAGGACTATGGGATTATTGTTCAAATGTTTTACCGTAGTAACAAGCACATTATTTTCAGTTCTGAGATCTCCTGCCTGTGTAACAGCTATGTTAAGCGTGTAATTACCAGTGGCAGAAAGATCGGCTGTGGTTGTAAAAGTATAATCTAATATTCCTCCGGAAGCAATGCTGATTGCAGGTGTTTCAGTTACTACCGGCCCGCCGTTTATTTGATATGATACCGTATAGGTTGTTGAAGAAGCAGCATTGTCTAAATTTTTAATACGAACTGTTACCGGCTGCGCCGCACTATATTCAGCAGATGTAAACTTCCGTGCTGCTGCCGGTAAAAACAATGAATCAATTTTTAAATCATTATCAAACGCAGCATCTGCACAAGGACCGCCGAAGGTGGGTACAATTGCCCTGGCATCTGTTCGTACAGCAATTGAATCCGTAAGCCGTGGACGAATAGAAAACCAAAATGTGTTGTTTTTATTTAGTCCGCTCACTCTGTAACTTGTAGAAGAAGTAGTTGCAATACTCGTTAAAGAACCGTTTACCAATTGCATTACCTCATAATCAGAAGCACCTGTAACAGCACCCCAGTTTAAATCTACATATCCTTCGCAGGGAACAGTAGCAGTTAATGCACTTAGATTTGTAATCACAAAACTGCCCGGAGAGGTTGCATATACAGAACCGGAGGAACGTCTGATTCGTACTTTGGCTTTATTAGTATTAACTGCAGGCACATTCCATAAATACCTGAAATCTGTAGCAGCTACTCCATCAATAATATCAATCCATGTTGCTCCGTCATCTGTTGAGTATTCAAGTTTAAACGTACCCGTACCATTATCATTTGCTTCCCACATAATCATTTCGCTGCGTGATGTACTTGCAAATGTTGAAAGTCGTTCTCCGCCCTGTGGATACAAAAGTTTTAATTCGGGTTGAACAAAATCATAACTGATAAAAAATTCCTGTGAGCCTGAAACATTAAATCCATTAACATTAATGGTAACAGATGTACCGGGATTATTAATAACCACCTGTTCAATATTGTTTATACGATCCACACCTTGAGTTGCGGGTGCTGTAACAAATGCTGGTGCAGGATTAAGTACAAGAGGTGTATATGTTGTAACGCCGTCAACAACTGATAAATCCAAATCATTTACAAGTGCAAGTGGTGCTACAGGTGAGCCGGGTAAATCTTGCCAGTAAAGCATTACTTTTAATTGTTTGGTACCTGCAGGCACAGCAATTACTTGTGAGTGTGTACCACTTATTGCAACACTATTACTGTAATATTGGTTTTGTTCAATTGTATGTACTGCTCTCTGTGCATTTACAATGCCATAACCGGAGCTGTAATCAGGCCCCGCCGTTTCAACATCTCTTGCTGTATTACAAAGAATATTTTTGATTAACCCTGATTTGGGATTGCCACCGTTAAGTTGTTTATAGCGTTCCGTTAACATAGCCCAAATTCCTGATATACCCGGAGCCGCAAAACTGGTACCTGAACTTGTAACATAATTATTATTGATATTAGTACCTGTTACAAATCTTCCGGACGCAAGTATTTCAGGTTTGATGCGTCCATCCAAAACCGGGCCTCTGCTGGATGCCCCTGTAACTAAATTGGCTGAAATATTCCAGTTACCAACTGATAATACATTTTTTGCAGCTTGATAACCACTTTTAACCGTACCATATCGAAACGGATAAGGTGTACATGTTAAATCTCCATCATTACCTGCTGCAAACACATGACTGATGAATGGGTTATTAAAAATTTGATTATCAGCATAAACACTCAATTCATTGTATTCACCATTACCCACACATCCTGCTAATCCATTAAAGTATGAGTTGTTTGTAATTGTAAGGCCAAAGTCTGTCATATACGCAGGAGTCTTTGTAAGTATATAATCAAAATAATCACTTACAATTTGAGTGCCCGGTGCTGTGCCGGCAAAATATTCACGTATTATACCATCACCCGCCACAATACTGGTAACCAGGGTACCATGAGCTGAACCTGAAATGATATTGGGATTACGGTTAATAAGATTTAACTGATTATCTATATGTGATGAAGGATCTGCATTATCTCCTACTCCCACTGTTACTCCCGAGCCATTTAAATTTCTTGATGCTCCCTGCAAACTTGTAAGTCCGGATAATCCGTAAAAGCCTCTTTCATTTTGATTTAGCAATTGTAATTCATACTGTGCAAGATTAACATAACCAACCACAGGCAAAGAAGCAATTTTATTCAATTCGCTTTTGCTGATGTTACCTGTAAGTATACCACCGTTAAAAAATTTATCGTCAGTTAATTCAAATCCTGATTGCTGTAATTGGGGCAAAACAGTTCGTGCATCTACTCCTGGATGCAATTGAATACTTATTTTAATATAAGTAGCTGATGGTTCAAACGCTGCAACTGATGATTGTAATGCTTTACCGTATTTCATAGTGCCATCAAGCTGTACTACACTTTTAACACCTGCCTCTTTTAAAATAAAAACTGATGCAGTGTATTGAAACCGTACCTGGTAAGCATTATCAGGAAAATAATACAGAAATTCAACCCCGCTGTTTGCAAGCCGCTGTATCTGTTCTGCCGTCGGAGCCTTTTCAAAAACCAGCACTGCATATGTTTGGGTACTCCACCTGCCTTTATTCAACTCGGCTTTAATACCGTCATCAGAAATAATTTCTTTTATAAGTACATCTCCGCTCTTTAAATGCAGGGTGCTGATAATTTTTTGCGATGAAACTGTTTCGGGGATAAACAAAAAAACGGCAATAAATAACAGACCAAAAATAATTTTGAAAGCAGCAGATGGTAAATTATTTGTAATACACTGTTGGGGTTTCATGGAATGCTTGGTTTCACTGAGGATTGGTTGACTGTCAAATTTATACAATATTGCCATATTTCAAAACATATACAGGACATTCGTCAAGAGAATAAGGGTTTAAAAGTGTGAGTACTTATATTTGCATTCCGTGAATTTTGAAATGTTGTTGAAGAAGTTTACAGATGACCCCCGCCTTTTTCAATTGGCGGACAGACTTTCTTTTTCTCAAACCCAGCGCATCTATCTTAAAAACCTGCATGGAAGTGCTACACAATTTGTAGCAGCATCTGTTTTTAATCATCCAAGTCAGGAACAAACCAATCATTTGTTTATTCTTAACGATGCGGAAGAAGCAGCTTACTTTCACAATTCGCTGGAAAGCATTACCAACGAGCTGAACCTGTTTTACTTCCCTTCCTCCTTCAAGCACCCAAAGAATTTCAAGTTGCTTAATGCATCACATGTAATGCTGCGCACAGAAGCACTTACCAGATTTTCAATGCCTACAGGCCAACGGGTTGGTGCCATAGTTACGTATGCGGAAGCGCTGTTTGAAAAAGTGGTATTGCCCAAAAAATTACAGGGTAATATGCTGCTCATAAAAACCAATGATACCCTGGATGTAGATGGTATCATGAGTTTTTTGGTGGATTTGGGATTCAGCAGAACAGACTTTGTATATGAGCCCGGGCAATTTGCATTGCGTGGAGGCATTTTAGATATTTATTCATTTGGCAATGAAAAGCCGTATCGTATTGAATTGTTTGGTAATGATGTGGACAGCATCCGCATTTTTGATCCGGAAACACAGTTGAGTGAAAGAAGATTAGCTCAGGTAAGTATTATTCCCAATGTAGAAACGCAATTTGAAAGTGGTGAAAAAGTTTCACTGTTTGATTTTCTTCCTGAAAA
>CAYPBV010000117.1:0-10506 GCA_964409025.1 uncultured Chitinophagaceae bacterium | reverse complement strand
ACGCTGTAAGCAATAGTGCCAAAGCACAGGCAAGTAATTATCGTTTCTGTACCATTGAACCCAATGTGGGTCTGGTGGATGTGCCGGATGAACGTTTGGGAAAATTAGCTGAGCTGGTAAATCCGGAAAAAATTGTACCCACACAAATTGAAATTGTAGATATTGCCGGGCTGGTAAAAGGTGCCAGCAAGGGCGAGGGATTGGGTAATAAATTTTTGGCCAATATCCGTGAAGTGGATGCCATCATTCATGTGATTCGTTGTTTTGAAGATGAAAATGTATTGCGTGAAGAAGGGGCGATTAACCCTGTGAGTGATAAAGAAATTATTGATACTGAATTGCAGTTGAAAGATCTGGAAACAGTTGAAAAGAAAATTCAGCGTATAGAAAAAGCAGCACGGGCCGGTGATGCTAAAGGAAAAGCGGAGCTGGAAGTATTGCTGAAATGTAAAGCACATCTGGAACAGGGAAAGAGTATCCGTTCACTGGATTTAAACAGTGCTGAACTGCCTGCCATTGCTGATTGCTTTTTATTAACTGCCAAGCCTACACTTTATGTAGCCAATTTGGATGAAGCCAGTATGCATACCGGTAATAAATATTCAGAGGCATTAATAGCTGCCGTAAAAGATGAAGGTGCCGAAGTGATTGTAATGAACAACAGTATTGAAGCACAAATAAGTGAAATGGAAGACCCTGATGATAAGCAGTTGTTTATGGACGAATATAAAATGACAGAGCCGGCATTAAATCGTCTTATCCGTTCAACATATCATTTACTCAATTTACAAACCTATTTCACAGCCGGTGTGCAGGAAGTACGTGCGTGGACCTTTCACAAAGGCTGGAAAGCGCCGCAATGCGCCGGTGTGATTCATACAGATTTTGAAAAAGGGTTTATCAAAGCCGAAGTTATAAGTTATGATGACTACATTACCTACAAAACAGAAGCTGCAGCCCGTGAAAATGGTAAATTAAGAATAGAAGGCAAAGAATACCCGGTAAAAGATGGAGATGTGATGCATTTCAGATTTAATGTGTAACAGAAATCATTTAACGATTACATGCAGGTAAGGAAGTTTTGATGCAGTAACAGCCATTGTATTGTGCTGGGTAAAATTAAACTGACTCAAATCACAACAGGCATTTACATTTTTATTATAACGAAAGAAAAAAGAATCTGTAATTGTTCCGTTCAATTGCAGATAATAAACTGAAAAACGTTCATTTACCGAAAAGGACGTAATAGCCAGTGTATCACCAAAAAAACGGAAACCTCTTGAAATATCCTCTAAAGATGATGCATTAACACGCTTTGCTTTTATCCTCAATTGTGATGAATCATACACTTTAAAGGCTCCGGTGAGTAAATCCTTATTAGCATTATTGGATAAGCGAAAACCAAACAGAGGTACATCTGTGCCGGTACATCCTGAATCATTACAACGCTTTCCGCAACTTTCAGTAATACATGCAATAAAAAAGAATACGATTAGAACAATACAATACTTCATATCACAAAAATAAATCGATTAGTATAAAAACAGATGGTAATTTTTTATTGGTTACTATACTATCTCACAAAACTTTTTTCTTCGTTTTGCTCTTTAAAACAAACTGGAGAAGAACAGAAAGAACAATAACCGCCACAGCTCCTATCACATTCAGCCATAAAAAAGAAACAATTTTAAGGTAATAGGTACCAATAACAATTACTTCAGCAAGTAAAGCAGCAATAAATACAGCATCTGCTTTTACATTCTTTAAATAGAACGCTACTAAAAAGATGCCAAGTATGGTTCCGTAAAACCAACTGCCCAGAATATTAACTGCTTCAATTAAACTATTGCCAAGGCTGTAACTGAAGAATGCCACTACAATACAAAACAATCCCCATAGTAATGTATAGATTCGCCCCCATTTGTATTCCTGTTCAGCACTCAATTGTGCAGTAGAAAACTTTTTATGAAAATCAATCATGGTGCAGGAAGCTAAAGAATTTAATGCCGCAGCAATGCTGCCCCAAGCAGCCAGAAAAATAATGGCAATTACCAGCCCTACCAATCCGGTGGGCAACACATCACTCACAAAATACAGAAACACATAGTTGGCATCTTTGGTATCAGCACCGGGACTTGCTTTTTCAATCATCGTCTTTACTTCCTTGCGAATTGCATTACTCTCTTTTTCCTGCAATTGCAATTGCGTTCTGTATTCATCAATCTTTATTTCATTCTTTTCTTTTACGGCTACTGACAATTGGGCCACTGTTTGCTGCTTGTTTTGCTGTAACAATTCATACCGTGTTTGTGCAGCAGAGTAAGCACCGGCATAACTGCTTTTCAACACTGTTTCTTCCTGCAAGCGGTTAAATGAAAGCGGTGCATTAAAAAAAGCGTAGTAGGCAAACACCAAACAACCAATCAGCAAAATGCAAAACTGCAAGGGAATTTTTACCAACCCGTTCATCAGCAAACCCAATCTGCTTTCTCTGGTATCTTTTGCCGTTAAATATCTTCCTACCTGACTTTGATCAGTTCCAAAATAGCTCAGTGATAAAAAGAAACCGCCAATAATTCCACTCCACAAATTATATTTATCTGTCCAGTTAAATCCTTTTTCAGTGAAGCCTGTTGTGATGGCATTGAGTTTACCTGCTTTACCTGCTACATGTAAGGCATCAGTAAAACCTACGCCACCGGGCAGTGATTTCAAAGCGTACCATCCTGCCAGAAACATAGCTATATAAATGATGATGAATTGCAGTTGCTGAGTATAAGCCACAGCTTTAGCTCCGCCACTTACAGTATAAATAATCAGCAATCCTCCCATTACAATATTGGTGATATATATATCCCAACCCATCATGCTGTGGAGTATGAGTGATGGTGCTAAAATGCTGATGCCTGTACTAAGCCCTCTTGAAAATAAAAACAGAAAGGAAGTGAGTGTTCTTGTTTTAAGATCAAACCTTGTTTCTAAAAATTCATAAGCTGTAAACACTTTCAATTTGTTGAACAGTGGTACAAAGGTGATGCTCACTACTATCATGGCCAGTGGTAATCCAAAATAGTTTTGAATAAAACCCATTCCATCAGTATAAGCTTGTCCCGGTGCAGTTAAGAAAGTAATAGCACTCGCCTGTGTACCCATGATACCCAGCAATACTAAATACCACGGCATTTGACGGTTACTTAAAAAATAACCCTCCAGATTTTTGTTGGTCCTGCTTTTGTAAATGCCATATGCTATTACACCCAGCAGCGTAACACAAAGTACTATCCAATCTGTAAGCTGAAAATTCATTTGAAGTTTTGGGTAAAGAAATAAAAAGCAATAATGAGTAACAACCACACTGCTGCTACGGCGATATACCAATTCTTCCAGTTATGATTGTTCGTTGAATTCATTTTATGTTATAAAATTTTGTACTTCTATTGGGCGTTAGTTACGTCGCATGTCGAAGTTAATATTCGGCATCAAGGCCGTAAGCGTCTTGACTCTTGTACGTTTGATAATTCTATTGAGCAACCCACCCCTTTCAATCTTCATTCATGTTTAACACTCTACCGCCCCTCCGTGGAGGGGATAGACAGTTGCTGCTCATCTTATATTATCTTCTTCTTTGGGTTTCATCAAATAACTGATGAGAAAAGTTAAACCAATACCCAGCAGTAAGCCATATGCAATTCGCTTGCTTAAAAAACCAATGAGCAATCCCAAACCCAAACCGATGAGTAAAGTTTTTTCGATGCTAGTTTGTTTTCTATTCTGGTTGCTCATGCCTGTGTAACAGTTGAAATGCTTAATTCCTTTATTTAATTAAAACTTTCCGGCTCTGCTTCCCCCGCCTTTAGGAGAGGGAACGAGGGAGAAGTTTTATTGGGGCTCTTTATCTACTTTATCATAAATCATTGTTTCGCCCGGCTTGGCAATCAAATTGGCAAACAGCCGGTACGCTCCCGGCACTCCCGCAGGCAATTGCCTGAAGAAAGCGATTGCCGAATATACAAAACGTCCTTTACCATAATCAGCTAGAATTAAACTTCCTTTACGTTGTGGCTCACCGGCATCATTCATTCCAAAAATGGATACATAATTGCTGTCCAGTCCATCAGCTTCGTACACACTGCGTTCCTGTACCCATCCGGCAAAATCCTTTTCTGTGATTTTGTTGGGATAGTTTAAGACCGGATGACTTGGTTGCAGAAAAGTAACTTTTGCATCTTCTTCTGTTACACGGTTTCTGGAGATATTAAACGGATAAGGAGCAATCTTAGCTCTAACGGGACCAATTTGATTACTGGTGTTGTATTGAACTAATAATACACCTCCTTCTTTTACATATTGCATTAACGCATCATACGCATTGCTGAGCCATGCATGTACATTATAGGCACGCACACCGGTAACAACAGCATCATATTGTTTGAGGTTATTAAAAGTTAGATCTTTTTCTTCTAAAAATTCAACGGTGTAGCCCATTTGTGTTAAAGCTTCTGCCACTTTATCACCGGCGCCTTTAATGTAAGCTACTTTTTTAGAGGCAATCTTTATATCAGTAACAAATGATTTAATAACAGGTTTATCAAAATAGCTGATGCGTGGAATATGATCATAATTGATTTCATGATAACTGTCACTCCATTTGTTACCATTTTCTTCTACCCAAAAGTTTACATCTTTTGAAAGATTTTCTTTATTCACAGTAATGGGAACTGTTTTTTCTGAATTCACATTCATCACTGAACCTGATGCCCCATTTTTAATTTCAGCTTTTACAACGCCGTTACTGCCCTGCCCTTTCAATGTGGCTTTGGCTGTATTAAAGTTTGTGAAAGAACGAATGTGCAAATTGGCAGTTTTATTTTCTTTGCCGTTTGAAACAAACACACCAGGCTCCGGTTCAAGTGATATTTTTGGAACTACCTGCAAAGGCCAGTATATTTCTCCTTTTACTGGGTCAGTGAACTTATGCTTAACCGGTGTAAAAAAATCAATATTTTCCCCTTCAATATTTACATTAAAATAAGCAATAAAATCATCCTCATTTTCAGATGCTCCTATCATTTTCTGATTGTTTACATTGAATGAACCGGTATTCATTTTCTCAATCAGCCAATAAGGTTGTGAAATGGGGAACTTGTTATTCACAACAATTTTTTCTGCCTTTATAAATGATTTGTTTTTTTCAATTTGTATAGCATCAGTAAATGGTGGATAAAGCGTAAACCCGTCAGTAGAATGTAAAACCCTGTATGTATTGAGTTTAATATTCAAACCACTTCTATTAATCACTGAAATGTTTACTCTTAAACTATCGCCATGTACTGCATGTAAATCGGGTGAGCTTCCCTCAAGCCATAATCCTGCACAAGCCTTGATTAATTCTCTGATTTCAAAAAGCTTGTTGATTTTCAAGTCGCCATCTTTTATATTTTCAATGGTTTTGTACAACTGTATTAAACTTTTTACAGATGCAGACGGATTGGTAAAAGAATATGCAGCAATTATCTTTTCAATCATCTGATTGATTTCTGCACCACCTTCTACCCTGCTCCAATCAGTAACGATGCCTTCCATTACATCATTAGAAGCAGCCTCCCCATTTACCAGTGTAAAATACTCCCAGGACTGTCCTCTTTGCCGGGGCACACCAAAGCCCTGACTCTTGTGCTGACTGCGGCTTTCACTGGCTATCTCACCATAACCTTTTCCAAGTAAAGGATTAAATACACCCACATCTAATTTCATTTGATTTTCAGCAGTTGTATTGGCACCGCCACCAAAATTGAACGTATTCCAGAAAATACGTTTTGTTTTCCATGGTTCTACACCATAACCAAACTGTTCAGGAAAACGTTTGGGATCAGCTGCTGCAGTAAATGCTTCTTGAGCCAGTACCGCAGATGCAGAATGATGCCCATGCCCGGCTCGGTTATCCGGCGGAAAACGGGTGATAATAACGTCTGGTTTAAATTTTCGGATAACCCAAACCACATCACTCAATATTTTTTCTTTGTCCCAAATCTTCAATGCTTCATCCGTGCTTTTTGAAAATCCAAAATCATAAGCACGGGTAAAAAACTGTTCTGCTCCATCAATGCGCCGTGCAGCAAGCAATTCCTGTGTACGAATCAAACCCAGTTCAATTCCCTGTTCATCACCAATTAAATTTTGCCCGCCATCACCACGGGTCATACTCAAATAACCGGTGCGGTACAAGCGTTCTTTACTCATGTAGGCCAGCAACCGGGTATTCTCATCATCAGGATGCGCAGCTATGTACAATACACTTCCGGTTACTTTTAATTTTTTAATGCCCAATAAAATTTCCGAACTGCTGTAAGAAGTGGGTGTTTGTGCAACAGCCACGGTTACATTTACAATGGAAACAAGCAATGCAATTAATCTGTTCATGCTGAAAATTAGTAAGGGCGAAGATAATGGAATGACCGTGAGGCTCTCATCCATTTACATAAAAAATCCCCCGCTGGTGCAGGGGATTAAGAGTTTAACCTTTCGTTTCCGTAAGTTATTTTCCGGAGAGAGAATAGATGGCTCTGAGTATAACAAAAAACCACGTTTCAACGTCCGAAGAGGGCTGCTGACGAAACTAAAAAAACACCGCATTACACAACATCAACTTTCCATTCTCCCAAAAACTGCGGAAGATGATATCATCTGTAAAATAAACAATGCCGCCATTACCCAAATCCTGCACACCAATTAACAACCCATCTTTTAACCGGTCTTTTAACTTATTGCCTACAAACCCAGCCAACTGTGCATCTTTTTTAATCACACCTACATTCCATCCGCTGCCGGGTGTAAAAAATTCATAGATATTATCATCCTGTTTTAAGGTGTAATAAAATTTAGGATATCCAAATGCTAAAGGATGTGAATTATCCAGCTCCACTTTATACACACTGCCGGGAGTAAAGGAAGAAATAAAATCACGTTCACGATTTTCAAAAGACTTTAAAGGATCATAAGGATCTTTACTTTTTTCTTCTTCTGATTTCTTTGATTTTAATCCCCACTCTAATCTTGCAAAAGCACCAACAGCATTTTCCAGAGCTATAACACGACCACCTTTGTTTATCCAGTCTTTCAATTGTTCTGCCTGTGCTTTATCATTAAGGAAACGATAGTTACCATCGGGCATAATGATGATATCGGTTTCACTCCATTTTATTCTGCCAAAATCACTGGCATTAACTAATGACAATGGATAATTCAATTGCGTATCAAAGAAATGCCAGATTTCACCGGCCGCATTTCCATTTACACCATCACCTGTAAGTAACACCACACGCTTGTGCTTGATGGGGTGTACAATATCACTTCCAAAATCACCTCCGCTTTTTACAAAACCTGTACTTACTGCATGTGCTTTTACATCTGCAGCGTTACAGGCATCGGCTACCATTTTCCATAAATTACTGCCAAACTTTGTATTGCTGGTTTTCATTACAATCATACTGCCACGGTCAAAACTTTGACCATCTACTTCAAATGGCGCTTCGCTGTAGCGGAGTGTAACACCTTTCTTCAATAATTCCCCCGCTGCTCTGGCACTTTGCACACCTTCCCATTTAATTACATATGCATATACATCAGCTGCTGTATTAGTTGCAGGAGCAGGTTTTGTATAACTGCCTGCAGCAATCTTATCTCTTGATGCGTAAGCTGTAAGTCCATAGGCGTAGGGTAAACTCCATGCGGTAATATCATAGGTAGCACTATCGCTCAACTTTGATTTGGGCTCCAGCAATACCTGTACCATAGCAGAGCGTGGCTGTAATGAACTTATGACTACATCACCGGCAGCAATAGTAAATGCTTCGTCTTTTCCTGTATGATAATTATATCCTTTGGATGCTGCTGCTGCACTGCCGTATTGAATACCATTTTTATCCAGTACGTCAAGAAAAGCTTTAATCCGCTGTTCGTCTTTAGGAATATTTTTAATCACATAGGTTTTATACTCACCAAAACCTGTACTCACACCACGATTAAAAAAGCTGCGAAATTCAGCCAGCATCTTTGCATTGTTTACACTACTCATTTCTACTGTGCTCATACCCGTTGTGTAATGATGAATGAGGCGATCGTAAAGTGTGAGTGTATCTCCTTCTTCCGTGAGTGCTGTTGTACCACCTGCGGAGTGACCGCCCTGCTCAAAGGTCATTCCAATTGCTCCATTGTATGTGGGATAGGTATCACCATAAGATGGATAAAACAAATCAAAACGCAGTTTGGTAAAGTAGAGCCAGCCATTGGCATCAAAATACTTTGCATGATTTTTTCCGATGATGGTTTGAAAATCTCTTTGCCATGGTGTAATCACTTCATGAAAAGGCTCTGCTGCAGGAGCAAAATAATAAGGTTCATTGATGCCCTGCTCATGAAAGTCTACATGTACATGCGGCATCCATTGGTTGTAGAGTTTTACCCGCTGCTGACTTTCAACCTGCGTTTGCCATGCCCAATCTCTGTTCAAATCAAAATTGTAATGATTGGTTCTGCCACCGGGCCATGGTTCACGATGCTCACGTGTGTCCATCCGTGGATTGGCATGTTTTCCTACAACAGAAGTAAACCAGTTTACATAACGGTCACGACCATCAGGATTAATACAGGGGTCAATAACTACTACCGTATTTTTTAACCATTCTTTTGATTTTGTATTGGAAGGATCAAGCAATGAATAAATGGTGAGCATGGCTGCTTCACTGCTGCTGGTTTCATTACCATGCACGTTATAACTGAGCCAAACAATGCCGGGCGCATTTTCCTGCGGTGCCATTTTATCTCTTGAAAGGTTGGCGAGACGCAAATTATTTTGACGGATGTTTTCAAGATTACCGAGGTTTTCTTCACTTGCTACAAAAGCCACCATGAGTGTGCGGCCTTCATTGGTAAGTCCGTATGACTGAAGTTTCACCTGACGGGGCATGGAGGCGGCTACATGATTAAAATAACTCACCACACGCCAGTGAGGCGTGTACTTACTTCCGAGTTTATAACCTAAAAATTGTTCAGGACTTTGTAATTGTGCTTCTGCTGCTAAAAAACTGAAGCAGAGCATGGCCAATGCAATTATTTTCTTCATATCAAAATTTGAGATGCCGAAAATAGGCAAACAAAAGAATTAGCGAAAGAAAAATGATGGGAGGTGCACTAGAATCATATTGACTGGAATTTGAATCTTATTAGTATTCTCTTTTTTTAATTCACTTCGTTCTCAATACAAAAAAAATCCGCCCCTTTGTGAGAGGCGGACCAATACTTAATACCCATTAACATTCCTTCTTAATTGCCCAGATAACTCTTCAGCGCATTGCTGAAACGGGCTTTTTGAAGACGCTTAATTGCTCTTTCTTTAATTTGACGGATACGCTCTTTTGTGAGGTCATATTTTTGACCGATTTGCTCAATGGTAACTCCATTTTCACCATCCAGTCCAAAATAGGCATTCACAATTTCAGCTTCACGGGGGCTGAGTGATTTTAACACCCTGCGAATTTCATTGCGGAGTGAATCTTTCATCACATCCTCATCAGTATCGTCACTTCCTTCCAGCAAATCGCCCATAGCCACATCTTCTGCCTCGTGCACGGGTGCATCCAGTGATGTGTGGCGGGTGTTGCTCTGGAAAATGTTGTTGATTTCAGTTTCGCTCATTTCCAGGATATCGGCCAGCTCTTCAGTTGAAGGCTCACGCTCATGTTCCTGTTCAAAAGCCATGTAAGCCTTATTGGCTTTGTTGTAGGTGCCAATTTTGTTTTGAGGCAGGCGGACTAATCTGCCCTGCTCTGCCAACGCCTGTAAAATGGACTGGCGAATCCACCATACGGCGTATGAGATGAATTTAAAACCCTTGGTTTCATCGAAACGCTGGGCTGCTTTGATCAAGCCGAGGTTACCCTCGTTGATTAAATCGCTCAAGGAAAGGCCTTGGTGCTGGTACTGCTTGGCAACAGATACCACAAAACGTAAGTTGGCCTGCACCAATTTGTCTAAAGCGCGCTGCGAATCCCGATAATCATTCTTATTCTTGATACGCTGGGCCAGTGTGGTTTCCTCTTCGGGAGTGATCATCGGAATCTTAGAGATTTCCTGTAGATACTTTTCTACTGCCTGCGAATCGCGGTTGGTGATCTGGGTAGCAATTTTAAGTTGCCGCATAGTGAACTGTTCTTGCTTTTATAAACGTGATAGACAATGATTTGTTTCGTGCCGTACTACCGGAATCTCTTAAAATTAAGGATACTGGTTTTAAAAGCCTGCAAAACTACAGAAATAACGGCTGAAAACGGCAGATTTGTGTATAAAGCACAGGAATTTGTGTACAATTCTGCAGGACTGTCCCCTACATGTATAAAAAAAATGTCAAGTGCTGAATATTTCCACCGTTGATATTAAACAAGTCTAAGCAGGTGTATCTTCGCCATCCTATGATCGACTATCGTAGTGACACCGTAACCCGCCCCACTC
>CAYPBV010000116.1:0-10511 GCA_964409025.1 uncultured Chitinophagaceae bacterium | reverse complement strand
CTGCATATCTTATACGGCATTGTGTTGTTTATGGTGCCGGGCGTAGATGACCCTGCCGTTTTATTCTATTATATTTTGGCAGCAATGCTATGTTATATGCCCACGATTGCTTTATCCAATGCTGTAGCTTACACCATTTTAAAAAACAATCAATATAATGTGGTTAAGGTGTTTCCACCCATACGTGTGTGGGGCACGATTGGTTTTATTGTAGCTATGTGGGTGACGAATCTTACAGGAAGTAAAGCAAACGGTAATCAATTTTATATCGCTGCCGTGTTAGCCATCATTTTGGGTTTGTATTCGTTTACCTTACCCAAATGTCCGCCACAAAAAACGATTGCTAAAGATGCTTCCATCATTGAGCAGTTGGGATTGAATGCGTTTAAATTGTTCGGTACTTATAAAATGGCTTTGTTCTTTTTGTTTTCTATGTTGCTGGGTGGTGCCCTGCAATTAACAAATATGTATGGCGATGCTTATGTAGACAGTTTCAAAGAAATTCCAATGTATGCTGATTCATTGGTTGTAAAATATTCAACGATTGTAATATCCATTTCTCAGATTTCTGAAACATTATTCATTCTTGCCATTCCGTTTTTCCTGAAACGTTTTGGAATCAAAAAAGTGATGTTAATTTCATTGTTTGCATGGGTGCTTCGTTTTGGTTTGTTTTCCTTCGGCAACCCGGCAGATGGGTTATGGATGATCATCCTTTCCAATATTGTTTATGGAATGGCATTTGATTTCTTCAACATCTCAGGTTCTTTGTTTGTAGAAACTACAACGGATTCAAAAATCAGAAGCAGTGCACAGGGTTTGTTTATGATGATGAGTAATGGGGTAGGTGCTTTTCTTGGAACCATCATCAGCAGCTGGGCTATTGGCAAGTATTATATTTTGCCCAATGGTCAAACAAACTGGCAGGGTGCCTGGCTGGCTTTTGCTATTTATGCGTTGGTGGTGGCATTGTTGTTTGGTTTGTTGTTCCGGCACAAACACAATCCTGCTGATGTGGAAAGTGTTTCGCACTAGTTGTCTTAATCAAAGAGTCTTTGCAAGCTAAACATAAAACTATGAAGCGACTCTTATGCATGTTACTCTTGCCTGCAACCATGCTGCTCAGCGGTTGCAAAACGCTCAATTATATTTTAAATGAAGGTGATGCGGCGGAAGCTATTAAAGAGATGCTCACCATTGGAGCCGGTATGAAGAGCATCATCAATAAACAATCGCTGGTAGAAGCAGTGCTGCCGGGTGAATTGGGCAAGGTGTTGCAAACCGTTCAGCAATTGGGATTGAGCAAAGAAGTAGATAAATTCACCAATACCGTGACCAATGCGGCAACAGAATCGGCTGAGCAATCCATTCCTGTTTTTTTATCAGGAATCAAGAAGATGACGATTCGTGACGCAGTAAGCATTGTAAAGAACGGCGGCACAGGAGCAACGGATTATTTAAGAAGAACCATTGGCGACAGTTTACGCAGCGCCATTACGCCCGTCATGCGAACAGCTTTAAATAAATACAATGTAACACAGGCTTGGGATGATATGCTGGGCCCTGCCAAACCTTTATTGGGTAATAACTCCCTGCTCAATTTGAATATTGATAACCTGCTGGCAGGAGCAGTAGCACTTGCCATGTTTAAGAAAATAGAAGAGCAGGAAATCGCTATACGCACCAAAGCAGAAGCAAGAAGTACACAATTACTGCAAAAAGTTTTTGGAAGAGAGTGGAGTAAGCCGTTGTGATTACGCCACCTCACTCAACACAGGCTCGGGTTCAAATTCTTTTTCATCATAAGTAAATGACCTGACAGGTTAAGTCACTTCAACCTGTAATCATTTGATTAGCCACTACAACATTCAAAAACAAACCTGTCAGTGTCTGATATAATTTGACGCTGACAGGTTGTGAACTTAATGAAACAGTACAAATAAGGGAATAGATATTCTTTGACTGAACCTGTCAGGTCTGCTCTCTTCTGAGTGCGGTTTGATTATTACGCCACCTCACTCAACACAGGCTCCGGTTCAAATTCTTTTTCATCCGTATCACTACTTTCTTCAACACGGTGAATAATATCTTTCAAAGAAGCCAAACGTTGGATCATGTATGGGATGGTATCCAGCCCGCTCACAAATTTGAGAATATAGGTATAGATACCAATCAAGTCACCTGCCTGCATCACCACACCATTTGCTTTGGATGAAATGAGTAAGGAAGCAGTAATAATGATCATCACCAATAATTCCATCACCCCAAAATTCCATGCTTCCTGGTTGCTTATTTTAATTTGCCACTTACGCAGTTCGTTATAATGCTGATGAATGCGATGGGTGTTTTTTGTTGCCAGTATGTTTACCTGTTTTTCTAATTCGTCATTCTTGTTTTTATTGAGCAACCGCATACGCTTACCATAAAAATAACTCGCTATGCTCACAGGAATCATCATGCTCATACAAAGCAGCACCACCTGTGTATCATAAAAGCAGAGCAGGATTAATGAGCCTCCGATATTGTAAACCGCTTCAATAACATAATTCAAATCAAACTCTAAAAAATCAATAAACTCTCTGGATAAAGTGGAGTGTGCGCTGAGGGTTGATACTTCTTTGTTACGGTTACGGGTCATTAATCTTGTAACCAGTGCCGTGTAGATTTCTGAATAGGTTCTTGAATCATAAAGATGCCTGATGGTGCCTGTAACCACCCACACCAAATGGGCGCCCACCAGATAAATCAAACCTTCATAGCTGCCTTTAATCAAGCCGTTTACAGCTTCGCCCAAAAAGTAAGGGCGCAGGAGTAAGCCCAGCATCTCAATCGCAAACAGGGTATAAGTAAGCAGCAATTGGTATTTGTGCTTTTTTAAAATTGTCTGTATAATCCATGTTCCGGGCATACGGAATATCCTTTTTCTTTAGATCGTTCAACAATAGACTTTGCAGAATGACCGGGGTTTAGTAAGGCCAATAATTATATTGGCGGGGCTGGGTTGTAAGTGTTGTAGCACCCCGGTTGGGTAGCAGAGTACAGTGCAAATTTAGGGAGAAGGTATGTGGCTGGAAGGTTAAGGCTTCCTGAAATTTTGTTCTCTTCCCGTAACATGATTGCCTTTAGGGCCTGAAATAATTTTTCGGCAATTGGATGCACCGCATTGACAATCAAAGGTTTCGGCGCTTTCGTTAAGGAGCTGAGCGTAGTCCATAGTAAGTTCTTCCCCCGCAACAATTGGCCTTATGGCCTCTAAATTTAGTCCGATATAAGCGGTATTAGGGTTGCAGGAGTGGTTCTGAGGTGCCCATTCGGATGGGTTGTTATCCCACAAAACATATACTTCTTCGCTTAGCGGGACTGCGTAGTGTTTGAACAAAAGTTTCTCTTCCGGGAGCCAGTTTTGCTCTACATAGCGTTTGGTAACGATACGTTGCTGACGTTCTTCGCCTTTAAAAATAACTTCACCTTGCGCAATGGGTTGAGTGGCATAAATACCAAAGCCGGCAATGCTGTTGCCCTTCATCCTGTATTTTTTCTGTCGCCTTTTGTGGCGGGCAATGCCTTCTTCAATGATGTGTTTTAAAAATCCGGCTTGACCAATGCCATCCAGTTTTAAGATATAATCAGCACTGCCTTCATATCCATCTTTGTAAAATACGGAGCAGGTAAAGTTGATTTCAAGAAAATATATCTTTCCGCTTTCATCCATTCGAAAATCCATTCTTGCATAACCTACACCACCAAAACTGCGGAAGATGCGTTGAGCAGCCTCTGTTAATTGTTGTTTGATAGAAGGGTCGGTTACAGCAATATTACTTTCAGGATGGAGCTCGGATGTTTTGAGTGCGTAGGTTTTATAGGTTCTGCCTTCAGGGAAAATATATTCAATGGGTTGAAACACTTTGCACTTTTTTTCATTGTGGGCATCAGCCGCAACTAATACAGTAAACTCCCTGCCTATAATATATTGCTCTACCAGCAATTGCGGATATTCTTTTAATAAATGATTGCATTGATGCTGCAGTTCAATAAAACTGTTCACTTTACTTTTTTCATCAATACCCAAACTGTCGCCTGCTTTTGCCGGCTTTATGAATAAAGGGTAGGAGAGATGCTTGGTTTCATCTGCTAAATTATCTGTGCTTTCAATTAAGGCATATTCAGCCGAAAGTACACCTTCAGTATAAGCCACATACTTCATCAGTTCCTTTGGCGGGTCATACAGTAAAGTGTTTGGTCCTGTAAAGGGAAGATTTAAAAGCTCCATGGTGTAAATCACATCAATGGATGGAACTTCCCATTCCAGATAACCTTCACATAAATTCACAAAACAATCATAGCCCTGTTTACTTAATGCTAAAAGCTGTTTGTATGTAGTAAGCTTGTTGAGGAATACGTGATGAAACTCCACATCAGGCAACAAATGACTGATGTTGCGTGGCGGATCGTAGTATTGATAATCAACTGCCGAAGTAGAATAGTCTGGTTGCAGAACACAAATCTTCATAATCTAAGCACGTTCTTGACGCACGGCAACGGGTTTTCTTTGTTTCACAGTATGCCGCTGTAATGCATCCTGCAATATATGAAGAATGAGGTTGGAATAACGTTCATTCCCAAGGCGGATAATGGCGCCGATGGAAGTATAATTTTCATCTTCACTTAAACCGCATTGAGCATTTACTTCCAGCACATAAAGTTTTCCGGTAGTCTTATCCATACGAATGTCTACACGGCCATAACCGGTACCGCCCACTGCACAATAAGCTTTCCAGCTTAAATCCATTATTTTTTTGTGTAGAACTGATGGAGGTAATGAATATTGATAAAAGTCTTCATCTTCGTTTTCTCCTGCTGGTTTTTCTGCTTCATAAGTTTCCCAAAGCCGATCGAAGGAGAGAAACTTTTCCGTGTCAGGTAAATCTTTGTGGAAGATGCGTTCTACAGGTACATATAACCGCCTGTTACGTGGGTGCATATAAGAGCCGCTGATGAACACTGTATATTCAGGACCGTTAATGAATTGCTCTGCTACCAATCCGCCAAAAGTGAAATCCCAGCCACGATAACCATTGAAGAGTTCTTTTACGAGTTCCTGTAATTCTTCATTGTTATGCACCACATTCTTTACACCCAAGCCCATACTGCCGCCGCTTACTGCCGGTTTTACAATTAAAGGGGTGCCTATGTTTTCACAAATACCATCTAAACTTTGTTCACTATGATGAATGGGCGCCCATGCTGCATGAGCAATACCTTCTTTATCAAACAACTCTTTCATAATGATTTTGGAAGTGGTATTGTCATAAAACGCAGGCTCAGAGCCGGTATAAATCAACCCCTTTTCTTTTAAGTAATGAATAACTGAAACACCTGGCGTGCCGTTTACTTCATCACCATCGCACAAGTTCAGTACAATGGGTGTTTGAAAGTTTTTGGTAACAGCTATCTCATCAATGATGGTTTTATAGTCATGAATGGTTACGGGTTGCCATTTCCAGGGAAGCTGTAACTCTTCAAAAACCTTTTGGTATTCATTGATGCTTTGGGAAAAATCGTAGTAATAATCAATATTGGCATCATTGGTAATGAGATGCGGCGCCAGCACCCAAATGAAATAAGGATGCCTTGTGGAGGGCAATGAATGCAATGGGTTAGAATGCATAATCTAAAATAAACATTAATCTTTTAACTGCATACGTTTTGAGTGAATAAAATCAGTGAGCTGATAAGTATTCAAAGTATCTGCTGCAATATTTTTTGCTCCTTTTATAATACCGATGCATTGTGTGGTGCCACATAAACAATTGAAAGGTTCTGCCATGTCCCATTCTGTAGATGGATAAAAAAATGTAAACTCATCGCCGGGTACAATGGATTTTAAGGCAACCAATTCCATAGTAGTGGTATTGAAAAATACATTTGGATCGCAACTGTGATTGATGTATTGCAAAAATTCCGGAGCAAGGATGATGTGTTTATTTTCTCCCACCTGTACTGTATAACGGGATGGCACTGAATGAACTTCTGCTGCGGAGAACGGAGAGATGGTATCACCTTTTTGAAAGGCCCTTGTGCTGATAAGCAACTGGTGATTATTATCCGTTTGCAGCAATTTTTCGGCAATACCGTGATGGCTGAGTGAAATGGTAGTAAGTGTGGTTGTTTGCATGAAGTGGTATTGATTGTTTATAAATTGTTATGAAATTAAGTATTGACGATTAATTATAATCATGGTTTAATCAATTGTTGAATGAATGTGAATAAATCAGGATAAGTGATCAAATAATATAATGTTCTAAATTTAAGTGTAATCAAATCGGTATGAAATCAAAGTTCAGGTATTGGTCTTATTTGATATTAGCATGCTTTTTGGCAATGACTTATATTTTGTTGCTTTTGATCTATGTTGTGTTTTTCAATCAAGAAAAAGAAGCAGATACTATTATTGTTGTGTTTATTTTCTTCTTTCTCTTTGTATGGCTATGGTTATTTTTCGGGGAAATAAGAACAAAAGCTATTTGTGTGCATCTTACTAATGATGGGATTAGAAATAAAAGCTATTTGGGGATTGGGTTTTCGCAAACATATAATTGGACCAATTTTGAGGGTTACAAAACCTCCCTTGTGCCCTCCAAAGGCAGAAGTTATGAGTATCTCTATCTGATGATAAACGGAAAAAAGGTTATAAAGATTTCAGATTTTTATCACAGTAATTATTCTGAAATCAAAAAGTATGTTGCAACAAAAGCAAGATTCCTTGGAAAGGAAGACTACAGTTATTTTAGAGATATAAAAGAGATTTTTGAGTTTTGATGAGAACTGTAATGTCCCTGATGTGTGCGACGCAAGGAACGATGCCATCTGCACATTTGTGGGTATCATCCTCTTTACTTTCTACATTTTCTTCCCGTCCAGACCACGCTTTAAGGCGTGGGCCGACCGTGAAGAAAACAAAAAAACCCGTTTCAAAACTGAAACGGGTTGTATCATAATGTAAGTTGTAATTACATGTGCTGCTCAATCTTTTTTACAAAATTACCTTTGGGTTGTGCACCCACGAGTTTATCAACTACCTGACCATTTTTTACAAACAAAATAGCCGGGATGGAAGTGATACCATAGTTCATGCTCACCTGCGGGTTTTCATCCACATTGAGTTTACCCACTTTTACTTTACCATCATACTCTTTTGCAAGTTCTTCAATAACGGGGCCAATTGCACGGCAGGGGCCGCACCACTCTGCCCAAAAATCAATCACGCTTAACTGGTTGGAGGCAAGTACTTCTGTTTGAAAGTTTGCATCTGTAAATTGTTGTGCCATATTTTTTTCCTTTGTTTTTTGTTTTTTATAAGACGGCAAATTTAAGCCCAATTACCGAAAACTGATGCTTTGTCATTATCCACAAATGTTTACAAGTTGAAATTTGTAAGCTGAACGACATTGTTGCCAATGAGGCAGGTTGAACTGCTGTTTCTTCAGTGATAAATAAAAATATGAATACTCGCAGCCGGATTGTATTAAATGGAAAGCCTTTATATATGCCATACAATTTACTGCTATACCCCCACCACATTCACACCCAATTCCGGCTTACTCATTAAAAACTCGGCCATATCATCATTCATTTCAAAACCTTTTTCAACCGTGTTAATGCTGATCTTCCAATTCTCCTTGGGTTCGTAAAGATTGATTTTTAAACTGCTCTTACCGGGATTTTTTTTGATGTTCTTTTCAATAAATGTTACCATGTCTTCGGTGAGGAAGCGTGGTTCAATATCAACAACTATTTGGCGGGTGAGCGAACGTTTTACTGTTTCCAATAACAATACATTGGCGATTTTAAATTCAAACTCATCCGTTTTATTCCATCTGGTTTTAAATCCTCCTGTTACAAATACAACCGAGCCAACTGTAAAATGGTCTTTGAACTTAACATAGTCTTCACCAAACAAAGCAAACTCTGTATTGCCGCTGTAATCTTCAATGGTACAAATGCCAAACTGTTTTCCGTTTTTAGAAACACGCTGATTATGCCCTGTTACCAAACCTGCCAATCGGAATTGCTGAAACGGATTGGCATGCATGGTGATGGCTTCTTTGAACTCATTAAAATCTGCCAGCTTCATGATTTTATAATACGTCATTTCAAAACGGAAATGGTCCAGCGGATGACCGCTGATGAACATACCCGTTACTTCTTTTTCATGATCCAGCTTTTGGGTAAGTGTCCATTCTTCACAATTGGGAATTTTAGGCGTTGGAATTTCCATCATCATACTTTCGCCAAACAATGTATTGCTGTTGCTCTGTACATTGTTTTGAAACTTATTACCAAAGTTGATGATACGTTCCAGAGTAGTTGAAGTATCACCTGGCATTACATGAAAATATTGTGCACGGTGGTAAGCAGTGAAGCAATCAAAAGCACCACCATAAACCAAACTCTCCAATGATTTTTTATTTACGGTACGTTGGTTGATTCGTTTAATAAAATCAAACACATCTTTATAGGCGCCACGTTTGTTGCGTTCTTCAATAATACTTTCCAATGCTGCCTCGCCTACACCTTTTAATCCGCCGAGACCAAAACGGATTTCTCCTTTTTTATTCGGTGCAAAACCAATTTGTGATTCATTAATATCAGGTCCCAATACTTTTATGCCCATGCGCTTGCACTCTTCCATAAAGAAGGTGATTTTTTCAATAGCACCGGCATTGTTAAGCACGGCGCTCATGTATTCAGCAGGGTAGTGGGCTTTGAGATATGCAGTTTGATAAGCAACATATGCATAACACGTAGAGTGTGATTTGTTAAATGCATATTGGGCAAAGGCTTCCCAATCGGTCCATATTTTTTCAAGTTTATCAGCAGGGTGACCTTTGGCAGTAGCACCATCAATAAACTGTTTTTTCATTTTATCCAGTACGGCTTTTTGTTTTTTTCCCATTGCTTTACGCAATACATCCGCATCTCCTTTACTGAAGTCAGCAAGTTTTTGTGCAAGCAACATTACCTGCTCCTGATAAACCGTAATGCCATATGTTTCTTTGAGGTATTCTTCCATCTCCGGCAGGTCATATGTGATTTGTTCCCTGCCATGTTTACGATCAATAAAGTTGGGTATGTATGCCAACGGGCCCGGACGATATAATGCGTTCATGGCAATTAAATCGCCAAACTGGTCAGCTTTTAATTCTTTGAGATATTTCTGCATGCCCACACTTTCAAACTGAAATGTACCAATGGTGGAAGCATGCTGATAGAGTTGAAATGTTTTTTCATCATTGAGCGGAACTGCATCAATATCAATTTCTACATCATGATTTTGCTTGATGAGTACCAATGCGTTTTTGATGATACTTAATGTTTTTAAACCAAGAAAGTCCATCTTAATAACACCTGCATCTTCAATTACATTGCCTTCAATTTGAGTGAGCCATAGTTCGGAATCTTTTGATGTGCACACCGGAATTAAATCCGTTAAATCTTTTGGAGCAATGATGATGCCAGCTGCATGTATGCCTGTGTTACGTACAGAGCCTTCCAGAATTTCTGCTTCATGTAAAATGCGTGCTGGTAAATCATCGCCATTATAAATCTGACGGATACGTTTTACTGCGTCCAGTTCATCTCCGCCCAAACCTTCTTTCTCTGTTAAACTTTTTTCGCCAGTGAGCGGCGCATGCAACACACGTTTTAATGAAACTCCAGGACGTTCCGGAACCAGCTTTGATAATGCACGGCTTTCTGCCAAAGGCAAATCCATAACACGTGCCACATCTGCAATACTGCTTTTTGCAGCCATGGTACCATATGTGATGATTTGTGCTACCTGTGCTTTACCATATTTATCAACTACGTAATCAATAACTTTTTGGCGGCCTTCATCATCAAAGTCCGTATCAATATCCGGCATTGACTTACGGTCTGGATTTAAGAAGCGCTCAAACAGCAAATTGTATTTTATCGGGTCAATATTGGTAATGCCGATGCAATAAGCCACCACACTTCCTGCTGCTGAGCCACGGCCGGGACCCACAAATACTCCCATATCTCTGCCGGCTTTGATGAAATCACTTACAATGAGGAAGTAACCGGCAAAGCCCATTGTTTTAATAGTGAAAAGTTCAAAGTCAATACGCTCACGGATGTGTTCTTCAATTTCATGATAGCGTTCCTTCGCTCCCATGTAGGTGATGTGTTTTAAATATTCCCATTGGTTGAGATTGGCATCATCATGAATTTGAAATTCTTTGGGGATAGGAAAGGCGGGTAGCAGAATGTCTTTCTTGAGATTCAAAACGTCCACTTTGTCCACAATTTCATTGGTGTTTTCAATGGCATCAGGAATGTCATGAAACACCTGCTTCATTTCAGCAGTTGTTTTAAAATAAAACTGGTCGTTGGGGAAAGCAAAGCGTTTGTTTTTTACGCTTACATCATCATCTGAAAATTCACGAAGAGCAGGTGTGGATTGTTTTTCACCTGTGTTGATACAAAGC
>CAYPBV010000115.1:0-10517 GCA_964409025.1 uncultured Chitinophagaceae bacterium | reverse complement strand
CCATCCGCTATACCCGCCCCTCATTCTTGCGCCAGGCTTACTATTTTTTAACTTGCATACTTGCGCCATACGGTGGAGGAACATGGTTTGTTATTTTATGAATGACTGTTTTGTAACACTTGTTCTTTTTAATCTTTTCTGTAGTTGCAAATTTTCAATGCAGACATTTATCGCCTGCACTACAGACAGCACCCAGCTTTTTATTCTTTACTCATCGTTTACTACTACCAGCTTTATTTGTTTGGAACACTACGGATAGCTGGGGAAATTCATCTTATTCCAATTTATCAAATAGATGTTCGGTAAGCCTTGAAAGCACTTTAGCAACGTACTTATCATTTTTATACCCCTTGTCTGTCTGCGCATTACGATAATACACAAATTCACCATTCTTTACTATTGTAATCATCGCTAAAGCAGAAAAACGTAAACCAGTACTGCCTGTACTATAATTTGCCTGAAATTCTGTTTCATGGAAATATGAAAAATTTGCAATTATGATAATTGGATTTTCATAACTCAATTGAAGCAAATCAAAAGGTATTTTTTTCTTTGCAGAGTCACTGTAACCATTCTTGATAAGCCATGCTATATGGGTCATTTGGACATCATTATATTCTCCCATTACAAAATTTGTAAGAGGGCTAAATCTATATCTTATATATTTGAATTTATATTTTCCATATGGCCCAGTAGGTTCTCGTTTTATTGGAATAGTAGTTTTGAAATGATTAGCCAATTTGCTTTTAAGGACATCGCTCCATATTTTTTCATAATTCATCATTTCGTTATTCTTAAGGTATCCTATGCTTTCCGGTGTTGGTGCCGTAGTTCCAGAGGTATCAGATTCACTATAAACAACCGCAAATGGAGGTCTACTTATAAAAACATTACTTTGAAAATAGTATGTATAAGCATAAGGCAATACTAGAAAGCTATCCGCTTTATTGAAGTCTTTTTCTTTTATTAGCCGAACTTTTCCAAAATGAGTTGGAAAAAAAAGTTTCGTACAACTCGTAAACAAAATGGATAGAAAAAAATAAATTAATAAAACTCTCATCGGCTATAAATATTATTAAATGTATTGAACCCTAACACTGAACCTCCTGTAAAAAAGTCAATTTTGAAAAAAGATTTAAACCCATTAGCATATACTTTTGACCACGAAAAGCCTATCTTATCTTCCTTTGTCCAGTAATTCATTACGTTTTGAGAAAAATCGCCAGCTCCATAAGCCAGCAAGGGGCTTACAATGCTACCAGCCTGATACAACCCAGCCCTAGAGAACAAGCCACTTACACCTTTATTAGCCGAGAATGATGCTAAACCACCCACAAAACCTGACGCAAATTAGCCCCCGAAACTTTTCCACCCTATATGGCCATTATTCTCATTTAACTTAGCGCCTACATTTTCAAGTCCTTTTAAGGAATACTGTCCTATGTTGCGCCAGCTAAATATGTTCTTCGCAGCTTTCTTTTTTGCAAAATACTTATCTGCTGATCCTCCATTTTGTAGTACATGATCGCCAAGGCTTTCCCATGTTAAATCTGCTTTGCTTTTTGCAGCAGTTATCCCGGCTTTTTTATCCGCAAGACTAACTCCCTTGTCAAAAGAACTCCCAAAATTTTTACCTGCTAGCGCACTAAAACCACCAGTTAAAAACGACCCTGTTACTCTGCCTAACTTATTTACACCTTCCTTACCGAACTGACCAGTTGCTGCTTCAAACGCAACATTTAGTGACCCGCCTGCAAGAAATCCATATAAATCCCAAACTTTTCCAACAGTTGCCATTTTTTCAAATCCTGAAAATTTTAGGCCAACTCCTGCACCTAATGCCCCCACAGCCCCATAACCAAGTGCAGTCCCTAATCCTTTCCAAAAATTACCTTTACCTTTTGTTGCATCTGAAATTTTACTAATATTAGATACTATGCTGGCTGCTGCCCCAATTGCCATTTTTGCTCCTAACCCAAGAGTTACTGATTTTGCCAAAAAAAGACCTGCTACCAGAAAAAAGAATCTACCATCTGGGTCAACAAACATTACGGGATTGTTTGCGCTTTGGTGATACGGCGTTAATCCAAATTGCTTATCCGCCTTTTCATCCACCCCTCCAAACCTCCCCACCTGTGCATCATACATCCTTGCATCGAAGTAATGCAGCTCCAGGCCAAACTCTTCATCCAGTTCATTCTTCTGGTAATCCCGTTCATTGGGTACTTTAATAGCAGCGTAACTGCTAAGTGGTGTTATTTCCATTCCAAACGGATAGAAAGAACTTTCCTGTAAAAGCGGCCCTGTTCTGTGTATCACATTAATATCATCAAACCACACATCCACCGGGCTTTCATTGGTAGTAAACACATATATAAATCCGTTCTTGGGTACTACCAGTTGCCCACCTGCATTGTAAGTATGTACGGTACCTGCACCATTATCAATGCGTTCGGCAAAGCCTTGTACGAGGTTAAAATCTTCATCAAAGAGTAAGTATTTTAGATAGGCTCTTGGTGTAGTGCCTGTATTGCTGTTGTTGTTTTGGTTATCGGTTATAAAGTTATTCATAGCATTGGTGTTTATCACCACGCCGTTATTGGTTTGCAACCATGCTTTGTTATCTAAAACCGCATTACCACTTGCTGCTCCTAAAAAGCCCGTGAGTACAGAGGTAACCATGTCATTTACGGTAGCCATCGTATTGGGCACACTGGTAGCATTGTACAAGGCTCTTGTGGTAATATTGAGTGTATCACCCGCCATTACCTTTAGTACAAGGCCGGGGCCTTTGCGGCGGTTGGCATCGCTGCCGTTTAAGCGGCTGTACTGTGCATTGGGATTGGGATTGTTAAAAAACGCATTGGTGCTGGCAATGGTTTCTCGTGTGGTGTTACGGTTGCGCCACACGGCATTTTCCAGGGCATCACGGTTGGTTTCAAAGGCAGTAAGGTAGGCTACGGTGTCACGCTCATCGGTTAACACCATTCTTGTATTGCCCAGGTGGTCTTCAATAAAATAATCGTTTACCAAGCGGCCTTTGTAGTTTCTTCTTGTGCGGCCGCCATCATGGGCAAAAAACAGGAGTGAGGTATCGTTCAGGTAGGTTAAGCCATCTACATAGGTGATGGTTCTTACGGTATCATTATGCCGGACTATTTTTTGCAGGCGCTCACCGGTGGCGTCATACACATAACGGATATCTTTCAACTGGTTATTCTCCATCACAATCCGTTCCGGTTTATCTAAGTGATTGTAAGTGGCTGTAAAGTTTTTATTGGCATCACTTACAATATTACCATTGGCATCATAAGTATAATCATCGCCACCATTGGTGCCGTCTTTAAAGTCTTTGAGCCCGCCTGAGCCTGCAATGCCGGGTGTTTGATTGGTGGCTTGTGTGCCATTACCGTTATCCTGTACCCGGGTAAGGCGGTTGCTGTTTGCATTGTAACTGTAGGTTAAGTCATCTACGGTTCTTGTGGTACCAAAAGCCGTGCTCTGGCTCCGCATATTGATGATGTTACCGTTTTCATCGTAATTAAGGTTATCCGTTGTAAAGTTTTTGTTCTGGTTCCACCCGCCACTGCTGGTGTTAACGGCTGTGGTTTGTGTAAAATACGCCTGCTTTAAACGGCTCATTACATCATAATCAAAACCATAGGCATTGGCTTCATCAAACTTTCCACGACTGCGCCACACCACACCGCTGATAGTGCCATCGTATTTGGGTTGCGTAAAGCCATCATAATAATGAAGGCTGGTACCCCACCAGTGGCCGGCACTTCTGTCACGGGCATAGTTGGCATTAATACCGGTGAGCTGGCCCTGCAGGTTGTAAGTATAATTGAGATGTTCCAGATTGGTGCCGTTTGCACCTGCACCCGGCCCAAGTATCTTACGGGTAAGCTGCCCGAGTTCGTTGTATTCAAAACCTAAGAGCTGCCGCTCGGGTTCATTATTCACCCGTTGAAACACCTGCAGCAGGCGGCCGTCAATATCGTACACATTGCGTTTGATGATACTTAAAACAGCATAATTGGCATTTGGTTTAGGATTGGCATGGCGGTAATGCTGGCCCAGCACATCACCGGTAAAATTATAACGGGTGCTTAACACATCGGTGCCGCCGAGTATATTGTCTGAGTGGGTTTGAATGACCCGTTCCTGGTTGTCGTAATAATTTACGGTTGTGAGCCATTGCGGTCCTGTAACGCCTGCGGGGTAAAACACCCGTATGCGTGTGCCGGTAATTAAATCATTAAGCATTTGGCTCTGTGCGGGGGCTACAGCATTGATACCGGTGGGTATATCATTGAACAAGGCGCTGTTAAAAGGCTTGGCACTTGCTCCTGTAAAACTGTAATTGTCATAATAGGTTTCCGTATGTACTTCTGTGCTTGCATTAATAGCGGGATAATCGCTGCTGGCAGCGGCTTGTGTACGTATGGTACTTTCAGTGATTCCTGTTCCTGCATTCCAAATACCGGTAAGCGTGGGACGGTCTTTACCATCAAACTTAATAAAGCTCCATTGGCCCGTAATGCGCTGCTTGGCATCTTGTGAGAGTACCTGGCGGCCAAGCTGGTCATACACATACAGCTCATGCGCCACTTCCGGTACCTTTTTATAAATCACCCTGCCCAATACATCGTACCGAAATTCAAAGCAAAGATTGTTAATGATGCCGGCATTTAGTGTATAAGTGCCGCTTGTTAATAATCCCAATTGTACCAATGCTGCTTTTACCGCATTAGAAGGAAGCACAAAACGCAGTTGTCCCAGTTCATCATACACATAGTAGGTGATGTTCCAGCCATTAACATGTGAGGCAGGTGCATCTACATTCTGAATTTTTTCCATTACCATTCGGCCCATTAAATCAGTATAACGAATCAATCTTCTTCCATTGATATCAAAGGCTTCTTCAATCATTAAATCCCTGTTGCCGTAAAAGCGCTGGGCAACTGTGCCATTAGCAACAGGCAGTCCTGATGCATTTACTTGCCAATGCACAACTTCTTCCGTTTCAAAATAAATACGTGTATTGCTTCTTGCACCGAGATTGTTTCCGGTAAATACGGCACCGGGTGCAGATTGAGAAAGCACTTCCCCACTCATATCATCTTCAGGTACTGTTTTACTGTATAGGAATTGCTCGCCGGGGAAGCGCAGGTTGTAAAAATTGCGTTGCTGGGTGCCGGCATTGTTGCGGAAATTGGCAGCAGAGGTTCCGCCATCTGAATAAGGCAGGAAGTTTTCATTTGTTCTTCCAAACTCATCATACTGTACTGCGGCAATCACGTCTGCGCCAGCCGGTGTTGCACGCTGTTGAATGCTTTGAACAGGGCGGCCTGCACCATCAGAAAAGCCTGCTTCAACTACACCATCCTGAGGAGCGATATTGAGTAATGAGGAAGGAAGAGTGATGCCGGGTCTTTTAGTGGTAAAGCTTAGTGTGCGGTTAAAATGACCAGCCGTTACATTAGGCAAATCATTAAGTGTTGCTATGGGCTGCGTAAAAGATGATGCTGTGCTGTTATTCGGTTGATTGTTAGTTGTATTACTTCTTACTGTTACAGTGGCAGTATTAGAATGCCCACGTAAAACAGATGCTACAAAAAGTTGTCGTCGGTAATGCGTAGTAACTGTAAGAACCGGTGGCCAAAAATCTTTCTGCACCGCACCTGAAATATTGGTCCAGTTCGTGCCATCTGAAGATTGTTGCCATTGGTAGGTTACCTGTCCGTTTAGCTGATTTAGTTGAGTACCTCTGGCGGTATTGCCCTTTAATTCAACTGGGCGGGTGCCGGAAGGAATGGTTTGAGAATAAGTAATGGTGCCCGCTTCGTGCTGGTTGCGAACATTTACATAAAGAGAGTTAGAGAAAACTGTTCTCACACCAGAGGTTACTCTAATCCTGAAATAGGCACTAGCAGTAAGGTTACCGGGATTATAACCCAGGTTGTTGTGATTCGCATTCGAGGTACCCACATCTGTCCAGTTATTATTATCAGAGGATTTTTGCCATTGGTAAGTAAAGACACCGGTACCTCCGGTGGCAGCTACTGCAGGTAGTTGGCCGGGTGAAGTGTTATAAGAAACATCCATTCGTGATAATAGTTTATTCATCACCAGAGCGGGCGTTACAGTAACAACCCTGCTTGCAGAAGCACTATCAACAGTTACGTTTACTGTAACGCTGGACGTTGTATTAAGAAATAAAACAGAAATTAAATTACATGTGCCGCTGAATGAACTTGTGTTTAAATTTTGACTGCATGCAGTCACAATTCTTCCATTATTAGTAACACTCCAGTTAATCACAAGAGGATTTGGTGTGGTACCGTGAATTTGAACAAAATAAGTATTTAAACCTTCAAATTCTCCGGTAGAAGGCCCATGTAAAGTAAGTGAAGTTGATTGTGCGTGAGAAAAAGAAGTGATTATTGTGAGAAAAAACAATAAAAGCCACTTGGAAAGATGTTGTTTGTTTTTCCGGAATAACATTTTATGTTTCATATGTAGTAAAAATTGATTCGTTTAAGTTGTTCGTTATTTATAAGATATAGCCAGTGCCAGGCAGAATACTAAATCCCAAATCATAAAAATAACTCCACCCTCCCCATGGGTCAGTATAGCTGTCATTTAAAGTGCCGGAAAAAATGGCAATTTCAGAGACACCATTCATGAGGATGCTGTGATTTTGAGAAAATATATTTCCGTTTGAATTGGAGTTTTCACTATAGTCCACGATTAAATTATTAGCATTAATTGGCTGATTTGTATTGGCATCACGTAACACTATAAATACATCGCCTGTATAATAACTTCCGTTGGAATAATAGTGGAACTGCATGTTTCGGATTTCTATTGTTGCTCTGATTGTTACCGGCGGGCAGTTACCGGTTACACCCATACTCACCCATCTTGTTTGATTGTAAGTTGTACTCACAGGGTTCATATCACGCTCTTGTTTTCTTTCCTCTCCCGTTCTTGTTGCCCCGTTCATCACACATTCACGCAATCCTGTATCCTGCCAGTCGGGCACAATGGGACATGCAGAGGTGTTGCTGCCGTTTGAAACCCAACGTTGTGCCATATAACTAAAACTTGAAGGATTGATATCTCTTTGCAATTTTAACTGAACGCCTGTATTATATTGAGTTGTGCCATGCTTTTCGCATTGAGTTGTTAATGGCGTAACATCCTGCCATACAGACTCTCTGTTAACAGTAGAGTTAGATATAAAGTGATATTCATTGGCTTTAATGATGTTCATATCCTGATCACGCTGCAAACGTGGGCGGTTAAATACATCATACTCCTGGTACACTATTTTGTTATTTTCATTACAGGAACTGATAGTGCCAACCATTGGCTCAATATTTTCAGTAACCATAACAGCGCCAACAGGATATAATCTCAGTTCATCCAGCTGAGCTGTTCCACTGATGGTAACGGCATTACCTCCCGAAAGCTGATACTCATTATAAACCCAGTTTGTAACAGCATTACTCTCTGTTTTTACTAATGTGGCCCCGCTAACATTTACCGTACCCGACCTTGACCAAAGGCTTAGTATATAATTTTTGCCTGATGGAATATTGTTTTTGGTAATTGCACCTGAAGAAAGATTGTAGAATCGCTTACCCATAACTGAACGAACTGGGTCAGGAGATGAAGTGCCGCTATAATTCCAGTTTCCGGTTCCCGCAGTTTCGAAACTGGTATATGCAATTTCAGAATACCTGGCATTGGCAGCCTTGGCTGATGGAATTTGATTGTCATAATCAAGAATTACGCTGTTATACCTGTTGGTTTTTACATCTCTTGTTTCAACAGCTATTCCTTTACTGTTAAATACAGTTTGTTCAGATTGCGATTTTATTAGAGCTGTATTCCTGTTTAATATTGAAGGATTGAATGCTCCAATTACTGCAAATGGAACGGGTGCATCAGCTTCCAGTTCAAATTGAGAAAACGGTCTGATTTGATTAACGTTTACAGTTTGAAAATCATTAATAGAAGCATTAAGCAAGCGGCTACCGCTGGCATCTTTCAACCATGTTTCTGAAGAAACAGGCAGCATAATATCTGATGTTTTAAGCGTTTGCAAAGGCCCGGAATGAATGCCGGTATAATGAAACGGATAATAAGTAAATGCTTCAATTTCCTGCCCTGCTTTTTTATTGGTTCTTGTTATTGTTTTTACCGGTACATAATGCTGCAAGTTATATTCATAAAGAGTTTCGCTTCTTAATGTGTCGTTGTTTCTGTAGTTTATCTCAACAGTTTTCGTAAGCAAAGGAAGCCCTGTAACAGGGAAAACAGGCGTTTCTTTAAACAAACGGAAAGGTGTTGTACTGTTAAAATTGTATCGTTCAGTTACAACACTAAGGCGTATCCCCCTGTAATGATTATTGTTTTGAAGTGATAGTTGCTGATGATTGTATTCATTTATTGTTTCAGTAAGAAGACGATTATCAGCACTGTATAATTGTGTTCGTACAGGTAAGCCCAGCATCCACTCAGCTATTTGCTCAGATATGTAGGGAGGTATACGCTGGTTCATAGCTGCGATAAAAATTGAATCTGTATAAGAGCTGAACTCATATACCTGCCTACCCAGATTATTTTCAATAGTACCAAAAAACTCCTCCACTCTTGAATAGCCTACAGGGCTGCCTTGTGTATAATGCTGGAAATTTACAGGAGCAGGATTATGTACTCTATAACTGGATTGGAAAAATCCGCCGCCCGGTGAAACTTGTGTCTCTGTGTTCAATGTATTTGTATATTCCGGTGTGCTGTTTACAAATCCCGAAGACTGACCGGATAGATTAGTGTATCGGAATTCTCTTACAGAAATAGGCTTTACATTGATTCTGTCAAATTCTGAAATTCGTTTGATTCTTACCCCCCCTGTAAAACTTGTAGTTCCGTTTGCTGCCGGGCCTGTTTCATTAACCCATGATATCCTTACCGCATATCTTCTTGAAGGGTCACTACAGTTGGTATAAGACCAGTTGATTTGTACATGAGTTGTTCCTTGTGGAAAAAGATAATCTCTTATAAAACCATTTCTGGCAGAAGTTAAAGTCATTCCTAAATGTTGTGCTGCACCGTTTACAGTACTTCCGGCCATTGGGGTGATGGTAATGTTCAAAACACAAGGTGGCATTGGCTCGTTATACCAACTTGCACCTCCTGTACTTGTCAACTCAAAATTGAACCTCGTAGGAAATTGCCATAATAATTTTTGAAAACTATGTGATTGACTTGTTGAATTTGATAAGCCAACATTTGCAGCCTGTAATACTGGAATAATTGTATATCGCTCATTTTGCTCATATTCAAGTGTTGCGGATCCGCCTGTTGGGTATTGAATACCAGTTAATATTCCTGCTGAGGCAAAGTGAGGGTCAGGTGTTCTGTTGGCTCCGCCCGTTAATCCCAATTCAGTGGGCGTAAGAGAGGTATTACTTCTTTGTCCATTATGATTCCCCCAATGATCTTGAGCCATAGACCGCAGTGGAGGAAGATTTTCAGCTTGGTTGTAATTAAAAATGTAAGAAGGACTGTTTGCAAGTGGAGTATAAGGCGTAATCATTTTCAGTTGTAATCGGTGATCCTGTAGTACATTATTACAACCGCTATAACCAACATCTCCTTTAGAGCTGTAATAAAGATATTCCAGTTTAAATCCACTTCGCAAAGCTGTATCCCTGATGTTCACTTCTCGTAAAGCATGTTCACCTGCCAGATCACATCTGGGATTAACATCATAAACAAAATCAATCCAAGTTTTATCAGGAAAATAAATCGCCTTTATTCTTTTACCTGCTGTATAAGAAGTTATAGTATTAGGATTACCCCAAATATCATTCTGCGTGCCCGAACAAGTTAAACAATCAAAAAAAGAAGCTGGTGTTATTGTTGCTCTGGATGTCGTCACATTTTGATAAGTAATTGAAATCGTATCTTCGTTAAAAGGTGATATTATTGATGAGAGGTACCATGCAGAAACATAAGCTCTGTTATATAATCCTGATTGCCCGTTAATAGCCTCCATACCTGTTACTTCCCGCTCAGAAAATATGTATCTCACTCCTGTAGGATCTGTTATTGTAAACGACTCTATTGTACTGCTGCTTTGAAATCCGGGAGGGAATCCTGTTGTTACATTCAAAGAAGAATTTATTTGATATTGAACTTTAAGTTTTTGTAAAGGAGCCACGGTAACAGTTTGATCTTTCCCCAAATAAAACTTTCCGCTCAAACCATTTACATTAAACTGAAAAATATCCCAATGAGAATCAGCAGCATCAACATAAAATTGGTCCGCATTCGGAGGAGTGCTGCCATTTGTATGAGATGTAAATTGATCCCCGGAAGGAAGAGAGATTGGCGACATACTTAACCATCCTGTTCCCGGGTTATCATCAGGCAGTCCCTGAACAGTACGGGTAATGGCTCCACCAGCCATTAATGACCAACCCAAGCCTGTATTTCCC
>CAYPBV010000114.1:0-10602 GCA_964409025.1 uncultured Chitinophagaceae bacterium | reverse complement strand
TCATACCGAATTATTTACAGTTTGTTCCATGAGAACCATTTCTATGATTAGTGCTTATGTTATTATGAACTGCTTCAAAATTAGGGTGATCCTGCTTAAACTTGACCCAAGCTGCGGTTCCTTCCAATCCGACCCAAGTCAAAGAAGTTAATTCATTATCCGAAAGGCCCGGAAAATAGCTGCGTAAGGATTCTCTTAATGCATTTGCATAAGCCGTCCCCTTTGCTCATGTTGTTGTAAGGCTGTTGATCTACCTTCTTGTTCAAAAAAAGCATGCAAGATTTCGTGTAATATTGTTGCAACAACATATTCCCTAGAAGAATTCTTCATGCCGCACTCATTTAGATTAATCGTTACATTACCGCTATTTGGAAAATACCAAGTTTTCGCATCAATTAATGTATCATTACCATTATTTCCGTTATAACAGGTCTGAGAAATTTCAAATTCTCTTGAGTCCCAAGCCGGGAAACATGAATTTAAAATAGAGGATATTTCATTACTAATGCTACTTCCATTAAAATTCATGTGATTTACAGCAGTAATAAAACAATTACTTGTTAAGCTTACACGTAAAGTATCTATCAAATCCTAATCAACTGGAGGATTATCACCACCACCATTATCACCACCACCATCCCCGGGATTATCACAAACACTAAACATCTGGCAGTTGCATGATTCTACTGTGCCTCCATTTTGTAGACAATCACCAAAAAGATCATTGGGCTCTTCCCCCTGTCCTCCATCACCACAAGGCACACGTTTGTAATAATGTATTATATCATCCACCCATTCTTCGCAAGGCGGTTCAGGGCAGGGCACATCACCCGGGCAACTGCTACCTACTATTAAACAATATCTAACTGACTTTGTAACCAGTTCATAACATGTAAATACACTTTCACTATTTAATTCACTTAATTGAGTTTTGTTGCTGCTTTGCCACTCCTCAATAGTAACTCTTGCTGCAAACTTTCCATTTTTAACCTCAAAAAAATTGAGAACAGTATTTTGCCAGCTACGAATGATGTAATATCCTTCAAAATCGGGCGCAAGCTCTTTGGCAGTAGTTGCCGATATATCAAAGTTTTTTGATTGCAGGTATTCATATGTAGGAATGATTGTTACAACACGGGCAAAATAATTACCAGCAGCATTTTTGAAAAACAGTACCTTATTTAATGCCGCATTTGACACTTTATTACGTTGTTCTTTTGAAGCATTAGCCATTCCCGGTAAAAACAGTACATTTTCTTCCATCACCACCGGCATTTCAACAACCTTTAAATTTCCGTATGCATATTCTGATGCCATATTCCACATAGGAAATTTTTCAAAATACTGCTGTTGATTTTCCGTTTATGGGGCGTTGGCTTTAACCTTTTTTGAATTTGAAAAAATACTTTCCTTGTCATCCATTTTAAAAGATGCACTTTTTTTAAAGGTTCCATAAAACCATTCCTTTGCATCTTCAACTGTAAACTCTGTTTCAGCTTTAGAAGGTTTTAAAAAATCAAATTTCCGGCATGCCTGTATTGCCAATAATGAGGTAATAGCAATAACTGTAATAAGTAGCTTTTTGTTTTTTCTCATAATGCTATCTTTAATAACGCAAATTACCCCCCCCTTTTTCAAATAAACAATACTACAAAGCGGATAGTTTTCCTTTTGTGATTGAATACGCTTCACGCCCAAACACTTTAGCTAATGAAGAAAAAGCATGTTTACTTCCATTTGCTATAAAACTGTATTCTTTAAAAAAAGGTTTAACAAATTCATGTTTGCCTTTAGTTAGTGCTTAAAACCTCACTTTCCTCATTTTCCGTACCTTGCCGCCCTGTTGTTTAGCAATGAACAACTTAGATTGCTTGCATAATTAAACAGATATGAACAAAGAACAATTACGTCGCCAGCAGGCGCTGGAATACCATGCTAAAGGAAGACCGGGAAAAATTGAAGTGATCCCTACCAAAGAAGCCAAAACACAAAGAGATTTATCACTCGCCTACTCACCGGGTGTGGCAGAACCCTGTTTGGAAATTGCTGCACATCCTGAAGATGTTTATAAATACACGGCCAAAGGAAATCTGGTGGCTGTTATCAGTAATGGTACAGCAGTACTTGGGCTGGGCGATATAGGACCCGAAGCCAGTAAACCCGTAATGGAAGGTAAGGGTGTACTCTTCAAAATATTTGCAGACATTGATGTGTATGATATTGAAATCAACGAAAAAGATCCGGAGAAATTTGTACGGATTGTAAAAGCACTGGAGCCCACTTTTGGCGGCATTAATTTAGAAGACATCAAAGCACCGGAGTGTTTTTATATTGAACAGCGGTTGAAAGAGGAAATGAAAATTCCCTTGATGCATGATGACCAGCATGGTACTGCCATCATCAGCGCTGCTGCTTTACTCAATGCACTGGAACTGCAAAAAAAGAAAATTGAGAAAGTAAAATTTGTAGTGAATGGCGCCGGTGCTGCAGCCGTTGCGTGTATGAAAATTTATATTGCGCTGGGTGCAAAAACAGAAAATTTCTATGTGTATGACAGTAAAGGACTGATTCATGAAAGCCGTACGGATCTGGATGATATGAAAAAACAATTCATTCAGAAAGGAAAAAACCAATCGCTTGAAGAAGGAATGAAAGGAGCGGATGTGTTTATCGGTTTAAGCAAAGGCAATGTCATCAGCAAAGAGATGGTAAAGAGCATGGCAAAGAACCCCATTGTATTTGCCATGGCCAATCCTGATCCTGAAATTTCATGGGAAGATGCTGTGGATGCACGTAAGGACATTATTATGGCCACAGGCCGCAGTGATTATCCCAATCAGGTAAACAATGTACTCGGCTTTCCTTATATTTTCCGTGGCGCACTGGATGTGCGTGCTACAACCATTAATGAAGCAATGAAGCTGGCTGCAGTAAAAGCATTGGCTGAGTTAACAAAAAGTCCTGTACCAGATATTGTAAACATGGCTTACAATGAAAAGAATATTTCATTTGGCCCCAACTACATCATTCCCAAGCCGCTTGATCCACGTTTGTTAAGCTATGTAGCTCCGGCAGTTGCAAAAGCAGCCATGGAAAGTGGTGTGGCAAAACACAATATCACCAACTGGGAAGAATATGAACATCAGCTCAATAAACGGTTGGGTATTGATAACCAGCTTATGCGTGCCATTGGAAGCAAGGCAAGAAAAGATCCACGCAGAGTAGTGTTTGCTGATGCTGAAAATATAAAAGTGATCAAAGCTGCACAACTTGCATTTGAGGAAGGTGTGGCTTACCCTATTCTCTTAGGCGATGTAAGAAACATCAATGATATTGCCAATGCGAACGGTATTGATTTGGAAGGTATTCCTGTAATTGATCCCAAGAGTAAAGAACAGGAACATCAGCGTGAAGAGTTTGGCAGACTGTTTTTCTTAAAACGTCAGCGTAAGGGATTGAACCGTTATGAAGCTACCAAAGCCATGAAAGAGCGTACACACTTTGGTTGTATGATGGTGGAAACGGGTATGGCTGATGCTATGATTAGTGGTCTCAGCAGAAAATATGCTGATACCATTCGCCCTGCCTTACAGGTAATAGGTAAAGATGAAAATGTAAGAAAGATAGCCGGCATGTACATCATGCTCACCAAGCGTGGCCCTATCTTTTTAGCAGATGCCACCATTAACTTCAATCCACGTGCAGATGAACTGGCTGATATTACACAGCTGGTTGCAAAAGAAGTGCGTTCATTTGGTATTACACCCAGAGTAGCCATGCTCAGTTATTCAAACTTTGGCAGCAGTGATTCATCTGAAGCAAAGCTGGTAGCACGTGCACGGGAAATTGTGAAAGAACGTGAGCCTAATCTGGTGTGTGATGGTGAAATACAACCCATCGTGGCATTCAATAAAGATATTCTTAAAGAAAATTATCCGTTTAGTGAATTGGTGAGCGGTGCACCCAATGTACTCATCTTCCCCAATCTTGCCAGCAGCAATATTGCCTATAACTTGTTACAGGAGTTGGGAGATGCAGATGCAATAGGCCCCATCTTACTTGGATTGAAAAAGCCAGTTCATATTTTGCAATTAGGCAGCAGTGTGCGTTCGATATTTAATATGGTCTTGATTGCCGTAGTAGATGCGCAACAGAAAACCAAAGTAAATACAGAAGAGGAAATTAAAAAGAGTGCATGGTGGAGACGATTTAAAAAAGTGAGTCATGATATGTAGGTAAGAAGACCACGGTCAACGGTCCATAGACCACAGTAGTGAAACAAATTCAAAAGTTAACTATCAATAATAGAGTATCCGCTGTGGATTGTCTACAGTCGACAGTTCACGGAGGATGATACTGGTTTATTATTAACTATGAAATATAGTCCACGGCTATGGACCATCAACTGTGGTCTGTGGACTAATTGATATTTCCCTATCTTCATTCTATGAATTTTTTTACACATCTTGGCCGCTATCTCCTGATGATTAAAGGAATGTTTACCCGCCCTGAAAATATGCGTTTGTACTGGAAAGAACTCATGCACCAGTGCAATGAAATAGGTGTACGTTCCATTGGTATTGTTGTTATCATATCTGTTTTTCTGGGAGCGGTAACAACCGTGCAAACAGCCTATCAATTAGTAACACCTTTAATTCCCAAAACTACCATTGCCATCATTGTAAGAGATAATATTATTCTTGAATTAGCACCCACACTCATTTGCGTGGTACTTGCAGGTGTAGTGGGTTCACGTATTGCAAGTGAACTGGGTAATATGCGCATCAGTGAGCAGATAGATGCATTGGAAATTATGGGCATCAATACAAAAACCTATTTAATACTTCCCAAAATTGTAGCAGCATTAATTGTTGTTCCCTGTTTGGTAATTGTTGCGGCAGTACTTGGTATATGGGGCGGAAAAGTAGCGGGAGAAATATCCGGCATCTTACCACCTGAAATATACAACCAGGGATTGCTGGAAGATTTTATTCCTTACAACGTATTTTTTGCCATGAGTAAAGCCTATACTTACGCCTTTATCATTTCAAGTATACCTGCATACTATGGATATCATGTGGAAGGAGGATCATTGGAAATAGGAAGAGCAGGTACCAAATCAGTAATTGTAAGTTGTATCCTTATTCTTTTGGCAGATTATGCACTGGCAGCAATCTTACTGTAAATTCAAACTATGAAGCCTTCAGGAAAATTATTTTACCTGCTCAGTCTTTTGCTCATTGTTGCAAATGTGTATATATTTTTAAACCGTAATGCGTATTTATACATAAAACAATCTTCTTACAATGAGCTGTATCAGCCATTTGCAGGTAAAGGCATAAAGGATATTACAATTTCAGGAAACAAGGCAACACTTTACCTGGCGGGATTTAACAACAATATCACCTGGAAAATAAAAGCAGATTCATTATTAATCAAAGAACAAAGAGCACCGCTTGAATTTGAATTAAAAGAAAACCTGCATAAATACACCTTTATACCTGATGATACATCCACACAGCCCTTTATTTGCCTGATGGATTACTCACGTGGCAGAGTTTATGAAGCGGCGGGTAATTCAGCAAGCACAAACACTGCTTTACGCTATTGTTCGCTGCCTTTTATTTCATACAATAATAAATGGAACTATACTTATAATTACATACCTGATGATGAAATTGCGGCCTCTGAAAAAATACTTCAGCAGGAGGTATTTGTGAATGAAAACGATGCTGATACCGTTAAATTCAAAAAGATAGCCCGTTTTGTTTATACATCACTCAAACCTTACACAGGAATACCTCCTGATTCATTACTCATAAAAACACCTTACGGGCAATTCAAATCTATCCGTGCAGGAAATACCAAAGTATGGTGCAGTAATTTTTCAATATTGCTAAATTATTTCTGTACCCTTTCCGGACTTAAAATCAGACCTGTTGGTTTTTTGGGACCATTTAAAACTATATCACTCGGGTCACATGCCGCAAATGAAATTTATATTTCTGAACTGGGTGGCTGGGTGTATACTGACCTTACAAACAATATGATTTTTGTTAAAGACCAAACAGGTAACTATTTAAATACCGCAGATATACTATACCAGAAAAGCTTACCGGCTATACCTGCATTAACCACCTTTAAATTCGGAGAAGACAGTATTTACGCTGAAAACATAAGCAACCCTGAATTACTGTATGGTGGAAAAGAAACAGAGTTGCTGTTTCCTTACGAATATAACCCGGCAGAATTATATTCACTTCCAAATAAAGTAAATCGTTATCTAACTGAAGATGCATGGTTTGAAGTTTATACAAATAAGGTTCATTACAGCAATAAATACTTTTACCTGAAACAGTTTTTATTCTTTAGCTTAGTTGTATCACTTGGCTTATCGGTACTCGTTTTTTTATGGAATAAAAAAATAAAATGATTGAAATAAAAAATATTATTAAAGGATTTGCAGATAAAACTGTTATTAATGATGTAAGTGCCGTATTTGAAACAGGAAAATGCAATCTCATCATTGGTGCAAGCGGCAGCGGTAAAACAGTATTGATGAAGTGTTTAGTAGGTTTGTTTGAGCCCGATAGCGGTACCATAAAGTATGATGGTGATAGTTTTACGGAGATGAATGATGAGCAGCGTAAAGCCATCCGTCAGCAGATAGGTATGCTGTTTCAGGGCAGCGCCTTGTTTGACAGTATGACGGTGGAGCAAAACGTAATGTTTCCGTTGGATATGTTTACAAAGCTCACGCTCAAACAAAAACATGAACGGGTAAATGAAGTACTTGCAAGAGTAAACCTAACAGGTGCCAATAACAAATTTCCTTCTGAAATAAGTGGCGGTATGAAAAAACGTGTAGGTATAGCACGGGCCATTGTACTCAATCCCAAGTTTTTATTTTGCGATGAACCCAATAGCGGACTGGATCCAAAAACATCATTAGTTATTGACAAACTCATTAAAGAAATTACCATTGAGTATGGCATGACCACCGTGGTAAACACACATGATATGAACAGTGTGATGGAAATTGGCGATAATATTCTTTTCATGCATCAGGGTCATAAAGAATGGAGCGGCACCAATAAAGATATTATCTTCAGCAAAAATGAAGAGCTCAATAAATTCATCTTTGCTTCTGAATTTTTACAGGATGCCAAAGACATGCGCATGCTGGAAGCTAAAGGGAAAATAAGTGATGACCGGAACATGGATGAAATGATTAAATAGATCACAGTTGACAGCGCACAGATGACAGCCGTTACTTTCAACTGTCATCTGTCAACTACAAAATACATGAATTATAAATCAATATTTATTAGCTTTATTTTTCTTACTTCATTGCCTTTACTTGCACATGAGTTTTGGCTGGAGCCGCAGCAATATATTTTTTCCAGAGGAGACGAAATCAATATTCGTTTAAAAGTGGGCGAAGGTTTTAAAGGTGAAAACTGGAACGGCAACAGCGATAAAATCAATTTTCTGCATTTATTTTATGGCGATGTTATTGATTCATCACTCAACAAACACATCAGTGAAGAAAAAGGGGATTCACTGCAGTTGAGCATGTTTGAAGAAGGAACAGTGATGCTGGTGTTTAACAATATCAATTCATTTATTGAGCTGGAACCGAAAAAGTTTGAAGATTATCTTATTGAAGACGGCTTAACCAACGCATTGGATTATCGCCGGCAAAATAATGAAACGGATAGTACGGGCAGAGAATATTACCAGCGTTCTGTAAAAACAATTGTGCAGGTGGGTGCTGTAAAAACAGATAGCTATAAAAAACAAACGGCACTCCCGTTAGATATTATTCCGCAGTCACATCCTTATGCTGTAAAGGGCAAGCAACAAATGAGCATCAGGATTCTCTTTAATAAAGTGCCACTCATTAATCAAAAAATACGTGTGTGGCATAAAATGCCTGATGCAGTTACAGATTCTGCTTACACCAGCAATGATAATGGTGAAATCAGTTTTACAATTGAACCAAAGGGTGAATGGATGGTGAGTTGTGTAAACATGATACGTCTATCCGATGATCCCAAAGCCCAATGGCAAAGCTATTGGGGCAGTTGTACATGGGGTTATACCGGACGAAATGTATTTAGCGACAGAAGCAGATGAACGGATGAAAGAGTAAGTACGGGATACGAAGTACGAGGTTTGAAGTAGGATGGTTGCGTTCTTATAAGTTTCCTGAACATTTTGAGCGATGAAGTTTGCTTTCCGGTCGGCCGGCGCAACCGTCTCACCAGAAAACCTGCACCTTGCTGAACATAAAAAAATTCATTAACTTATTTACTGATGAATAACTGCCCCACCTGATGTTTGATAGCAACAAATCTTCAATCGTCAATCTAAAATCTTCAATCTTTTCCCCCTTATCTTTGCGCCACTAAAAACGCATTCCATATGAGCATCATGGTGAATAAGAATTCCAAAGTAATCGTTCAGGGTTTTACGGGTACAGAAGGTACGTTTCATGCCACACAAATGATTGAATACGGTACCAATGTGGTAGGAGGTGTTACTCCCGGCAAAGGCGGTACTACGCATTTGAATAAACCGGTATTCAATACTGTGGAGGATGCTGTAAAGCAGGCCGGCGCTAATGTGAGCATCATTTTTGTACCTCCGGCTTTTGCAGCCGATGCGATTATGGAAGCAGCCAATGCAGGTATTGAATTGGTCGTATGTATTACTGAAGGCATTCCCGTGCAGGATATGGTGAAGGCAAAGAATTTTCTGGCCGGCACTAAAACTAGATTGATAGGGCCTAACTGTCCGGGTGTGATAACAGCCGGTGAATGTAAAGTGGGTATTATGCCCGGCTTTGTATTCAAGCAGGGCCGTGTAGGTATAGTGAGTAAGAGTGGCACCCTCACTTATGAAGCGGCCGACCAGGTAGCAAAAGCAGGCTTGGGCGTTTCAACGGCTGTGGGTATAGGTGGCGACCCCATCATAGGCACTACAACTAAAGAAGTATTGGAATTATTTATGAATGATGATGATACAGATGCAGTGGTGATGATTGGTGAAATTGGTGGTGGCATGGAAGCAGAAGCAGCACGCTGGTATAAAGAAAATGCAAAGAAACCGGTGGTTGGTTTTATTGCCGGACAAACAGCACCTCCCGGCCGTCGTATGGGTCATGCAGGAGCAATCATTGGTGGTGCTGAAGATACTGCAGCTGCTAAAATGCAAATCATGAGTGAGTGCGGCATCAATGTAGTAGCCAGTCCTGCTGATATTGGAAAAACGATGGCAGCGGTACTCAACAAATAAGAAAAGAACATGCTTATAAAAACGAAGCCCCGGTTTAACACGGGGCTTTTTGCTTATAGGTTGTTTTTACTCAATATTATCAGTCGTTGTAATTTAGAATAAAATTGCTGAGCTCTGTTTTGCTGCTGCCAAAGCTAAACACATCATTCACCATAAAATAGTTGTTACGATCTGTGGTATAACGATAGGCAAACTTGGCCAGTTCCAGTTTGTTTTGTTCAAAACTCATTTGCTGCATCAACTCACGCACCTGTGCACTGCTCACACCATTGTTGGGCAATGTTGATTTAAGCATATTGAGTTTGTTATCATCAAAGCCTTCACGCTGTATCATTTGCTTTAATTGTTGAAAACTGTTATTATCCATGGGTTGATCTCTCCTGCCGTTATTCCAGCCACCATTGTTCCAACCACCGTTATTATTCCATCCACCATTATTCCAGTTATCATCCCATCTGTTATCAATGGTTTGTTCATCAACAAATACTCTGCCAAATCGGTTTATGAGTATGTCTGTGTGCATACCTTGTCTTAATGTAAGATTTACATTATAGATCAAATCACCATTGCGGTTATTACCCCATCCCCTGCCTTTGTCATCACGATCACGGTCACGGCCACGATTATTACGATTCATCAAATAGATTTGTATACGATGCATACCGGGGTTAAGGTGACTGATGCGTATTTCATTGTTTTGATCCTGCATCCACTGTCCGTTAATCATTACACGTACCGGTCTGTTGGCTAAACTGGTTACACTCATACGGGTTTGATTCCAGTTATTGCGGTTATTGTTATTAGGTCCCCATTGTGCAAAAGCAATAACAGTGGTAAACAACATTGTAATAAGGGTAAACATTCGTTTCATAAAACCTCCTTTGTTTTTATGTACAGATGACAAAGCAGATGCCATAGCAGCATGCTATTCATTAAAGATGTGTTAAAGGAAAAAGCGACAGCTTTTTATATAGTCAAGTAGTTGCCTTTGCTTTTTATTTACAAACCGATTTGTGTAATCACAAGCAATGCTGCATCTCAACAACACAATAAAATTGTTTTACCTTACATTCAAATAAAAAACACATGCGTTTGAAACAACTCATTCTGGCTAATCTTTTACTCTTTGCTTTTACAGCTATACATGCGCAATCTAAATTCAACTACACCAATGCCTGGAAAAAAATAGACCAACTGATCAATAAAAAAGGACTGCCGGAGAGTGCATTGAAAGAAATACAAACTATTTATACCAATGCCAAAAAAGAAAAAAACAATGCCCAGCTCATCAAAGCCCTCATC
>CAYPBV010000113.1:0-10626 GCA_964409025.1 uncultured Chitinophagaceae bacterium | reverse complement strand
GTAGAATTATCTCTTACTTTGATCGTGATTTAAAAGAACGCAAATACGAAGGACAGACATGGAAGCAGATAGCTGATGAAATTGTTTCCCATCTTCCTGAAAAAGTATACATCAGTTTTGATATTGATGGGCTTGATCCCAAACTTTGTCCGCATACAGGCACACCTGTGATGGGCGGTTTGGAAAGCGAAGAGGCTTTTTATCTCTTCCGAACCATTATCAAAAGCGGAAGAAAATTTATTGGTTTTGATTTGAATGAAGTGGGCATCAGTCCCACAGAATGGGATGAAAACGTAGGTGCACGGGTGCTGTACAAGTTGAGCAATTTGCTGCTGGCGGATAATCCTTTGTAGTATCTTTATTGCACTATGCAATCTTACTCCATCCCCATCTTCTTTGAACCGTTTGAACGGCAAAAAAAAGCGGCCCGTCTTATTCATTTGCTTGCGGGGTTTTTAATGATTGCCAATGCCTGGGGTGATTTTAACCAGCCTACACCCAATTTATGGTTTGTAATAATACAGGTGGCAGGTGCACTCATGTGTATTTTATTCGCATTTGCAGGTAAAAAAATATTTCCAGCTACCGGCAAAACCAATGCCCTGTTTCGTTTAATGGAGGCATTTATATTTTTTTATTCAGCCTGGTACTTTTCAAGTAAAATGAATATGAACCTCATGGGTTTTACACAAGTAGCAGCAGCTGCCGGGCTCTTATTTTTATTTTTCACCGAGCGTAAAATTTATAATGCTGCAGTAATAAAAATTGATGACAAGGGACTATCAGCTCCCAATAATCTTACGGACCGCTTTTTGCCGTGGTCGTCTATTGATAATATGCTGGTGAAAAATGACTACATCTCCATCAATACAAAAAAGAATCAGTTCATTCAGTTTGAGACCAATATCATACTCAGTGAATTGCAGATAGATGAAATCAACGGATTTTGCAGACTCAAATTCACACAATCCTAAAACCTGCAGCTATATTTTTTTTGTTGCGAACTTCAGTTTAACAGCATTGTTATACCATAACATAATTCATAACAATCTTTAAACGTAAACCATGCAAAAGACCATTCTACTCATTGCTGCATTTATGTTCAGCCTGCAGGCTGCCACTGCCCAAAGCACCGACTTTCAAAATAAAAGCAAAGAAGAGCTTTTACAATTTGTAAAAGAAAGTATTGAAACCTATGGTAATATAATGGGCATAGGTTATCGTGTATCTTACTCGGTTGATGAACCCAATCACATCCGGATTGGGGAAAGTGTTGACGCCGATGTTAAATGGTACAAAATAGACCTGTCACAAGCCAGGATGGGGTCCTCTGTTTCTATTCTTGCATCAGGCAAAGAGAATTTCTTTATTACTTTCAAAAAAGAAATCACGATAAAAGAGAAAAACAATAAAAATGGAAATCTTGATGTTGCTTTTTTTCGTAAAAAAGAGAAAAGAGAAACTGATTACGGCCAGCTAATTGAAGATTTGACAAACGCTTTTACCTTTTTAATTCACAAGTGCAAGGCAAATACAGTAGTAAATTGATGTATCTGTTCCCGGCTTTTGATTCCACAGGTTTTGAATAAACTTATTAAAACAAAGCATACCGGTAAGGTCTGTTAAAATAAACAGAAGCCAGAGCATAACTCACAATCCGGAATTTAATAGTGCTCCTTCAACAATAAGGGTGTAAGTAACGGCAATTATTATGGCAAGGTGAGGTATAATATTGTAGAGATTGATGCCCGTGTATTTTTTTGAATCATGTAAAAAGTTGTTGTGGAATTTTTCAAACCATGCATCTTAAGCCAAACCCCCAACTGTTATGGCTGCTCCACTATCTGTTTCCATTGTACATCCTCAGGCTGTAAATCTTAAGAAAATGAGTCCGCTGCTGCATTTTATTGCCGGGCTTTTGTTTTTAACAGCTGCGTATTATGAGTTTGTGGCTGACAACCGCATTACGGCCTTTTGCGAAGCAGTGATTGCGGCTGATGTACTGGCCATTGCCTTTATGAAACGCTTTGCTGAGGAAAGTACAAGACTCAATGCCTGGTTTCGGTTAATTGAAGTGGTGGTATTTACAGGCATTGCTATACTTACCCTGCTTAACAAGGACTATCTCATCAGCAGTTTTTCATTGGCAGCAGCCAGCATCTATGCGTATGTATTTTATTGTGAACACAAACTCATCAGTCAGGAGCGGGTGGAAGTGCATCATCTCGGCGTTACCATTTCAGCATTTCCAAACGACAAATACATTGATTGGGCCGACATAAAAGAAATCAAAGCCCTGCCCCACTCCATTACCATCATCACCCATAAAAATAAAACCAGCCATTTTGAGTTTGAAAAAGGAATTGCTTTGAGCGAACTGGAACAAATTCACGATTTTTGCAGCTATTACTTAAATAGTTGATAGATGACAGTTGAAGGTTGACAGTCATCTAACATCTGTCAACTGTCAACTTATAATATGCTGCATCAATCTCCTTACTTACTCTACTCCGACGGAAACGGAAATATTTTTGAAGACACATCGTTGTACGCCATCGGTCGGGCTGGCTGGGATGCCATGCCTGTGGATGTAAACGATTGGATTGAATTGCCGGACGGCGGCAATCTGTATGAGTTACCTCAACGCAAAGCCATTGGCATTGATGTAAAAAAAGGCGATATGCGTTTGTGTGAAAAAGGCTGGGCTGTTGCTGCGTTTGTACCACCTGCACATACATGTCTTTATGTGGCGGCTTTTGAAACCGAGCCCGATGCCGAAACACTTCCTTTGTTTTGCTATACAGCCGCAGGATGGTACAATGATAAATTTTATGTTACTGCAGTACGTGTAGAAGCTGATATACGGCAGGAATGTGCAGGTTATGATGATGAGGTGATTGAAAGCGGTGCTGAACGATTGGTTAAAACGTATCCGCACAATCGTTTGGTGAAACACTTAATGGAAAACTGCTGCCAAACATATAACTGTCCCGCTGCACGGAATTTTGCCATGAGCCGATGGGAATGTCCTGTGCCGGTATCACCTGCATGTAATGCCAATTGTTTGGGTTGTATTTCGTTTCAACCGCCAGAAGAAAGTATTGTAAGTCCGCAGGACAGATTAACCTTTAAACCTACTGCAGAAGAAATTGTAGAGTTCACGGTGCCGCATTTGGAAACAGCGCCTTTTCCCATCATTTCATTTGGTCAGGGATGTGAAGGTGAACCCTTGTTAATGTGGGAAACCATCAGGGAAGCGATCATTGAAATTCGTAAGCACACACCAAAAGGAAGTATCAATATCAACACCAATGGTTCTATGCCAAAAGCAGTAAAAGCATTGTGTGAAGCAGGTTTGAATTCCATCCGTGTAAGCACCAACAGTGTGCGGAAGAATATTTACGAGCCTTACTATCGCCCCAATAATTATTCGTTTGAAGATATTGTTGAAAGTTTGAAAGTGGTTAACAGTTTTGGCGGATGGACGAGTATCAACTACTTTGTATTTCCCGGTGTAACGGATACGGTGGAAGAATATGAAGAATTACGAAAGCTGATTAAAGAAACAGGACTCAAGATGATTCAGTGGCGCAATTTTAATATTGACCCGGATTGGTATTTGGGCAAATTGGGCATTACTGAACAAGGTGAATTGCTGGGCATTAAACAGCTCATGGATTTAATCAAAGAAGAGTTCCCTGATTTGAAGTTTGGTTATTTCAATCCTCCCATTGAACGGATTAAAGGTAACTTTGAGGTGGATTTTGCACATTGAATGAATTAAAGCATCTTTAAGTACAGACAATCTTAACCACGAAACTATAGTACACATGAAAACCCTATCATTTGTTACAATACTTATGGTATTGCCTCTTTTTATCTTTTCGCAGCAAGGTTTTTTGGAAAACAAAGGTCAGTGGCACAGCGAAGCACTTTTCAAATTTGAGAACGGACCGAATCTGATGTTTGTTGATAAAAGTGGTTATACAGTTCAGATGTATCATCCCGGAGATTATGAAAACCGCAGAAACCAACAGCATACGCACTCCCTTTCAAACGGAAGCATAACAGGAACAAATGAATTAAATGACAGTTTACGCTATCATGTATACAAAGTAAAATTTAAAGGTGCTGATTTCAGTAAACCAGCCATTAAAGAACATCCGCTGACCGGTTATGAAAACTTTTTTATTGGAAATAATCCTGCCCGCTGGGCATCAGAATGCAGAACTTATCAAACAGTTACATTTAAAAACATTTACAATAAGATTGATCTGGTTTATTACTACAATGGTCAGCAACTTAAATATGATATCATAGTGCATCCGGGTGGGAATAGCAATGATATAAAACTTGAATACCACGGAGCAGATAACCTTGAGCTGATAGATAATAATTTGATTGTACAAACCAGTACGGGTAATGTAACCGAATTAAAACCGTTTACCTATCAACAAAACAATCAGCAGAAAATACAAGTTGCATCTCAATACCAATTGAACAGGAATACAGTTTCTTTTGAGATTGGTGCGTATGATCACTCCCGCCCTTTAATTATAGATCCATCACTTATCTTTTCATCCTTTACCGGCACAACTTCTGTGGTATGGGGTTATACAGCCACTTACGCTGCTGATGGTTCTATGTATGCAGCAGGGATTACTGCACCTACCGGGTTTCCGGTATCAACGGGTGCTTTTCAACAATCCGGAAATGGGGGCAGCAACAATCAACCGTCTGATATAGGAATTATCAAACTTTCTCCTGATGGAAGCACAAGGATTTATGCTACTTATCTGGGAGGCACTGGTTTAGAGCAACCGCACAGTTTACTCGCTGATGCTGATGGCAATCTTATTATTAACGGACGAACAAATTCAGTAAACTTTCCGTTTACCAATCAGTTTGGCACATTTGGCGGTTATGATCTATTTTTTACAAAGTTGAATGCAGGCGGCACCGCCATTACCGGAAGCATAAGAATCGGAGGTTCAGCAGATGACGGTGTAAATATTACTGCTGATAATGCAAGCGGCACACAATCTCTCTTCAGAAATTATGGAGATGATTCCAGAAGTGAAATGATTTTTGGCAATAACAATGAAATCCTTTTTGCAGGATGCACACGCAGCAGCAATTTTTTTACAAAGAATGGTTTTCAAACTGGTCCATGGGCTTTACAGGAAGGTGTAGTTATTAAAGTAAATGCAGCAGTTACCGATATTATCTGGAGTACTTATTTTGGCGGCAATGGTGATGATGGGGCTTTTAGTATTGCAAAAAGTACAAACAATACATTGTACATAAGCGGGGGCACTACCTCTGCAAGTCTACCGGGTATCGTACCGGGTGCATTTCAAATCACAAAAGCAGGCGGTGAAACTGAAGGATTTTGTGCTAAACTTACTGATAATGGATCATCTGTAACGCTAGACATTACCACATTTTTTGGAACTACAGGTAATGATATTATCTATGGTTTACAAACCGATGCCGATGGTGATGTTTATATCATGGGCACAACAACAGGTACAGTACAACTTGTAAATGCTTTTTATAATTCGCCCAACTCAAGACAGTTCATAACTAAAATATGGCCAAACTTAGGCGGACTTTATTACGCTACTACGTTTGGTGTATCAGGAGCAACTGCACCTAATATTGTTCCCAATACATTTTTTGTTGACCGCTGTGAAAATGTATATGTAACCGGCTGGGGCGGTGGAGCAAATACATTTGGCAACCCCATTTTTCCAAATTCCGGCACAACAGGTATGTTTATATCAGCTGATGCTTTACAAAGCCAGACTGATGGCAGCGATTTCTACATTTTTGTTTTACAAAAAGATGCAATGGCTCCTCTATACGGCAGTTACTTTGGACAGATAGGTGGTAATGGAGGCTTTGACCACACACATGCCAAAAGCAGGTTTTCAAATGATGGTGTACTTTACCTTGCCACTTGCGCCAACTGTAAATCAGTTACCACAAATCAACCGCTCATCAGCAATTATCCTGTAACAACAGGCGCATTTGCTGTAACAAATAATGCCACCAGCATTGGTGCCTGTGATCTGGGACTTGTAAAAATGAATCTTGATTTTACTACAGGATGTACTACAACAAACACTTCAAATATTTTTTCAAATAGCAAAAAAGAAAAACTTGTAGCCACACCTAATCCTAATAAAGGATATTTCAAACTTAGCTTTTACCATTCAGTAAGTGGCAGCAGCAATACGCTGAGAATTATTGACATGAGCGGTAAAAAAGTTTTTGAACAGTCATTTAAAGCAACAAATTATTTGAATGAATTTGAATTACAGTTGCCTTCTATACATCATGGAATGTACATAGCCGAAATTATAAGTGCAAGTGGTAACAAAATGGCATCCTGTAAGTTTCTGATTCAATAAAAAATCTTAGGTTATATTTGAAACATGAAGTCAACTGCTGCTCCATCCACTAGTTCTCTCGGTATTCTTCTGGCAGTAGCAGCTACTATTATCTGGAGCGGAAACTTTATCATATCAAAAGCTATCACCAATGATATTGCACCGGTGGCACTTTCATTTTACAGATGGTCAACGGCTACGGTTCTTCTGTTACCCTTTGCATGGAAACACATTGCCGCAACCCGGCAAATTGTAAAAGAACACAAACAGTATTTTTTTTGGACTGCACTCACCGGCATCAGTCTGTTTAATACGTTTGTGTATGTAGCCGGTCAATCATCTACTGCCATTAACATGGCATTGATAGGCACTACTTCCTCCCCTATTATTTCTGTATTACTGGCGCATTATTTTTTAAAAGAACAGATCAATCTGCGAAGAGTGCTGGGTATGTTACTCTGCATCAGTGGTATTTTATTTTTACTGAGCAAGGGAAGTGTTTATAATCTCCTTCATCTGCAGTTTACAAAAGGTGATGTATGGATTTTACTGGCAGCCGCCAGTTTTGCCTGCTATAACATTTTTGCACGCAAGCGTCCGGCACATATCAATGCAACAGGTTTTTTATTTTTTTTATTTGCCATAGGTACGGCTATTTTAATTCCTGCCTATGCAGTTGAATCATATTTTACAGCATCCATTCACTGGAGTATGAAGGTAAGCGGCTCCATTTTGTATTTAGGATTAGGCACTTCAGTTATTGCATTTCTTTTCTGGAACCGAAGTATTAAAGAATTGGGTGCAGGCAGAACAGCCCTGTTCGGCAATTTAATTCCCATCTTCAGCAGTTTGGAAGCTGTGGCCTTGCTGGGTGAACGTATTACCATTATTCACATCATCAGCTTTATACTCATTGCTTCAGGATTATTGATTGATAATCTGCAACTGTTCTTCAGGAAACCGGCTGCTGCTTTGTAACTTTTAAACACATCCTTCTACTCATAACAAAAACCTTCCATGAAAAAAATTATCATCATTGGTGCTACATCCGGCATTGGCAGAGCATTAGCTGTTTGTTATCTTAAAGCAGGTCATCAGGTGGGCATCACCGGCAGAAGAAATAACTTGTTACAAGAGTTGAAACAACAATATCCACATCAGGTAGAAACAGAGTGCTTTGATGTAACGGGTAATGAAAATATTCAACATTTGAATTCCTTAATTAAAAAATTGGGTGGCATGGATGTATTTGTATACAACAGTGGCACGGCTGATGTACATAAAGAACTCCATGAAGCCAATGAACTGAACACCACCAAAACAAATGTGCTGGGCTTTGTAGAATTAACCGCACATGCATTCAATTATTTTGTAAAGCAGGGGCATGGACAAGTTGCTGCCACCTCCTCAATTGCCGGGAACAGAGGCAATGGGTGGGTACCTTCCTATAGTGCCAGTAAAGCCTACATGAGTAATTACATGGAAGCTTTGCTCATTAAAGCACAGAAGCTCAGGAAAAATATTTCAGTTACAGATATTCAACCCGGCTTTGTAGATACACCGATGGCAAAAGGTGAAGGATTGTTTTGGGTAGCACCTGTTGAAAAAGCAGCGCAGCAAATGTTTATCGCTATTGAAAATGGAAAACGAAGAGTGTATGTAACCAGGCGATGGGCTTTGTTTGGATGGCTGATGCGAAACCTGCCGTTTTTTATTTACAGGAAAATGGGATGAGATTTATTACCCGCAAAGGCCTGGAAAAATAGTAAACAGACCTGACAGGTTAATAAAAATTTTGAACTTCCATTTTGTAATAAACTTAAACAATCAGCAACAAATCTGTCAGCGTCAAATTCATTCAGGCTTTTAAATATTCAATACTCAAAGGTTTGTGAACTATGGAATAACAGTAAAATTTAACCCCTCGTGTGCACACCGCAGGTTTTCAAAAAACTCTTAAGATCTTCTTAAAACAATGAATGTGTCGTGCAATGCGGCATGATATTACATCGTTACAGGTAAAAGAAGTAATTTCGATGAACCAAGCAATAAGCATGAACAGATACGCACAACAGGAAACAGCAACGAATCCGAAAGCGGCAGCAATAACCATTATTTTACATGGTATAATATTGTTTATTTTATTTGTTATCCCACTGGCGGCTGCTATAACCCAAACTCCTGTAAAAGAAGACGAAGGCATTGAAGTAAATCTGGGTAATAGTGATATTGGTTTTGGTGATGTGCAACCTTTAATACCCGGCGACCCTGCTCCCGTGGCAGAAGTACAGGCAGCGCCACCACAACAAACAGCAGCGCCCAATGAAGAACCGGATATTGAAACATCAACTAAAGAAGATGCAGATGCTCCTGAAATAAAAAAGCTGGAAGTGAAAACAAAACCGGCAAAAGTTACAACCACTACGCCTCCTGTAGCTACCAATAAACCGGCACCGCAACCGGTGGTAAATCCTACGCCTGCACCGCCAAAACCAAAAGCAACGATGACAGCTCCCGGTGCTACAGGCACAGGTGGTAATAATAGTGATGCATATAATAACAGCCGCAACCAGGGCATTGCCGGTGGTAAAGGCGATCAGGGCAAACCCAATGGCAACCCCAACAGTGATAACTATAATGGTAACGGTGGTACAGGCAGCGGCACTAAAGCCGGACCACGCATCACAAGAGGCGATCGGAAAATTGTAAAATATTATTCCTTTACGGCAGACCTTGAACGGGCAACCATTTTTGCTATCGTTAAGGTATCACCTGATGGCAGAGGTACATTTGCAGGTTTTGGTCCCGGTTCAACTACACAGGGCAGCGCATACAGAAATAAAATTGTAGAAGCACTGCGTAATATTGAGTTTGATAAAAGCGATCACGAATCAACAGTGACTGTTGAGTTTAAATTTACCGTGAATTAATGGAGCACAAGTATGGAAATTATCAAAGAATTTAAAACACCCCTTCTTCTTTTTCTCATTGGAATACTCTTCACTGTTTTAGGAGCCTGGATGAAAATTCTGCACATGGCTTATGCTGATATTACAATCACGGCAGGAATGGTTACAAAAGCTGTGGGCGTAATTATGGCAATTGGTATTCTTGTAAAAACAAAGCGATAGTAATCCTTAACAGATTTAATGCATATTTAGTATCTGTGAATGAGCTAATAAACTACGGAGTTTTTATTGAAGATGCTTTTACTTCCATACTTATATGGTAAATAACGATGATGTGTAACTCAATTACAAATACCTCATTTTAATTCAATAAAACAGTTGCAATAAATGCAGCAGTTAACCTTGATCTGTAATTCTGAAAAACATGTTACGTGTTTAAGTAAGCCAGCCGCTTGCCTGTATCATTTAGACATTCATCAAAAAGGAATTTTTCAAATACTGCTTTTACTTAATATTGCATGTTAGCTATACAAACTGCTTACCCATGCATAGTAGAACCTGCAAAATTCCTGCTTATACCCTTTTGAAGTTTTTTAACCGCATCCGCAGATTAGGTGTTACGGATGAAATGGATGGTTACGAAACACGAAGAATCGGCATTTTCAATTTGATTAATTTTTTTGGATTGGTAACAGGTATCATTCTGCCCGTTACAGCTTTCCTCAATGATGGCTACCTGCCTCCAATCGCATGGTTTGTGGCAGTATCACCAGCGTTTGTAAGCCTTGGTGTTTTACTGGGACATTATTTTCTCAAACACCATTTTGCTTTACTCTGGTATTTCACTTTTTATCCTTTGGTTACCTCTCTGGTATATATTAATAGCATTGATGCCGGTATTGAGTTATTTTTTATTTTCTATGCAGTTCTGGCTGTTTTCTTCGTTCAGGAAATACGATACCTCATTGCAGCTATCAGCTTTTCACTGGTATGTTTTATAATGGTTTATATTGTAAAACGCAATTATGAATTTGTGATGGCAGATATTAATTACTCATTTTTTGTGTTTAATCATGTTCTGGCACTGCTCTTTATTTTTGGCGGATTGTTTCTCATTAAAAAAGAAAACATCGAATACCAGGCTGAAATACTGGAAAGCAATAATGAGTTGTATAATTATAATGTGGAAATAGAAAAGCAAAAAGAGGAACTATTGGAGCTGAATAATATTAAAACCAAAATGTTCTCTGTTATTTCTCATGACGTACGGCTTCCCTTGTACGGATTGAGAAATCTTTTTAAAGGAATGCATGACTATAATC
>CAYPBV010000112.1:0-10630 GCA_964409025.1 uncultured Chitinophagaceae bacterium | reverse complement strand
TACTTTTACATCCATACCTGCATCTGCATTTGCGAAAAGTTTAGGGTTAACTGATTTATCCATGGCGGCAGAACCGGTAACAAAAGGAATAACAGCATGATTCTTTTTTGACGCTGACAAGCCCTGTTCGAATTTAATACTGCCAAAAAAACCCATATCTACACCATCAAAAGCCACCGGTACATTGGTCCATGTGCTGTATGTATTGTTCGACATATCATTACGAAGCACATTAAATCCCCATTCATCATTTTGTATATTGTATCGGAATGTTTTAAGAGGAATCATGATCTCAGCTACGTAATAATCACTGTATTGTTTTACAGCACTATACCATTTGCCATCCCAGTTAAAATTCATGGGAGCCCCAGTTTGATTGATTCCATCAAGTTGAGCACCGCCTGCATTTACGGCAAAACCTAAACTCTGTGCCCTTCGGTTCATGGCATCAAACAGAATCATAACACCATCACCAAGCCAATAACTATCTCCATCACGCTTTAGAGTTTGTATAACTTTTTTCCCCTTAATATTTGCCTTAACAGCAATGTAGATATTAGACTTATCATACAGCAACTTTACATCCGTAGTATTTGCTGCTTTACCCTGGTCAACCGGCCACTTATTATAAAAACTGTCAAGCAATGGCGCATTCGCCCAAACGGTTTCATTTAAATTGCCATCTATTTTTATTAACTCATTAGTAAACCCAACAGTATATTTCTTTTCAGACGGCGACTGATAAACTTGTGAAAAACTTAAGAAGTTAAAAAAGATTGAAAATACACCACACAAAACAAGGTTCAGGGTTTGCTGCATGATTGCAAAGTTTTATCCTGCGAAAATATTTTTGTATTACATGAATTACAATCGCATAAACATGTGAAAAGATGTGCAATACCATATAACTGAAACTATAGAAGCGGAGTTGATATAGTTGAATTCAAAATTCTCTGAATGTGAATGAATGAAAATATATAAATGAAAATCAATGAATCATCATGTAATATGATTCATCGAATTTTTTATTTTCCTGAATAAAAAAAGAAATTATTGTTCACTATATTTTTTAAAAATAGTAGTAGCAACATGACCACCAAATCCAAATGTATTATTCATGGCGTACTTCAATTCTTTATTTTCACTTTTACCCATTGGAAAATGAAACTTATTCTCGAAATCAGATTCTATTGTATGCGTATTAATTGTAGGTGGTACAAAATTATGTTGCAATGCGGCTATACATATGATTGATTCTACTGCACCTGCAGCACCAAGCAAGTGACCTGTCATTGATTTTGTAGCACTCACACTTAAATTATTGTTGTGCCCAAAAACCCGTTCAATAGCGTTGAGCTCACTGCTGTCGCCGGCAGGTGTTGAAGTTGCATGAGCGTTTAAATAATCAATAGCCGATGGTTCAATTCCTGCTTCCTCCAGTGCCAGTTTCATTCCTAAATAAGCACCTTCTCCATTAGGAGACATACCTGTTAAATGATACGCATCAGCCGCCATACCACCCCCCACAATTTCTGCAAGAATAACAGCACCTCTTTGTTGAGCAAATGAAAGTTCTTCGAGTACTAAAGCGCCGGCACCTTCACCTAAAACAAAACCATCTCTTGTTACATCAAATGGTCTTGACGCAGTTTTATAATGCTCATTATTGGTTGATAATGCTTTTGACGCATTAAAACCTCCAATGGAAGATGCAGCTACCGGCGCCTCAGAACCACCTGTAATAATAACATCTGCTTTATTCCATTTGATATAATTGAACGCTTCAATGATTGCAGTATTAGAGGTAGCGCATGCAGCTACTGTTGCAAAATTCACACCGTTAAAACCGTACTTCATGGATATAACTCCCGCCGCAATATCTACAATGATGCGTGGAATAAAATAAGGACTGAAGCGTGGCTTTCCATCGCCATTGGCAAATGCTGTTACTTCCTGTTCAAAAGAAAGCAATCCGCCATTGCCAGAACCCCAAATCACACCAGCTCGTGATTTATTTATTTTATCCAGGGGCAGTGAAGCCTGCTCCATTGCTTCTTGTACAGCCACTAATGCATATTGTGTAAATAAATCAAACTTTCTTACTTCGCTTTTATCAAGCACAGCACCTGCATCAAAATTTTTAAGTTCACATGCAAATTTTGTTTTGAAGTGATGTGTATCAAAAGCCCTGATTAAATCAGCACCGGAAACGCCTGAACGTATATTTTGAATAAACGTACCTGCATTATTACCAAGGGGCGTAAGAGCACCCATACCGGTTATTACAACTCGTCGCATGATTATTTTTTTGATTGAATAAATACTGTACTTGACCCTTTTGCAAGCAGTAAATCAGTTTCTTTTTTATATATACAACATTCCATATACACAATAGTATTTCCTTTACGTATAATCTGTGGTACGGCATAAACCACTTCACCGGCTTTTGCCTCCTCATAATAATGAACGGTATTACTCATGGTAACATAATTACTGCCGCTATGTAATATAAAAAGCATGGCACCTGTAGCATCATCAATAATACCTGCTATTACTCCACCGTGCAGTTTACCTGCAGGATTCGTCATTTCATCCCTGATGGTGTATTGAAAAGAAATAGTTTGTTCATCTATTGATTTTAACACAGGTAATAACCAGCGCATAAATGGAGAAGGAGAGTTGAACAATGGTTTACCTACCTGTGTTAATAAAAATTGATACATTGAAGACATTGAATTTGATTTATAGCTCTATAATAAATGTTTCCTTTAAAATTCCTTTTCCTCCGGCCATTAAATGTTTAATGCGGTTCATTTCTACTGTAAGGTTTACAGTAATTAAACCCGGTGATGGCAGATTCATAAACCAACCCTGTTCTATCAAATAAATTTCTTTTTTGATAGATAGTTGATCATAGAGGTAACTTGCTAAAGGACCTGCTGCCATGCCGGTTGCTGATTCTTCATCAATTCCATAACGTGGTGCAAACATCCTCGTTGTGGCATCTCTTGAGTCTTTTACAGGATGCAGGGAAAAAGCATAAAAACCAATAAGATCCAGTTCTTCGCTTATTGCATTAATGAGTTTATGATCAGGTGTAAGTTGTTTTAATTTTTCAGTATCGTTTAGAGGAATAACTGCAAATGAATTGCCTGTATTTACATGAGCTATGACTGCATTGGGCAACAAATAATTTTTTGTTATGTGAAGAGATGCAAGTATTCTGCTTTCAAATGAAGAAATATCCCTGTACTGCGGAGCAGTTTGCTCCATGAAAGCCATATTACCTTTGATTCGTATTTGTCGTATACCATCAATTGTTTCCTTTGATGAATGAGTCGACTTCACCATTCCTATCTGTGATAAGTAAGAAAAAACTGCAATGGTAGCATGACCGCAGTGAGCAATTTGCCGGACAGGTGTAAAAAAATCAAGTTTAAAATCTGCAATATCGGATTGAGATACAAATGCTGTTTCTGATAACCCTGCTTTTTGAGCAATCCATAATTTTTGGCTATTAGATAAATCATCAGCATTCAAAACCACTCCTGCAGGATTTCCCCCGGTATCATGATCTGTAAATGCATTTAAAATATGTACTTGAATACTCTTTGTAGTTTGCATATCCCTGCTGATTAAATGACCGATAAGAATGAAATGGCAAACAGCAATGTGGATTTATTGTATACGTTTCAAATGCTGCCGTAATGTTTGTTCAATTCTGAATGCATGACTGGATCCCATCGTAATAAATACGTTTTCACCTTTTGCTACCAATTCATGAATGACACTGCACATGTGAATATCCCGGGTTATGTTAGAATAATTGGCCATTTCAGAAAACCAACCTTCGGGCCAGCCATATTCATCACTGGTATCACGCCAATCTTTTAACTGAGGATATTCCTTTTTCCATATACTGTCAACCTGTGCAACACTGGTAACTATTCCCCTGATACCCTTGTAATCAGTACGGGTTTGTATATATTCCTTTAGTTGTTCGTCAGGATTTGAAGGCTTCCCAAAACGGAAATTGCTGAAATAAGGTCGTAACGAATAAAACAAAGCTACCTTTTCAGGCGAAAATTTTTGAAGCATGATGTCTACCTCGTTCTGTCGTTCCGGTTCCCAGGTATAAAAAGGGATGTTGTATTTTTTAGATAAGTATACAGTTGCACCTGATTCACCATGCATACTTACCGGATGTTGAAACCAACTAAATAAAAAACCCAATCTGCCTTCAACTAATGCAACTGTTGGTTGATACGATTGCCAGATACGTTGAATGCTGTCAATTTGGTGATTCTTACTATCTTTTGTGTGCTCAATACCTAAAACATAAACGCTGCCTTTGTTTGCTGTTGATACCTGATAAATGTACGGACGACGATGATTGGCAAACGAATCATACGTATTCATATTCATTATCGGAACTTCAAATGATTGTATCCCTGAAACTTTATAGTACCCGGGCGAACGCCAGATAATACCGGTAAAGATTAAAATTGCAAGAAGAAGAGAAACTACCAGTAATGTGCCGGTTAATATTTTAAATATTCGTATCGCCCTCCGGGGTTTGCTAAACATTTTTAAGAATGATTGATTTGCTTTAAAGAAAAAATACTTTTGACTAACAGATTATGCTACTTAACTAATTCCACGAACTCTACATAAATTCCCAGCAACACATGCCAAATTAAATAATGCCCCAGTCTCACTGCCAGTGAAGCAACGAACCCATACTTTAAATAACTTCTGAATTGCCATGCATTCATTGCAACGCCGCTGAGTGTAGCGTACACAATAAACCACCAGGCACCATCAGGAAACTGCTGTATAGGTTCAACAATGCTTGTTAAAACACCAATAACAATAATAAAATAGCTCCTCCATCTTCCTTTAAACAAAAATATATTGATAAATAACAGCACCGTAAGCGGTATCATGCGGTAATACAGTTCCACCTCTACTCCACCGGAGCTGTACAGCAATGTGCTGTAAGGAAATGGTTGTAAAAATGGAGGCAACTCTTTGTAGGGTTCGGGATGCATGATGAATTTTACAATCAAAACATCCAGCAATCCAAACAACATCCCTACCCCAATAGTAGAAAGCCAGCCATTCTTTTTTTCATTGATCGTTTGTATAGCCGGCAATGACGCTTTCTGCTGCAAAAACAATAACGGTATTACCGGAAGCACCAACAATAAGTTATTCCAATTCCATCTTCTTACCATAATTCCATGTTGCTCTAATGAAGCACCATACAGAATTGTAATAATCACTACCGTTAAAAGAATGAACCCTGCCAAGAGTTCATTCCTGTATTTTTTAATGAGCATGCTGATGTTGTGTTATAATTATCGTTTAATAACCCTTCCACTTCCGTTCTGTGAGGTTTCAATTACGGGACTGCCCCAGTAATTTACATTGCCGCTGCCAAACATTTTTACAACCAGCCGCTCTGAAACTGAAATGTATGAATGACCACTACCATGAACATTTACCTGGGCGTTCTTTACCTGTAAACCCTGTGCTTCTACTTTACCGCTGCCATAAACATCCAGAGTAGCAGATTGATAATTTGAATTTTCAACTGTTATATCGCCGCTTCCGTAAATACCGGCTGTGAATTGATTACCTGTAAGAAAGCCCTTTACTTTGATATAGCCGCTTCCATAAATACCTGTGCGCTCTATACGTGGTATAACAATTTCATACCGGATATTGCCATTACGGATTGTATTGTATCGCTTATTGTACTTTAATTTCAGTACACCATTATCCAATTCGGGCTCCAGAATATCCAGTAGATTTTCATACCCTGTAACTTTTACTTCTGCACTATTTCCATAAGTGATAACAGCATCAATATCATAATGGGCTTCAACAGAAGAGAAAGTTTTTGATGCCAAGTCTGGAATTGTTCTTGTTACTGTTCGTCCATTACCACGTATAGCATCCTTTTTACATGACACAAAAAGTATAGCCGCTACAGCGATGATGATAAGATTCATTTTTTTCATGATGATGAATATTTAATGATTATAAGATGATTACCTGTACGTAGCTACAAATCTGCACAAATCAATTTTACAATCTGCAACTTTTCTTACGTACTGCCCGGCAATTTGTCTGCCTGCATTGATAGTGATGAATAAATAAGTATTGTTTACCGGCACATATAAAATCTGTGTAGTACCGCCTAAGCCGTCACCCTCATGACCATATGTAACTGTAGGTGTAGTTTTATTATACTTTCCATAATATTCCAGCCCTAAACCATAATCAGGCTCATCACTTCGCTTTCCTGTTATCCATGTACGCATTTGGGTAAGTGAAGCATTGCTGATAATAGTTCCATTCATTAAGGCTTCATAAAATTTGATGACATCAGTACCATTGGCTACAATTCCACCATATCCTTCAAGCCCAAACGCAATACTATTATGCCACTTTGTTATATTTTCCAGAACAGCATTATCATGACGTTCAAAATAATAATTGGGAGCACCCAATGCCAGTAATCTTGCCTCAGAAACACCATAATATGTTTTGGTAAGATTTAAAGGTTTAATGATTTCATCTTCTAAAATCTCCTGATAGGATTTGCCTGCAACTTTTTCTGCAATCCATTGGAGTAATGTATATCCGCTGTTGCTGTAAGCAAAATCAGTTCCCGGCTCAAATAAAGCAGGTTTATCATGGAGATATTTAATTTTTTCTTTAAGATTCGGTTGATTCAATGGACTATTCAACTGTGCTAACTGGTAGGCAGGCTCAGTTGTATGATTACGCAAGCCTGATGAATGACTGAGTAACTGTCGTACTGTGAACTTATTTCCATTTGCAAGTGGATCCAAAATATCCTTTGAAAGATATACTGCAGCAGGTGTATCCAACTTTATTAATCCACGCTCAGCTAATTTTAATATTACAGTAGCCATATACGTTTTGCTGATGCTGTAGATCCATGTTGCCATATTATCTGTTATTGGCTGCTTTGTTTCAATTTTTGAAAAGCCACCATTTACAATATAAAGTCCACTGGCATTTTTAACCATCACCTGTACACCCGGCACGCCTTTGCCTAAATGCTTTTGAACGATAGCGGTTAAGCTGTCTTTCATAGGATGATTAGGATTAACAGTTATGGTACCTGATACAGGTGTTACGGTGGTAGAGTAAAGTTCTTTCTTACAGGAAGTAAATAGTACAGAACTGATAATTGCAATGAATATGACTGATTTCATAATTAATCTATTTGATGATGAATCTTTTATTTTTTAGGTGCATAACGCAACCCTAACAAAAAGTTAGAAGATGGCAGTGGTGTTAAATCAGGTGAATAACGAAACAATGCATTTACCTGGTAAAAAACGAAGGGTGTTATAAACGCTTCCTTTGTTTCAATACTTCTGTATCCTACTCCAAACTGAAGAGGCACCTGTACTACACCTTTTGATTTAGGCCCCTGTACCCAGTTAGCGCCATCATACTTGAGTGATGATGAAGGATAAAAAGAAATCTGATAACCTATACCTGTACCAATTATTGGCTGAATATTTTTCCCTATAAGAGGGGTATAACGGAACAATGTTTGTATATACAGCGCATCGCCCTGATACTTATTTCTGTTGTATCCCAGTCGAATACCCAGTTCAAGATTTTGTCTTGTATTGATCGCATGATTGGCTCCTGCAATAAATACGGGTTGTGCATGTTGTACTTTGAAGTGTTTAAGAGGTGCATAGTAGGATTGAATACCTGCGGCAACTTCAAAAGAATTTTTCGGAAATACCTGGGCGAAAATATGCGATACTACAGTAAGTAACATTGCTGAGAGCAATAGAGATTTACGATTCATGATGATAAAGTTTTTCTAATAATGAAAGCAAAAATAGATCGTTACACTTCAGGGGGCAACCGCATAAACATGTGAAAACAGTTGTGGCTTAGTCACGATGAAATAAATAAACGCCGTCTTCAACAAACGAATCCACTTTCAAATCAAAGCCGGCAATTCCATGTTCCGTTACATGAAATTTAAATAACTCGCTTCCAAACATGGCATGGGAGTATCTGCATTCAAACAAGGCATCACCCTTATAATTTAATTCACCTGTAACAGTAGGATGATGTTCAAGATAAAGCATGTATTTATTGTTTTCTTTCTTAATCCATGCTTTGCCATAGGCATTACAGGTGTAAGAGCCTTCAATGGTTTGCTCAAAAAGAGGAGACATTGCTTTTTCAGTATCAGAAACCACAGTGGATGTGTTTACTGCAGCAGATTGGGCTTTGCGTTGTTGCTGACGAATAAAAGCAGCTTCACTGTAATCGGTGGCAGCTATACCCAATAAAGCATCAATTAACTGCCATTTTAATGTTTCCTGTAATGGATGAAAATCTCCATTTGTAAGAATAACTACACCAAACTTAAGAGATGGAATCATGGCCAGCATACTTAATGAACCGGCGTATGCCCCGCCATGTTGTACAATTTCAGCACCTTCATATTGAATAATCTCCCAGCCAAGCCCATACGTTTTTAAATACCGCTTACGATTACCTGCTGCTTGTTTTCCAATGATGGTATAGCTGTTGAATGACTGTGTAATTGCATTATGCGGAATAACCTGTTTATTTTGATACCTGCCACTATCCAGCAATACCTGCATCCATGTGCATAAATCATTAATGCTTGCATACATGCCCCCATAGCCTCTCGGACTCTCTAATTTGGTTTTTGTTTCTACTATACCATTTTCGGTTTGGCTGTAAAGCAACGTTTTATTGGCATATGCTTTAATGGCTACTGAATCAATAAACGTTGCATTCATTTGAAGAGGATTTAATATCCGCATTTTCAGTTCATCATCAAATCCATTGCCTGTAATACCTTTAACTGACATGCCCGCAAGGAGAAAACCCATATTGCTGTATCCAAACTTTGTTCGCAATGGAAAAGCAGGATGCAGATAATTGAGCTTGCTAACAAGTTGTGAATCACTAAGCGTTGATTCAGTATTCAGTAAATCCCCCTGAAATGTTTTCCACCCACTGCGGTGCGATAAAACATCAGCCACACTTATTTCAGAATTATAAGGTTGAAATGAAAGTTGAAACCCCGGTACTAAATTTCGCAGTGGTGTGTTAATGGAGATATTTTTTTCCTGAGTTACAGAAGAAACTAAGACAGCTGTAAATGTTTTGGTAATTGAAGCAATTGGAAATAGTGTATGTATATCAACAGGCGATTTATCTGTATTTGACTTTACACCATATGCCTGCTTGTAATACACTTTACCATCTTTAATAATTCCCACTACCAAACCCGGTAATTTAAAAACTGATAAATGCTTCTTTATATATCTGTCCAAACTATCTGTATTATTAATATTTAATTGTGAATAAACTGAATTACAATAAATAAAACTTATAAATACAAATAATCTGAGATACATAAACTTATAAATATTTCTGCGGTTAAAATGAGAACCTTTAAAAAAGTGATGAGATGATTAGATAAGCTATTTAATAATAAGAACAGAATTATCGTTATTACCTTCAGTTACTTTATCCGGATTATTTGGATCTAATATCCATCTGCCATCTACAATAAATTTATACGTATGCTTACCCGGTTCCGCTTCCACATCTGTAATCCAAATTGATCCTTTACGTTGCAGCTTGTCACTTTTTGCAGACCAATTATTGAAAGAGCCTGCAACATAAACTTCTTTTGCATTTTCAAAACCCTGCAGTACAAAACTGTGTTTTGAAAAAACAGGTTCTGCTTTTCTGATTTGATCTAATTGACTTACGAGATAACCTTTCCAGTTTGCATCATTATCAAATTTCTTAACCAGATATTCTAAAGCGATTGTTTGAGCTTTATGTAAAGCCCTGCTGCTTTTTATTAATGTATCAGGCTCTACACCTATGCCTTCCCAGTTTGTTTTAGTAATGGGATTAATAGAACGACCCATTGGAATGAACATATTAAAATGATCACTCACTCTTACACTGCCTCCGCCATTGGCACCGCCTCCTGTGCTTTCACCTATTATAGTAGCTCTTTTCAGATATTTAAAATTATAAGCAAATTCTTCAGCGCCTGAAAATGTTTTGCCACTTGTTAAAATATAAAGCGGCTTATTGAGGTATTTTTTTCCTGGAACAACCAGTTGTGTCCATGCCTGAACTGTGCGATTTCCCTCTCTCCAATAATAATCATTCAAATGTGTGGGTCTTTCAAAAAAATAACTGGAAAGAAATGGAATTACTTCTGTGGACATGGCACCCTGGCTGTTGCGCAGGTCAATAATCAATGCATCAGTATGTGCTATATAATTCATCATGGCAGCATAGGTATCACCTGCATACTCAGGACCGCAGAACCACTTGAAATCAACATAACCAATATTACCAGGCAATATTTTAAGTGCGGTGATTCCATAATTTTCCGCCAATAACCATTGTTCATATCCTTTTCTGTCTTCAGGCGCTAATTCCAGCGGGCCACTTGTTTGCGGCGGCAATACATCTGCCGAAAAATTTAATCTCAAATGCTTATCGTTTCCAATTCGTTTTATTTCAGCACTTACAATTTCTGCAAAAACATTTC
>CAYPBV010000111.1:0-11091 GCA_964409025.1 uncultured Chitinophagaceae bacterium | reverse complement strand
GTTATAAAATTTAAGTAGGGCAAAATAGAGATTTATTGCATACAATCATCAAAAGATTTATTAACGGGTTCTCCTGTACGTCCAAAACCACAAAGCCGTATATTGCGACACATTCAACCAACCGTATGGGTAAAGGAAATAAGTTAACGATTTACATACTGATTGCCATGATTGCCGGTGCGGCTGTAGGCGCTCTCATTTTTTATAATGCAGAGGCGGCAACCAAGGATTCACTGGCTAAAAATCTCAAACTGCTTACTACCATTTTCCTGCGTTTGGTACAAATGATTATTGCTCCTTTGGTGTTTACAACATTAGTGGTGGGCATTGCCAAATTGGGTGATATGAAAACCGTGGGTCGTGTGGGAGGTAAGGCCATGCTCTGGTTTATTTCCGCATCGCTCATCAGTTTATTGATTGGTATGCTGCTGGTAAACCTTACCAAGCCGGGTATAGGTTTTGATCTGGCAGGAGCTACTGCAGAAGGGGTAAAAGATATTGCCGGTAAAACCCAATCTTTCAGCATTCAGAATTTTATTGAGCATGTGTTTCCCAAGAGTTTGATAGAGGCTATGGCTACCAATGAAATTCTGCAGATTGTAGTGTTCTCCATTTTCTTTGGTATTGCAACTGCTTCCATGGGTGATTATGCAAAACCCTTAATTAAAGGATTGGATATTGCTTCGCACATCATATTACATATGGTAGGTTATGTTATGAAGTTTGCACCGCTGGGTGTGTTTGGTGCCATTGCTGCTACCATTGCTACAAAAGGGTTTGAAATTTTTATTTTTTATGGAAAATATTTCTTCTCCTTCCTCGGTGGTATAGCCGTGCTGTGGGTTGTGTTACTCTCTGTTGGATATTTGATATTGGGCAAACGAATGGCGCAACTCATGAAACGTATATCGCAACCCATGGTGATTGCCTTTAGTACCACCAGCAGCGAAGCGGTGTTTCCTAAGCTAACAGAAGAACTGGAGCGTTTTGGTTGCAAGGATAAAATTGTTTCGTTCATTTTACCGCTGGGTTATTCGTTCAACTTAGATGGCAGTATGATGTATATGACCTTTGCATCCATTGCCATTGCACAGGCTTATGGTATTCAGTTAGACATTGGTACACAATTAACGATGCTTATTGTATTGATGCTTACCAGTAAAGGAGTAGCAGGTGTACCACGTGCTTCTTTAGTGGTGATTCTTGCTACCTGTGCCATGTTTGATATTCCGCCCGAAGGTGTAGCCTTGATATTACCCATTGACCATTTCTGTGATATGTTTCGTAGTATGACCAATGTGATTGGTAATGCATTGGCTACAAGTGTTGTAAGCAAGTGGGAAGGTGAACTGGGAGATGGGGCTGCGGAGGCCTGATGCGACCCTTATTTCAATCAATGTTTATTGTAAACTCATTCATAAAAAAATATTCATGCGTCGTTTAGTTGTATTGCTGACCTTTTTGTTTTGTTCTGCCCACCTCATTGCACAACAGCAGGTAAAGATTTTTGTATTGAATCAATACGAAGCACCTGTTGATTTTTTTAAAGTAGATGGAAAAGAGTACCGCACTTCCAAAGATGGTTCTGTGTTGATTGATATGCCTGCTGCTGATTCTGCAATGTTCAGTGCTAAAGAATATCCGGTAACGGCCGTTTCAAAAAACGAAATCAAAGACGGAACCACTGTTATAATTGAAAAAAAGTTTACATGGAAGGATTTAGTGAACCCTATGTTCTATATTAAGTATGGGGGCTTGTGGTTATTGCTCTTTATCATTTTTGCAGAAACGGGTTTGTTTATGGGCTTCTTTTTGCCGGGTGACAGTCTGTTATTTGTTGCCGGTATTTACAGCAGCAACCTGGCCAATGAATTTTTTAAATTGATTGGTTTGGGTAATGTGCACAATGAGTGGCTGGAGCTGATTGTTTTGTGTGCCTTGCTTTCTGTAGCAGGTATTCTCGGAAACCTGGTAGGATACTGGACCGGTAAGAAAGTTGGCCCTGCTATGTACCACTGGAAAGATAACCTGTTGTTTAAAAAACGATACCTTCATGAAGCCCATGATTTTTATGAGCAACACGGCGGTGGTGCTATTGTTATGGCCCGCTTTCTGCCGATAGTAAGAACCTTTGCACCTATTGTGGCGGGTATTGTAGAAATGGATCGTAAGAAATTTGTATTCTTCAATGTAGTCGGTTCTATCTCGTGGGTGGTTTCCATGATTTTTGCCGGACACTTTTTACAGATTTGGGTAAAGAATCAGTTTGGTGTTGAGTTAAAAGATAAATTAGAGTTGATTGTTATTATCATTATTGCAGTAACAACAGCTCCTGTCATCTGGAAATTTTTCTTCAGCAAAAAGAAAGCAGATGCACCTAAAGTACATTAATTGAAAACTTGCTTATGAGGGTTCAAAAAGAACAATCCATTTTTTCATTAGCTGTTGTAGTAGCAGCACTTGGTTACTTTGTGGATATTTATGACTTACTGCTGTTTACTATTGTGCGTGAACCAAGCATTGTTGGAATTGGTATTGATAAAGCTGATACAGCTGCTATGATTGCTGCCAGTACAAAAATCATTAACTGGCAAATGGTGGGTTTGTTGATTGGAGGAATTCTCTGGGGCACATTGGGCGATAAAAAAGGAAGGTTGAGCGTGTTGTTTGGTTCTATCCTGCTGTATTCTGTTGCCAATTTTGTTACCGGCTTTGTTCAAACAGTTGACCAATATGCGTATGCACGTTTTGTAGCAGGCTTAGGCTTAGCAGGTGAACTGGGTGCAGGTATTACATTAGTGAGTGAGTTGCTGCCCAAAAACAAAAGAGGCATGGGTACATCCTTGGTGGCAGGTATTGGTTTGTTTGGTGCAGTGTTTGCCTATTTTACTTTTCAATACACACAGGATTGGCGTTTGTGTTATAAGATAGGTGGTGGTTTAGGTATTGGTTTATTATTGCTTCGTGTGAGTGTAGCCGAAAGTGGCATGTTTAAAGAAGTAAAACAATCGGGTGTGAGCAGAGGAAATGTGCTCATGTTTTTTAATGATGCTACCCGTTTCAGAAAATATTTACTTGCAATCTTAATTGGATTACCTACCTGGTACGTAATAGGTATTTTGGTGAATCTCAGTAACCGTTTTGCCGGAGAGTTTTACAACAATTCAAAAATTGACAGCGGCCGTGCTATCATGTTTGCCTATGCTGCTATTGCAACAGGTGATATTTTAATCGGCTTAATCAGTCAGTATTTCAAAAGCAGAAAAAAGGCATTGTACTTATTCTATGCATTTACCATTGTTGGCTTGATCATTTTCTTTTCGCCGCTCAATAGTTCTGATACCGCCATGTATGCTATTTGCGCCTGGCTGGGTTTCAGTACCGGCTTCTGGGCCATCTTTGTAACCATGGGTGCAGAACAATTTGGAACCAACTTAAGAGCAACAGCAGCAACTACCATCCCCAATATGGTGCGAGGTGCATTGCCTTTAATTAATATGATGTTTTTGGGATTGTTTCAAAAAAGCTGGGGTTGGGGCTTAACAAAAAGTGGTATAGTAACTGGCATTGTGGTAATGACCATCACCTTAATTGCAGCTTACTTTACACAGGAAACATTTCATAAAGATTTGAATTATGTGGAAGGAGAGGAGATGTTGCCATGAAGAAAAGTTAATAGTATATAGTTCATAGCTGCAAACCATGAACTATGATCCATGAACCATGAACCAAGTTGCATGAAATTTCTCATCATTCGTTTCAGTTCCATCGGAGATATCGTTCTCACCACTCCTGTAGTTCGTTGTTTAAAACAGCAGGTGGCTGATGCGGAAGTGCATTACCTCACCAAATTCAGTTTTCATAAAGTCATTGCATCCAACCCTTACATTGATAAATTTTATTATCTCAATAATGATTGGGATTTACTCCTGCATGAGTTGAAAGAAGAAAACTACGATTACATTATTGATCTGCATCACAACCTGCGTACCTTAAAAATAAAACGTGCTTTGAAAGTAAAATCATTTTCATTCAACAAACTTAATTTTCAAAAGTGGCTGCTCACCAATATTAAGATCAACCGTATGCCCGATGTGCATATTGTTAATCGGTATTTACAAACACTGAAAGAGTTTGGAGTGCAGAACGACCATAAAGGATTGAATTATTTTATTCCAAAAGAAGAGGAAATCAATCAAACGGATTTGCCGCATAGCCATCATCTTGGTTATATCGGGTTGGTGATTGGTGCTGCACATAACACCAAGCGTTTGCCCCTGCACAAACTCAAAGAACTTTGCTCCGCTTTGCATCATCCCATTATTTTATTAGGCGGACCGGAAGATGCTGCCATGGGTGAACAGATAGCATCCATTGACAATGTGAAAATCTACAATGCCTGCGGTAAATTCTCCATCAACGAAAGCGCTGATCTTGTTCGAAAAGCAAAACTCATCATCACACATGATACCGGCTTAATGCATATTGCTGCGGCTTTTAAAAAACCCATCATCAGTGTTTGGGGAAACACAGTGCCTGCATTTGGAATGACACCTTATTTTGGAAACACGCAAGTACAACATTCAAAGTACGAAGTGCCAAACCTGCGATGCCGCCCCTGTTCTAAAATTGGTTATAACAAATGTCCCAAAGGTCATTTTAAATGTATGGAGCAGCAGGATGTACAACAACTGGCTGCTGTGGCTCAAAGCTGGGCCAAAACACTCCGTTGATCATTGCTGAGCTGCTGGCTCATTTTTCACCGCCGATTACTCAGTACCGCTCCTTTATACCCCGATTGTGTAATAGTTTGCTCCCGCCAAACAGATTAGTTTTATGGAACTGAAACTGATTTTCTGTAATTAAATCAATCGGTATGAAATATAGTTGGATCATTCTGCTGTTGTTACTGGTTGTAAAAACTACAACTGCACAATTGGTGATTACAAATGGTGCCGGTTTTACACTCACCGGTGACGCTTTGTTAACCTTGCATGACATAGACCTGGTGAATAATGGTACTTTCAATCAAACGACAGGAACCGTTCGGTTTACAGGAACAGCTAACAGCAATATCAGCGGTACACAGTTTACCAAAATCCACATTCTGCAAATAGCAAAAACCGGTGCCGTACAAGTACAACTGCAACGCACATTGAACATCGGTTCCCAAATCAATTTTACAAGCGGAAGCATCAATCTCAACAATAACAATATTGAACTGGATGCAACGGCTTTTTTAAATGGTGAAACAGAAACGGCACGCATAACAGGCACTATGGGTGGCTATGTGCAAATCATTACCAACCTCAATGCACCTTCATCAGCTAACCCCGGTAATTTAGGTGCCGTAATTACATCGGCTCAAAATCTTGGTTCAACAACCATACGTCGTGGGCATACCATACAATCAAATATTGTTTCCGGAAGACCTTCCATCAATCGCTACTTTGATATTACACCCATAATCAACACGGGATTAAATGCAACACTTCGCTTTAATTATTTTGATGCAGAGTTGAATGGTCGTACCGAAAATGCATTAGGCTTATGGCGCAGCAATGATAATGTAAACTGGACGGGTGTTGGTTTCAGCAGCAGGGATGCGGTAGCCAATTTTGTTGAACAAACAGGCATCAACTCTTTTTCCAGGTGGACCTTGACGGATAATGATTTTCCTACCGGTGTATTTGATGTGTTTGCAGATGGAGTAACAGGTATTCGTTTGTGGCCAAATCCAACTGCTCAGGATTTAGTTGTAAGTGTTCGTGTAAAGAAAACAACCGATGCCAATGTAATGATGGTAGATATGAGCGGCAGAATAATTTCAACAATGACTGCAAGGCTTCTGAATGGAGAAAATCAATTACAGATAAAAGCAGATAAGATTCCTGCCGGTGCATATACATTAATCATTGTAGCAGAAGATGGGTCTAAAATGCAGGGTAAGTTCATCAAACAATAAATGGAATTTTGTGAATGAAAAAACGGTTTCAGCATGCTGAAACCGTTTTAATTTTCAAATTATCTGATTTTCAAATCAGAGTGTCTTTAACACATCATTCATACTTCTTACCGCATCAGCACTCTTATTGAACAATGCCTGCTCTTCTTCATTCAAACCAAAGTCAACGATTTTTTCCCAACCGTTACGACCAATGGTTACAGGTACACCCAGGCAAATATCTTTTTGCCCGTATTCACCATCAAGAGCTACACAGCAGGTAAAGAGTTTCTTTTCATCACGCAGAATGCTTTCAACCAATGCCGCTCCGGCAGCACCCGGAGCATACCAGGCACTGGTGCCGATTAGTGCTGTGAGTGTAGCGCCACCCACCATGGTATCTTTTACAATTTTTTCCTGTTGTTCTTTGCTTAAAAAGTTGGTAACAGGTACACTGTTCCATGTAGCTAAACGAATCAAAGGAATCATCGTAGTATCACCATGACCGCCTACCACTACTGCATTTAAATCAGAAGGAGAGCATGCGAGGTGTTGAGACAGTTGATATTTAAAACGGCTGCTGTCTAATGTACCACCCATACCAATGATACGGTTCTTAGGTAAACCGGTTGATTGCAATGCCAGATAAGTCATAGTGTCCATAGGATTGCTGATAACAATGATGATGGCATTGGGTGAATGTTTCAAAATGTTTTCGCACACACCTTTTACAATACCTGCATTTACGCCAATGAGTTCTTCACGGGTCATACCCGGTTTACGTGGCAAACCGGAAGTGATCACCACCACATCACTGTTGGCTGTTTTGGTGTAGTCGTTAGTACTGCCCACAATCTTGGTGTCAAAACCAAGAAGGGTAGCTGTTTGCATCATATCCTGTGCTTTACCTTCGGCAATTCCTTCTTTAATATCCAGTAATACCAGTTCAGAACACAATTCTTTACGGGCAATATTATCGGCACAGGTTGCACCTACGGCTCCGGCACCTACAACAGTAACTTTCATGGAAAACAATTTTTGATTTTAAATAAAATTGATTAATGTCATCCGTGGCTCAAGCTGTGGCTGACGAAGCGCAAAGGTAATGGGAGCAGCGGTTACTGCCAACGGATTTTCATCAGTTAAAGGACTGATGTTATCATTGATTTGTTAATCTTTATCAATGTTTAAAAAAACTTTGGGGTTTTAGCAACCCTCATGATTAGTAGTGAGCGCCTTTTAAAAACCCGGAAGGCTTTTTAAAAAGATGTTTCCCGCAATCAACTATTAATTACTGCGGCAGTTGTGCTATCAGGGTTTCAATTTTTACCTGTCCGTCATTGGTAAAAATAAGCTCGCCTTTTTTATTGTATAATGCCAGATAGGGTGTGTATTGAGAACGGTAATAAGGTGAAAAGAAGAATAATACATCTCTGCCCATGATGATATTTTTGTATTTGGAAAGTTGGTAACGTTCATAAAATGCTTTCATCATAGGAAAGGGCAGCACTGTAGTCATTACGATTTGTGTGTTTTTGAATGCATCAGTGTTTTTAATGATGTCTTCTGTTTGGTGCTGGCAATGGTCACAATCGGGGCTGAAGAGGAGGATGAGTGTATTCTTTTTTGCATCTAAATTTTCTGTGTAGAAATTGGTAACACTATCCACCAGCAGTAATTTAAAATCAGGGATTTTTAATCCTTTAAGATGTGCAGGAATGGAATCAACAGAGGCTGATGTGGTTAGGGACGAGAAGACAGCTATAATGAATATCAATGATTTCATATGTGCAAGTTACTGTATGAAGTTGAAGAATGCGGTGAGATGACGGGAGTTCATATAGCCCGGTTGCTCCATGTAAGATCGGAACGATAAATTGTGCGACGTCCCGCTAAAGTCGGGATTTCATTACGCTCAACAAATACGACCCCTCGTCTGTACAGTTGTTTGTACACAAACAATTGTATGAAATTTTTATAAGCTTGAAAAAATCGTACTTCTTACTTCGTATTTCGTACTTGCCTATCCCTTACCTTTGCCCCTCAAAAAAACGTTTTATGGCAAATACATCAGACATCAGCCGTGGTATGATTATCAAGCAGGACGGCAGTCTTTACAAAGTGGTAGAATTTGGTGAAAACAAAACAGCCCGTGCGGCAGCCAAAGTGTGGGCAAAACTCAAAGGTGTGGATAACAACCGCTCTATTGAAGTAACCTGGAACAGTGGTGAAACCATTTACCCCGTACGTGTGGAGCGTCATGATTATCAGTTTTTGTACAAGGATGATACCGGTTATAATTTCATGAATACTGAAACGTTTGAGCAAATTGCTGTTCAGGAAGTGGTGATTGATGCACCTCAGTTTTTGAAAGAAGGGGATGCTGTAAGTGCCCTTATCAATACTGAAACAGAGCAGCCTATGAGCATTGAGTTGCCTGATAAAATTGTAGTAAAAGTAACGTACAGCGAACCCGGCGTTAAAGGTGATACGGCAACCCGTACCTTAAAGCCTGCAACCGTTGAAACGGGTGCAACGGTAATGGTTCCCCTGTTTGTAAACGAAGGTGAAATGATACGCATCAACACCAAAACCGGTGATTATGTAGAGCGGGTGAAAGAATAGTTTTTCTACTGATTCTGATAAAAGCAGTGGGCTGGTTTTTTAAAAAAATCAGCCCGTTTTTTATTGTTTTTGACTCATTTTTTATGAAAAATGGTGAAAAATGATGAAAATCCGCTTTGTTTCTTACCTTAGCCGCCATTCAAAAAATTTCCACCAAACTAAACTTACATTTATGGATTTGAAACAAATTCAGGAGTTGATTAAAATGGTCAACAAAAGCAATCTCAGTGAAGTAAGTATTGAACAAAAGGATTTTAAAATCACCATAAAACAAAAAGATGAAATTATTCAGCAGGCTGTGTTCAGCGGTGGATATACGCCAGCACCTTTAGCAGCAGCCCCGGCCCCTGCGGCTTTACCTGCAGCAGCACCGGCAGCACCTGCGGCTCCTGCTGCTCCCAAAAGCGACGATAGCAAGTACATTACCATTAAGAGCCCTATGATTGGAACATTTTACCGTAAATCATCGCCGGATAAGCCAGCCTTTGTAGAAATAGGTGATGAGGTTACACCCGGTAAAGTGGTATGTATTGTAGAGGCTATGAAGTTGTTCAATGAAATTGAAAGTGAAGTAAAAGGAAAGGTTGTAAAAGTATTGGTTGAAGATAAGAGCCCGGTAGAGTATGATCAGCCGTTGTTCTTGGTAGACCCCAGTTAATTTGAAAATTCAGGAATTTGAAAATTTGAAAATGACATAAGCATCTTCAAGTTTTCAGACAGCATGGTCAAATTATCCAATTTTCAAACCTGCCTGTCGGCAGACAGGTCTTTAAATTTAATTCATGTTTAAGAAAATATTAATTGCCAACAGAGGTGAAATTGCTTTGCGAATCATCCGTACCTGTCGTGAAATGGGTATTCGTACAGTAGCGGTGTACTCAACGGCTGATCGTGAAAGTTTGCATGTAAAGTTTGCTGATGAAGCCGTTTGTATTGGTAAGCCTGCAGGTGCAGATTCTTATCTCAATATTCCCAACATTATAGCTGCTGCTGAAATTACCAATGCAGATGCGATTCATCCCGGCTATGGCTTCCTGGCAGAGAATGCACGTTTTGCAGAAATATGCGGACAGAACGGAATCAAGTTCATAGGCCCCACGCCAGACCAAATCCGTTCTATGGGTGATAAAATTACGGCCAAAGAAACGATGATAAAAGCTGGTGTGCCTGTAGTGCCCGGCGGCGGGGGATTATTGGAAAGTGTAGAGCAGGCAAAGTCCATAGCAAAAGAAGTAGGTTATCCTGTTATCTTAAAAGCTACTGCCGGTGGTGGTGGTAAAGGAATGCGTGTGGTGTGGACAGAAGAAGAACTGGAACGCAACTATAATATGGCCAAAACAGAAGCAGCAGCAGCCTTTAAGAATGATGGTGTGTACATGGAAAAATTTGTAGAAGAGCCACGTCATATTGAAATACAGGTTGCAGGTGATCGCTTTGGAACAGTTTGTCATTTAAGTGAAAGAGATTGTTCCATTCAGCGCCGTCATCAAAAGCTGGTTGAAGAATCACCTTCACCTTTTATGACACCGGAGTTGCGTAAGGCTATGGGCGATGCGGCAAAAAAAGCAGCCAGTGCCATTGGTTATGAAAGTGTAGGTACCATTGAGTTTTTAGTAGATAAACATCGCAACTTCTACTTTATGGAGATGAATACCCGTATACAGGTAGAACACTGCGTAACAGAAGAAGTAACCAATTTTGATTTGATAAAAGAACAAATCTTAATAGCAGCCGGTGAAAAAATAAGTGGCATGGATTATGAACCCAGCTTGCATGCCATTGAATGCCGCATCAATGCCGAAGATCCGTACAATGATTTTCGCCCCAGCCCGGGAAAGATTACAACATTGCACACACCGGGTGGTCATGGCATACGGGTAGACAGTCATGTGTATGCAGGCTATACTATTCCTCCATATTATGATTCTATGATTGCAAAAATCATTGCTGTAGCACGTACACGTGAAGAGGCCATCAATACCATGAGCCGTGCACTAAGTGAATATGTAATTGAAGGTGTAAAAACAACCATTCCTTTTCACCAGCAATTAATGAAGGATGAAAACTTCAGAAGTGGCAACTTCACCACGAAGTTTCTGGAAAGTTTTAAAATGAAATAAAAAAAATCCCGCTCATGAGGCGGGTTTTTTTAGACAATAATTTATTTCTTAGAAATCAGAAAAAAAAGAAACCCCCGAAGAATCGGGGGTTTGTACGATTGCTTGCTATATTAAAACTATCTTAAGAATAATAACTCTCTGTATTTAGGAAGGTACCAGCTGGCATCATCAACCAGCAGTTCCAGCTTATCTACATGGTAACGGATGTCATCAAAGAACTTGCCTTTTACATCATCACAATAAGCAATGGCTTTTGCACGTGTACCTTCTGTGTTGTTCGCTTTTTTACGTGCCTCAATCATTTGTTCTACCAGGTCGCTTACCTTATTGATGTGTTCAGAAATTTTTATCAGTATTTGTTTTTGATTGGCATATGCACTTTCATCCACACCTATATCTTTT
>CAYPBV010000110.1:0-11128 GCA_964409025.1 uncultured Chitinophagaceae bacterium | reverse complement strand
AGGCTTCGCCACTGTAAAAGGTAATCTGGATATTGGTGGTACAGGTGCAGGTACTGTAACAGTGTACAATGAAAACACCAATGCTACAGCCATGCAGATTCTGGGCAACTTAACCGTTCGCTCCGGCAGCACCTTAACCAACAATGGTAATGCATCAGGTACAGGTTTTGAAGTAAAAGGAAATGTTTCAGTAGCAGGAACATTAACTGTAAATGGTACAGGTTCCAGCGGTACACTTATCATGTCGGGCACTGCACCGCAATCTATTTCCGGTACAGGTACATATGACTTATACAGCTTTACCGTAAATAATACAGGAGCAATTGTAGCAGGAAGTGGAGTTACACTTAACAGAGCTCTTTCTATGGATGGTGAACTCACACTTACTAACGGATTAATCAATACCTCATCAACCAACATGTTTTCTTTAACGGCTACAGCTACCTGTCCTGCCGGAGGTACAGAATTTTCTTTTGTTAACGGCCCTATGCGTAAATCAGGTACAGCAGCATTTAATTTTCCTGTGGGATTATTAGTAGTTAATGATAGAAATTATGGAATGATTGGAATTACAGCAGTAACGGCGCCGCATACGTTTGAAGCATTGTTTTACAAAGCCAATGCCAACCTGCTTGGCCCATCTCAAACGCCATTGTTATTAAGGGTAAGCTTTTGTGAGTACTGGGATTTGACCCGTATAAGTGGAACTGAAGATGTACTGGTAACACTTTCATGGACTCCAAATAGTAATTGTGCCGTAACTTATATCAATAACATTAACGCCGTAGTAGTTGCAAACTTAAACAGCAGCAATATCTGGGTTAGTTTGTTTGGAGCAAACAGAACCGGCGATGGCAATATGGGAACGGTTCAGGCAATTTCTACCCCTTCAACATATCCTAAATTTGCATTGGGTTCAACCAATATAGGTCAGGCACCATTACCATTCAACCTTAATGCCTTTACTGCTGTACCCAACAAAACGGCCATTACGCTGGACTGGGCAGTGGGCAACAACCATCAGCAGCAGCAATACATGGTAGAGCGCAGCAGTGATGGCCGCAACTTTGAAACAATAACTACGGTAAATGCCCGGCAGGGCCAAACCCTGGCTGATTACAGCTTTGATGATGTAAAACCCCTGAACGGCTGGAACTATTACCGTATCCGTGCTACAGATTTTGAAAATAAAACCAATACCTCAACCATTCTTAAAGTATGGTGGGGCAAGGCGGCAGCAATAAATATATTGCCCAACCCCGCTTCAGAAAAAATTGTCATTAATCTGTCAGCGCCAAGCAGCATAAAGGAAATACAGATTGTCAATGCTATGGGCCAGGTGATGCGTACCATTACCACGGTTCAGTTCTCTAACGAAGTAACTATTTCCTCACTGCAAGCAGGAATTTATTATATCCGTTTCCTCGGGAAAGACGGACTTAGTACCCGGTCGTTTGTTAAGCAATAAAATACACCCGAAACCAACTGCTGAAAAAAAGCCTCCCCACAAGGGAGGTTTTTTTATGGTTTGATTTTTCTACACTTAAATTTTAACACCCATTCATGCACATCATTGCGGGATTTTTTAAAGGGCCTTGTGCGTAGGTAAAAATCGTGGCAATCTCACTGTTAGCAGCAGTATTACCATCAAACCTATTACCACAACATACCAACTAATACCAATTAGACTTTTATTTTATTCAAATGCGCAGCATTTTTTCCGCTGCGAACTCTGCTCCTCTGCGTGCAAAAATGAAAATCGCACGCAGAGAAAAGGAGAGCGCTGAGAAAATGACAATTTCATTGTCATTTAAGAATAAGACTGGTTTAAATGTCTAAATGGTATAAGCACAAAAGCCGGAGCTATCTTTTTCATTAGCCGATAAGTTTTCATTTCAGGCTTTTTTTCGGCAGCATCCGTCATACCTGCTACGAAGCACCTCATCCCTTCCATGCACGTCATTGCGGGATTTTTTAATAGGCCTTGTGCGTAGGTAAAAATCGTGGCAATCTCACTGTTAGCAGCAGTATTACCATCAAACCTATTACCACAACATACCAACTAATACCAATTAGACTTTTATTTTATTCAAATGCGCAGCATTTTTTCCGCTGCGAACTCTGCTCCTCTGCGTGCAAAAATGAAAATCGCACGCAGAGAAAAGGAGAGCGCTGAGAAAATGACAATTTCATTGTCATTTAAGAATAAGACTGGTTTAAATGTCTAAATGGTATAAGCACAAAAGCCGGAGCTATCTTTTTCATTAGCCGATAAGTTTTCATTTCAGGCTTTTTTTCGGCAGTCTTGAATTTTTGGTTCTTTTGTTTCAATACGAAAGAACAAAGAACGCCTGCACCCCACAACCCCAATGCACTTACTTACAACACCTGTACAATCAAAAACTTCAGGTAATGTGTATTCTCCCAGCCCCACACAATGGGATGGTCAGCACTCTGCGTTTGAAACGTAACCTGCCGTAACTGCCGGCGTGCATCCTTGGCTGCCATCTGAATAATTTCCAGAAACAAATCGGGCTGCACCAGGTTGGTACAGGAAGAAGTCACTAAAAAACCACCCGGCTTTACCAGTTTCATACCCCGCAGATTGATTTCTTTATAACCGGTGATTGCTTTTTGAATGGTAGCTCTTGACTTGGTGAAAGAAGGCGGGTCCAGCATCACCACATCATATTGCCGGCCATCCTTAACCCATGTTTTTAATACATCAAAGGCATTGACACATTCAAATTTGCATTTACCGGCTACACCGTTCAAGGCTGCATTTTTATTACACATGTCAATGGCACCCTGACTGATATCCAAACCATGAACGGATTGGGCACCATACTTTGCTGCATGTATTTCAAAGGTGCCTGTGTACGTAAAGGCGCCGAGTACATCAGCGTCTTTCACAATATGTTGAATGGCACGGCGGTTATCCTGCTGGTCAAGAAAGTAACCGGTTTTTTGACCATTGGCAATATCTACATGAAATTGTAAACCGTTTTCATTGATGATGATAGTGGTATCAAACGGTTCACTTAAAAATCCTTTTTGCTGCTGCATGCCTTCCAGCTCACGCACAGGTACATCGTTGCGTTCATAAATACCTTTGGGTTGAAAGATTTGGTTGATGGCTTTTACAATAGCGGGCTTCCACACATCAATACCAAATGCCAGTGTTTGAATAACGAAATAATCATTGAACTTATCAATGATGAGCTGGGGCAACCCATCTGCTTCGCCAAAAATGAGGCGGCAGTTTTCTTTGTAGCCCAATTGCTGACGGTACTTCCATGCTTCACTCAGCTTATTCAGGAAAAACTGTTCGTTGATTTCTTCATTTTTATTTCTGGTGAGTATACGCACCTGTATCTGTGATTGCGGATTAAAATAACCACGGCCTAAAAATTTGTTATCATGTGTGTGCACATCCACAATGGCACCTGCTGCTGCATCACCTTCCACACGGTTTACTTCATTGCCAAACACCCAGGGATGACCGTTAAGCACTCTGTGTCCAATCTTTTTATTCAGGATTACTTTTGTCATAGCGGGCAAAGGTATTGTAAAAATGCAGTGCGGGTGCAACGGAAATGAACAGAAGAAAGTCATCAAAAAAAAAATCATATGAAACCAATCTTATCATCAATTGCCTGTTTACTGGTTATTAGTTTTTCCTCTTGCAGCAAAAATGAAAATACGGAAGGTGTGTTTAAAGCCAAACTCGTGGCTTCTTTCTGTGCTTATAATATTGTGGAAATACAGGACGAATCATCTTTTGGTTTAGGTATGAACTGGAAAGATTCCGGCGGTAAAGAGTATAAAAATGTGTTTGCTGTGGCTAACTTCTGTGATTTTGCAAAGAATGGATTAAAAGTAAATGATGTGTTTAATTGTCGCATTGTTGAACGTCCGCTTAATGAAAGTTGTGCTGTTTGTTTTGGCTATATGGAAACTCCGCCGTTAAATCGTAATATTGAAGTAGTTACAAAAGCAGACTAATTACTTCTATTTATGAAACAGCATTACCTGATACGTTCCGCAGTTATTGTTTTACTAACAACAATATCTGTGCAATGCAATACTTCCAAACAACTTACAGGAAGTTTTAAAGCAAAACTGGTAGCTACATTGTGCAGCCAGCATATTGTGCAAATTGAGGATCCTGAGTTTTACAGGCTGGGCACTGCATGGAAAGAATACAAACATGTTTTTGCCGTAGGTAATCATTGTGACTTTGCCAAAGCAGGATTAAAAGCCGGTGATACTTTCACCTGTACCATTATTGAAAAAGCGGAAGAAACTGATTGCATTGTATGCGAAGCGTACATGGAAACGCCGGACTTAAAGCGTTATGTGAAGGTGGTACCATAAATCAGATGACCATCGAATCAACAGAAAAAGACATTCAGCCGTTGAATGTCTTTTTTTGTTGTATGAATGGTGGAGTGATGATGGGTTCACGGTCGGCCCACGCCTTAAAGCGTGGTCTGACCGGGAACCTTGCACATAGCTGATGAAAAAAGCTCAACAGCATTCAACGGATGAAAGGCTGCGGGATGCGAAGGGGAAGTGCCCCGCCAATAGCGGGGTACCAAAGCCCGAAGCAGCCCGAACCCAAGATGATAAAACAATCATCGCTCACAGCCCCTGACTTTTTTCCTGTCTTTCCGGATGCGGATGAGCCACCCTATGTTTTCGGGTGACTCACCCGCAACCCGCAACCGCCGCCAATTTGTCCAACTTTACCACTTGGCAACATTCTTGACCACCTTACCTTTGCCGACAATTTTACAAGATTATGGAACAGAAAGCGACAGAAATGACAGAGCAACAAGCAGAAACGAATGAAATGGGTTTGAACTCCGATGAAAACCTTGCGGGCACCACACACCTCAATGAACAGGTGGAAACTGAAACCCAACTGGAGCAACTGAAAGCCCAGCTTGAAGAAGAAAAAAACAAATACCTCTACCTCGTGGCCGAGTTTGATAATTTTCGCCGCCGCACTTCCAAAGAGCGGTTGGAACTGATGCAAACTGCAGGTAAAGAAGTGATTGTTTCTTTACTTGAAGTATTAGATGATGCTGACCGTGCGGAAGTGGAACTGGCTAAAAATGGTAAGGAAGATGAAGGGGTGAAACTCGTGTTTCATAAACTCCGTTCCTTATTACAGGGCCGTGGCCTGAAAGTGATGGAAACAAAAGGAACTGATTTTGATGCCGACAAACACGAAGCCATCACGGAAATTCCGGCACCCACAGATGAGCTCAAAGGAAAAGTGGTAGATGAAATTCAAAAAGGTTATTTATTGAACGATAAGATTATACGTTTTGCAAAAGTGGTGGTTGGGAAATAATACCCCCATCCCCTAAAGGGGAGTTATGCGGCCACTAATTTTTATAACTGAACTAAAAACAGCAGTCCCCCTTTAGGGGATAGGGGCATGAAGAGAGATTATTACGAAATACTGGGTGTGAGCAAAAGTGCTACTGCGGATGAAATTAAAAAAGCATACCGCAAAGTAGCCATGCAATTCCATCCCGACCGTAACCCGGGTAACAAAGAAGCTGAAGAAAAATTTAAAGAAGCTGCCGAAGCTTATGAAGTATTAAGCGATGCTGACAAGAAAAGTCAGTACGACCGTTTTGGCCATGCAGGTGTAAGTGGTAATGGCCGTGGTGGTGGTTTCAGCGGCGGACAGGGCATGAACATGGATGATATCTTCAGCCAGTTTGGAGATATTTTTGGTGATGATGTGTTTGGAAGTTTCTTTGGCGGCGGTGGTCAACGCAGAGGCGGCGGCGGCGGAAGAGCAAGAGGTGTAAGAGGAAGCAACCTGCGTGTACGCATCAAACTCAACTTTGAAGAAATTGCCAAAGGCGCCAGCAAAACCATCAAGGTTAAAAAATATGTGGGCTGTACTACCTGCGGCAGCACCGGTGCAAAAGATAAAAACAGTGTACAAACCTGTGGTACATGCGGCGGCAGCGGACAAGTGCGTCGTGTACAAAATACCTTCCTGGGCCAGATGCAAACGGTTACTACCTGCCCCACTTGTGGCGGCGAAGGAACAACCATTGCTAATAAGTGTACGAATTGTAAAGGTGAAGGCAGGGTATATGGCGAAGAGAATATCACCATTGATATACCCGCCGGTGTACAGGAAGGCATGCAGTTAAATGTAAGCGGAAGAGGCAATATGGGTGAGCGTGGCGGTCCTGCCGGTGATTTGATTGTAGTGATTGAAGAAGAAGCACATCCGCAACTGCACCGTGATGGTTTGAATGTGGCGTTTGATTTACATATATCCTTTCCTGATGCCGTGTTTGGTACACAGGTGGAAGTGCCCACCATTGATGGACGTGCAAAAATTAAAATTCCTGCCGGCACACAGAGCGGAAAAATATTCAGGCTGAAAGGCAAAGGCTTTCCTGCGGTGCAGAGTTATGAAAAAGGTGATCAATTGATTTATGTTAACGTGTGGACACCACAGCATGTGAGCAGCGAAGAAAAAGCAATGCTTGAAAAAATGCAGCATAGTCACAACTTTGAACCAAAGCCGGATAAAAGTGAAAAAGGATTTTTTGAGCGTGTGAAGGAAATGTTTAGTTAACACCCCCTTTTTCCTTCTTTTTCTCCCGAGGAGAAAAAGCGGTGCAAATTGCTTACACAAGCATTTAATTCTACCACATCATCAATAAATCTTTCGTAAGCACACAATCAACCACTCTACTATTAATCAACCAATTTGAATAGCGTGGACTGTGCCTTGATGGCCTTCCCTCGGGGAAGGTCGGGATGGGCCGTTTTTTTTCCTACTTTTATCCCTTATTCAAACTCAACCACCACTTGCTTAAGAAATGAAAGAAAAGTCAGTGTACGCCATCCCCGCCCGTTTTCGTAAAATCGAAAACCTCCACATTTTACTCTGGTTAATAAAAGACATGTGCTGGGCACTCAATTTTAAATGGATGGCCATCATCATGATTATTCCTACACTGTCAGTTGCTCTGCTCATCACTATTCAAACAAAGAATATGCGGAGTGAGCTCTTTCACAATCTGGCAATTCTTTTCTGGATTACCGCCAACTGTACATGGATGGTGGGCGAGTTTTTTGGCTGGGATGAAAATCTCTATGGCACACTCGGATTGCGCCAGTTAGCAGTGGTTCCTTTTGCCATTGGTTTATTAATACTTCTTTATTATTATCTCAGCAATTTGTGGCGCAATAAAAATGAAAGTATTTATGTGCAGAGCGAAGAAGGCGGCGACAGTAATGCTGCTATCTTAAATATGCAGCAGGATGTAAATAAAGCCGCCGCTTCCAAATAGCCTTTCCCACTCAAATAGTATATTTGCGGCCTGTTGAAGCAGGGGTGAATAATGTTGTTACCAGCGTTGGTGCTGCTATAAAACTTCTGTTGCGTCGCACTCTTGTACGTTCTTAACTCTATTGAGTAAATACCTCAAGCAAGTGCACCGTTCAATAAGATAAATGTCTTTCAAAAATGCATAGCATTTACTTCTCAGCGCCCTCTGCTTCTCTGCGTGCAAAAAAATCTCACGCAGAGGTCTTGAGAACGCAGAGAAAAATGACAATTACATTGTCATTTAATAATTACTGCTTGCATTGAGTGCTTAATGGCAGAACAATAATAAAATTATTAACCGCTCATTAATTAATTAGTGGGCATAAAAGTCCCCTTCAGGGGACAGGGGCTTATATGTACAGAACACATACCTGCGGCGAATTAAGAACTTTTCACACCGGCACTACTGTTACTTTAGCGGGCTGGGTGCAAACCGTAAGAAAATTCGGAAGCATCACCTTTGTTGATTTGCGTGACCGTTACGGCATCACCCAACTTTTATTTGGTGAAGAATTAAATAAAGAGCTGGATGCAAATCCGCTGGGCCGTGAGTTTGTGGTACAGGCCACCGGCAAGGTGAATGAACGCAGCAGTAAGAATGCAAACATTCCCACTGGTGAGATTGAACTCTTGGTGGAATCATTTACCATTCTTAATAAATCAGCCGTACCACCATTCACCATACAGGATGATACTGATGGCGGTGATGATTTACGCATGAAGTACCGCTATCTGGATTTAAGAAGGAATGCGGTGAAGAAAAATTTAGAACTGCGTTACGCTGTCAACCGCAGTGCAAGAAACTATCTGCATGAAAACAACTTCATGGATATTGAAACTCCGTTCCTCATTAAATCAACACCCGAAGGAGCAAGAGATTTTGTAGTGCCAAGCCGTATGAATGCCGGACAGTTTTATGCATTACCACAAAGCCCGCAAACATTTAAGCAATTGCTGATGGTAAGCGGTTACGATCGTTACTATCAGATTGTAAAATGTTTTCGTGATGAAGACCTGCGTGCTGACCGTCAGCCGGAGTTTACACAGATAGATTGTGAAATGTGTTTTGTGGAGCAGGAAGATATTCTCAACATGTTTGAAGGATTGATCAAACGCATTTTCAAAGATGTGAAAGGCATTGATTACACAGAAGCGGTTGAACGCATGACCTGGGAAGAAGCCATGTGGCAATACGGAAACGATAAACCGGATATCCGTTTTGGAATGAAGTTGTGTAATTTGAAATTTCCTGCACACACATTCCCGACAAAAGAAAATCTTTCATCATTAATAGCCGGTGAGTTTGCAGTGTTCAACGATGCTGAAACAGTTATTGCTATTGCTGTACCGGGCTGCAGCGAGTATACTCGTAAACAAACCGATGAACTAACAGAGTGGGTAAAACGTCCGCAGATAGGCATGAAGGGTTTGGTGTTTATCAAATGCAACAATGATGGCACATACAAAAGCAGCGTTGATAAATTTTACACAGAAGATAAATTAAAAGCCATTGCAGATGCGGCCGGTGCCAAAACTGGTGATTTGGTGTTGATATTAGCTGGTACGGAAGAACGTACACGTAAAGCCACCAGCGAATTGCGTTTGGAAATGGGCAAACGGTTGGGCTTACGTAAAGCTGATGAGTTTAAATTATTATGGGTGCTTGATTTCCCCTTGTTTGAATTTGCACTGGAAGATCAGGATGGCGGTGGAGCCGGAAGATGGGTAGCACGTCATCATCCGTTTACAAGTCCCAAGCCGGCGCATATTGATACCATGATTAACAACAGTCCCAAGGTGGAGGATTTAGATAAATACTTAGAGCATCCTTATGCGGGCATTAAAGCCAATGCATATGACATGGTGCTGAACGGTAATGAAATTGGTGGTGGTTCTATCCGTATTTTCCAACGTGAGTTACAAGAAAAAATGTTTGCAGCACTCGGCATGGATGCAGAAGAACAACAACACAAGTTTGGATTTTTATTAGGCGCTTTTGAATATGGTGCGCCACCGCATGGTGGTATTGCATTTGGGTTTGATCGTTTATGTTCCATCTTGGGCGGCAGTGAAAGTATCCGAGATTTTATTGCATTTCCGAAAAATAATTCGGGAAGAGATGTAATGCTGGATGCGCCTTCTGAAATTGCGGAGAAGCAGTTTGATGAATTGTCAATAAAATTGGATTTGAAGTAAACCGTAGATCGTTCGAAGAAAGTTATAATTAAAGTACAGATAAAATAAATTTGTAACTTTAAACATGAATATTCAGATTGACCCTCACACATTACAACGTGCATTGGAAAGAGGTGCAACTGAATCAGAAATAACAGAAACGCTTAAATCAGGTATCAATATCTTAGGAAAGCAGGGAAGATTGGGAAAGTTTAAGGTTTTTGCTTTTCAACAAAATAGAAATAGCAGGTACTTTGAGGAAAAAAAGTTGGAAGTATATTACGTTGTTGAAAATAATACGATTATAACAGTAACGGTTTATGTTTTTTATGGTAAATTCTAAAAAATGACAATTCACTACAATAGCAAAACAGACCTTCTTTATTTGCGAATGTCGTCAGAAGAGCAGCAGGTGACCAATAAAAGGGTTACAGAAGACATTGTACTTGATATAGGTGCAGATGACAAAATTGTAGGTATTGAAATTATGGATGCCTCAAAACATGTTGACCTTAACAAATTAATGCCTGTTGAATATTCAAAGGCATTATAGTTTATCTATTTTTCTCTTCTTATCAACATCGTTTTGCATGAAAACTCTTACCCTTTACCGCATCCTCTCTTACATCCTTCTCCTCATTGCCTTTTTTTTAGGCCTTGCTGTGCTGCTCACTTTTTTTGTAGCCCTGGTTAATCCGGCATTACTGCTCAATGTATTTATAGCGGCGGCAGTAGTAATGTATTCCTTCAGTAGTTTTCTGTTTGTAGTGCAGGGGATTGACAGTCAGCGGCAATTAAAGCCAGGTATGAAAGATTTTATACGTGTTAATGCATTTGTTGCCATTGTATTTGGCATTTGGACTTTGTTTCAATCAATTGCTTTCATCAGCAATCAAGCAATTATGAACGAAGCATTGCAACAGTTTCCTCAGATGAATGCAGGTAAAGAAGTTTCAAAAGAATTGATTGCTAAAGTAATGAAGGCTACTATGTGGTTTCTGCTCATTTATTCTATCCTTTTACTCACCCACATTCAAATTACATTCCGTTTACTAAAACAATACGCATCATTGTTTGGTAAGAAGCAGGAAAACAACAATGAGTTTTAACACAATCACTTTCTGAAATCTTCGTTTCTTAGTAGAAATATTTTCGTTTATGCAGAAGATTTTAGGAACACTCTTTTTAGTTCTGACTTTGTTTGCCTGTAAAAAGAAAGACAAGCCTGCTGATACAACTGCAACAGCTCAAATCATTACCAATGTAAGTTATGGTACAGATGCACGCAATGTAATGGATGTGTATCTCCCTGCAAACAGAAGTGAAACTTCAACTCCGGTACTCATCATGATACATGGTGGTGGCTGGAGCGAAGGCAGTAAAGCAGATTTTGTTCCCTTTGTTGATACTATGAAACGCCGTTTGCCCAACTATACCATTTTCAACATCAACTATCGTCTTGCTGCTAATGGTATACATCTTTTTCCCACACAGGAGTTGGATGTAAAAAAATGTATTGAGTTTATTTACAGTAAACGGAGTGAGTATAAAATCTCAGACAAGTTTGTATTGGCC
>CAYPBV010000109.1:10593-11185 GCA_964409025.1 uncultured Chitinophagaceae bacterium | reverse complement strand
AGATGTGCTTTCTGATTTACTACTTCGCTGCACAGCTCTACTAAATGTTCAGCCAAGGGTTCGGGGTTGTGTGCAAAGTTGCCGTGCATTTCAGCGTTGAGCACTGTTACATCGGTTACACTCAAAGCTTGCAGTAACTGAGGTACGGCAACTGCTCCTGAGCTATTGATGGCATCAACCACCACTTTAAATTTTTTTGAAGCAATCAACTCTCTATTCACCAACGGATGTGCAAGTATGGCATCAATATGTGTTTGCAATAAAGTATCATCTGTTTCATAATGGCCCAATTCATCCACTCCAGCAAATTCGATGTCTTCTTTTTCTGCCAGCACTAACACCTGCTTACCAATTTCAGCACTTATAAATTCACCCTTATTATTCAACAGCTTCAAGGCATTCCATTGCTTGGGGTTGTGGGATGCGGTGAGGATAATGCCGCCATCTGCACCTTCAAATACGACGGCCATTTCTACTGTTGGGGTTGTGCTCAAACCTAAATCAACTACATCCAGTCCCAATCCAATTAAAGTATTAACTACGAGACTACGAACCATTTCACCACTCATTCTCCCATCACGACCCACGATAA
>CAYPBV010000109.1:8568-10583 GCA_964409025.1 uncultured Chitinophagaceae bacterium | reverse complement strand
TAAATTTTACAATATCAATGGGTGTTAAATTATCGCCGGGTTGACCACCAATGGTACCACGAATGCCGGAGATTGATTTCATTAAAGGCATAAATTATTTGAAGATTTAAAAATTGAAAAGTTGTTATTTACCCGTCAGAAGGAATGAACTCATTCTAAAACAGTTTTCGAACTGCCCATTTTACTAAACATCCCCGTCCGACGGAACTTCATTTTACTTCTTTCAGTTTTCTTTGGTCTGACAGCTCGAGGAAAGAGCCGACTAATGTGCAACTCCTTTACTCCTTCTCCTCTTTTAAACCCTGTCTGCCGACAGGCAGGTCTTAGTTCATCATTTTATAAATCATTTCCTTCAGCAATGAAGCATCTTCTGTACCCACATCTCTTACACCAATACTTCTTAGATTGTATTCATGCATCAGCAACAGGGCAGCTTGTGCTCCTTCAAATCCATAGATTGAAGCACTTACTTTCGGTTCTTTAAGTTGCCAATTAGACTTCATTTCAAAAACCGACATAATTGTCGACTCACTTGCTCCAGATGCCAACATAAACACTTTTGAAAAATAACTATATAAAGATGGAAGAATTAATTGAATAGGCGCAGCTTTGGGATTGCTTTCAAAATACTGTACAATCTGTATGGCTTTAGCCAAATTTTTTTTGCCTACCGCATTTTGCAGCTCAAACACATTGTACTCCTTGCTGATGCCAACAAATTCTTCAATATCATCTTCATTGATCGTTTTCTTATCACCCAGATTTAAAATCACTTTATCCACTTCATTGGCCAGCCTTGAAAGATCATTGCCGATGTGATCCACCAGAAGATGAATGGCTTTTTGTGTAGGCTGATAGCCTTTGTTTTCAATCAACTGCTGGGTCCAGGCAGGCAGTTCATTGTCGTACATTTTTTTGGTAGTGAGCAGTTCGGCTTTGTCCTTGAGCAGTTTGGCCAGCTTGCTGCGGCCATCCACTTTCTTTTCTTTGTGTGCTACAATAAAAATGGTGGAGGCCAGTGGTTTTTCAATATACGATTCCAGCTTGTCTAGGTCCTTCATCTGCTGGGCTTCTTTAAGTATTACCACCTGTTTATCGCTGAACATTGGGTACTTCATACAGGCATTTACCACATCGGCCCAGTTGGAATCTTTTCCATAAAAAATACTGAGGTTAAAACCGGCTTCATCAGGTGTAAGGATTTCTTTTTCGGCAGCAGTTACCAATTGATCAATATAAAAATCTTCCTCGCCATCAAACCAGTAAACAGGTTTGAATTTTTTCTTTTTCCATTCATTCAGAATTTTTTCGGCACTCATACTATAGCTGCAAAAATAAGTGTAACACTACCAAATAATGGAATGAACTTATTCTTCCGCAATAAAAATATTGGCATCGGGTAAATCAGGCTCATTGATGAGGCGCAGAATAATGCGGGCCGTAGCTACCACATCTTTTTGGCAATAATCAATGATCTTATTCAGGTTTTTTTCTTTGTAGTACACATCCCGCACCATACTGCCGTCCATATCATCTTTTGAGGTTTCAATATTGAGTGCTGCAGCCAGCAATTTTAAAGAGGTGTAGTTTTTGTAATCGCCAAATTTCCATAGTTGCAGGGTATCCAGCATATTTGTTTCCCATGGTTTTTTTCCGCTAAACTGCATAAAAGACGGCAGTTGCATATTGTTCATCATTAATCTCCGGCTTATGAAGGGGATGTCAAATTCTTTCACATTATGCCCTGCAAAATAAAAATCAGGCACTGCTTTTTGAAAGGATTCCAATTTTCCGGTAAACTGCTGCAGCAATTTTTTTTCATCAGCATTGGCATATGATTTTATTCGAAAGCACAAACGGGCAGCTGTATCGTAATAAAAAAAGCCGGTACTGATGCAGATTATCTTACCAAATTCAGCCATAATACCCGCACGCTGTGGATACCATTCTTCAGGTGAAAATTTTTCTGGCATGGTTTTGGAAATTTTATCTGCCCAGAGCACTTTCCATTGGTC
>CAYPBV010000109.1:2904-8558 GCA_964409025.1 uncultured Chitinophagaceae bacterium | reverse complement strand
TGCTCATAAAGGGGAACAGTTTCAATATCCAATACCAGCAGATTTTTTATGTTGTAGGGTGTTGTTCTGTTCACAATAAAAATTTATTTACTAATATAAAACAAACATTATGACTTATTCAAATTATCCTTCTGCTTCTTCGCAGGAAAAACCTACAGGCAACAGCAAAGACAATAAAATACTCATTTATGGTGTTTTAATTGCAGCGTTATTAGGTACATGGGCTTATTTGTTTTATGATAAGTCACAGTCAAAACAGGTAACGCAGCAGCTACAGGCACAATTGTTTAAAACTGACAGCAGTAAAGGACTTTTGGAAACAGAGTATAACACAGCTTTAAAGCGTTTGGATGAACTTACATCTATGAACAGCTCAATGGATAGTCTGGTAAAATCAAGAAATGGTGAACTCAATTCACTCAAATCACGCATCAGTTCATTACTGAAAAAACAAAATAAAACACAGGCTGATATTGCAGAAGCTAAACGTTTGATTGATGAGCTTAATGGAAAGATTTCTGAATATATAACAGAAATTGAAACGCTGCGTGGTGAAAACCTGCAGTTAAAAACTGAAAAAGAAGAAATCATTGTACAAAAAGCTGTGCTCCAGCGTGAACATGATTCTACAAAAGTGCTGAAACAAAAGGCTGAAGAAAAACTAGTTGTAGCAAGCACACTTAATGCATCTGACATTAATGTGGTAACCATTGATGAGCGGAAAAATGGAAAAGAGAAGGTAAAAGATGTGGCCAAGCGGGTAGATAAAATCCGTGTTTCGTTTAATGTATTTAACCGTGTGGGCGAAGAAGCAACCAAAGATGTATTTGTGGTGGTAATGGATCCTGCAGGCAACATTGTAAGCAATGAAGCACTGGGCAGCGGCCGCTTTGAAACCCGTGAAGAAGGTGAAAAAGTGTTTACACAAAAATCGAATGTAAATTTTAATGCCGGACAAGTAGTTCCGGTAACTGTAGAGTGGAAACCCGGAACGAAGTTCGTAGAAGGCAATTATAAAGTAGCTATTTATAACAATGGCTTTAAAATTGGTGAGGCCAGCAAAAGTTTAAAAAAAGGGGGCTTGTTTAGCTAAATAACTAATTGAATTGGGTAAACATCACAAGCAGTGATGCTTACCCAATTTTTAAATACCATAATAGGTACACATTTGCACTACTATATTACTTTACATTTAATCAGATAAGTATTACTTTTAACTCATAAAAAAACAATCATGTCATACTCAAATTACCCTTCAGCAGGTCCGCAGGAAACTCCACAAGCCCCCAAAAAGGACAATCGCAGTATTATTTATGGTTTATTAATAGCTGCTTTGCTGGGCACATGGGGATACATCATTTACGATAAGTCAAAAACTAAAGAAGCCACTACTCAACTGCAGGCACAACTTTCTACATCTGACAGCAGCAAGAATGCCATTCAAACAGAATACAATGCTGCTCTTCAACGACTGGATGAGTTAACCAGTATGAACTCAAGTTTAGACAGTCTGGTTAAAACTAAAAATTCAGAAGTTGACAATTTAAAATCACGCATCAGCAGTTTGCTTAAAAAGCAGAACAAAACAGCAGCAGATCTAGCAGAAGCAAAACGCTTAATTGATGAGTTGAATGGAAAAATAACAGGCTATGTACAGGAAATTGAAGTATTACGTGGAGAAAATCTGCAGTTAAAAACAGAAAAAGCTGATCTCATTACACAAAAAGAAACGTTAATCAAAGAAAAAGAACAAACGATTCAGGAAAAGAAAGCTGTAGAAGAAAAATTAGATGTTGCTTCTACTCTTACAGCTTCCAATATTAATGTGGTTACGATTGATGAACGCCGCAGCGGTAAAGAAGTTGAAAAAGAAAGAGCAAAGCGTGTAGATAAAATCCGTGTTTCATTTGATGTTTTTAACCGTGTGGGTGATGATGGTACAAAAGACGTTTATGTTGTTATAACCGATCCTACTGGTGCTGTAGTAAGTAATGAAGCATTAGGCAGTGGTCGTTTTACCACACGTGAAGAAGGGGAAAAAGTATTTACTAAAAAATCTTCCGTTAATTTCAGTGCAGGTAAAAGTTCAACTGTAACTGTTGAATGGAAACCAGGAACTAAATTTGTAGCCGGTGCTTATAAAGTTTCAATTTATAACAATGGATTTAAAATTGGCGAAGGAAGCAAAAGTTTGAAATAACATACAAAATAAGTTGATGATAAAAAAAGCGGCAATTGAAGTTGCCGCTTTTTATTTTGAGTTTATGCTGTTTCAATAACATAAATGAGAGAACTGCATTTTTCTTTATTGAACAAAGCGTTGAAATTAGATATAAAGCCATTCCATACAGCTCTGATGATACTTCCCTTTCTGTACTTTTCGCTAAGCATACTCACATAAAAACTGTCGAGCCACATGTTATACGTTTGTTTTACATGTAACCCATGGCGCTTCATTAACCTGCGCATTGATTCTGGTGAGAAATGATATAAATGACGGGGCACATCATAAGCTGCCCATTCTGTTTTATAAACACCGGCATCCTTACTGGTATAGTTGGGTACAGCAAATATTAATTTACCTCCCTTTGAGAGCAATGATTTCGCCTGCAAAATATATTTATCCAGCTGGTGCACATGTTCCAGCACATGCCACATGGTAATAGCATCATACGTGCCTGCAGGAAGCGTAAAAAAATGTTCAGCAGGAAACACGTCGGCATTGTATTTTTTTGCAGCTATTGTTCTTGCTTTTTCATCAGGCTCTACACCGATAGTGCTCCAGCCTCCTCTCTCCATCTTGTGAACAAAAGCGCCAATACCGCTTCCTACATCTAAATGCATACCTACTGATTTTCCGGTTACCTTTCTTACAAGATTCAATTTTTGTTGTAATGTAAAACTGCGGGCAATGTGATACAGCCTGTTAATGATTCCTTTTTTTGTATCTGAATGTGAAACATAATCCGTTGATTGATAATATCGCCCAATTACAGTTTCGCAGGGTACAAGGTCTGTAAATCTTAGCCCGCATTCATTACACTCTATGATCGGAAAACGTTCATGCGATACCGCATAATCTTCTACTGTAAAAACTTCTGTAAGAGCAGATGCTTTACAAGCAGGACAAATTTTATGATGAACGGAATGATGCATAAGAAAATTGGAATCTTCTTGCGTAAATGCTAGGGTGTTTTGTATAAAACGGGAGGCTCCTTTGGTTGTAACTGATGATAATTGGTGTACTTTTTCCATTGGATATTGTGTTTATAAGCGAACAATACGGCTAAAATAATGCCGAAGACTAACAAAATCAAGCCCCCCATCCACCAAGCGTATTTTTTCTTTGCAGGGCTGTCATGTAAAAACTCTTCCATTTGCGTATTAGTACGCTCTTCTTCACCTACACGTATATTGTGTTCTTCACCTTTTCGTATAACACGATTGGCCGCTATGGGCTGTGCGCTCAATCCTGCAGACGGAGTAAAAGAAATGGAGTTATTGATATATTCAAAACTACCCCATCCTGTCCAAACAATTTTTTTTGCTGCAATAGTGGTTTTAAAAACGTCTGCAAATTGTTTTAATGATTCAGCTGCTTCGGCAATGGAAATATTCATTTCTTGTGATAGCCAATTAACAAAACGGTTATCCTGTTCTGATGTTTCAGAATAAATGAGATGCGCAACCGGTGGACATATTCGTTTATTTAAAAAGTCAACAGATGCGGGATAAAAATTGAGTTGTAGCGTTCCCCACCCTTCAATACTAATTTTTTTGTAAGTCAGTACATATTGCTGTATTAATTGCTGCAAGCTCCTATAAATTTTGGTCAAATGTAAGTCTAATTCCGCCAAGAAACTGAAAACCAAGCTGCGGATAATTATTCCAGCGCTGATAGGTATTATTTAATATATTATTGAACTGTGTCCATACTGCTATATTTTTTGCAATCTTAAATTCAATTCCTGCATTTAAATCAGCAACAGAATTAAGTGTGCCTGTGTTTCCTGCCGTATTAACTAAAAATGTAGGCCCCTGCCATGCAAATACATCAGCTTTAACCATCACTTTTTTTATGGGTTGCCAACGCAATGCAGCAGTTAGTTGGGTTGGAATAAAATGCCATGCGTCTTCTTCCGTTTCCTGACCGGTAAAGTTGTAAATGTCCAGTTTGGCGGATGCATTAAATTTATCTGTAAGCACATATCCTAACTCTGCCTGTAAGTGAACTGCCTGTAATTTTCCTTCTTTGCGCACTGAAAATACTGAAACAGGCTTTTGATTGTTTACAAATAAAGGCGCATCCAGCCATTCAATAAATCCTCCCTGAATGCGGTAATTAAAACTGTTAGCCAAACTTCCTTTTACACCGCCAAATAATTCAGTAATTCTCGTATTGAATTGTGATAACGGTTGATTAATCCACGGATTTTGAGATGCCAGATATTGATACGTATTCTTGCGCACATGCCCCACCCATCCTGCTATCACTACAGCTTTTCCATCTTTTGTTGGAAAATCCAGCAACACATCCGGCAATACACGCAGGTTGCCATTATCCCATGTTGGTCTGATGCCTGCACGCAACCTCAACTTTGGGTTTTTAAACGTAACAGAAGGATTAATGAAGAATACATTATTGGTGTATTGTTCTTTTCCTTCAGGCTTAAATGTGGTGAGATCAGCATTTGCACGAAGTGAGGCCAAAAATCCACCTCCTGCTCTTATTTCAACAGGCACATCCAGTGCTGCATTGGTTTCACTTGAACGACGGTCATTGAACACATTGATATTAAGGTCAGGATTATACGTAAGACCAAACGTATTTACAAATGCGTTACGGAAACCAGCACGTATGTTATAAGTTTGATAAGGACGTTTCAACGAATCTTCGGGTGTAGTGCGTGTAGATGTGTCGGTGCCGTACAAGAAAAACGTTTGTTGCTTATAGCCAGCTTTACCATATAATTCCACTTTGTTGAGCAAATGATTCACATGCAGATTGAGAGCAGTATTGCTCAATTTTTGCAAACGTAAATCACCTCTTTGTGAAAGATGACTGGCAAAGATATTTACATTGGTTTTTTTACCATCACCTACAGTAAATCCTGCCTCGGCCAGTGGTGTATTAAAATTACCATAACCCAGTTTTACATAATTACTGTTGTGTGCCTGCCCGGCTGAATCAATTTGTAAGGCTAATGGCTTTAAAGCAACCGGCTGAAGCGTAAAGAAAATATTTTGAATGGGAATAGTATAGCCAAGGCTCGGCTTTGAATCATCCGGAGCAGGTGGTGTGGCATTGAAATTTATTTTTACTGCATTTTTCAATACAGGCTTGAAGGCTGATGTAATTTCAACTTTCTGTTTTTTTGTTGTGTCCTGCGACGTTGCAGCGAAACTCAAACAACAAAATGCAATAACCAAACTATTTATCTTCCTATTCATGTCAATTATTTCATTTACTCTTTAAAACTTTTCAACTATCAACTACTGACTAAAAACTATCCGTTATCCACTCCTTACTGTTTCCTCCCTTTAATTTCCCATTTACCCATCCACTTTTGAATTTTTCTTTTCTTCGTCTGTTACCTGCTGTAATTTTTCTGTTGCTTCCTGACGGTCGAGTTTGCCGTCGCCATCAGTATCCG
>CAYPBV010000109.1:0-2894 GCA_964409025.1 uncultured Chitinophagaceae bacterium | reverse complement strand
CTGTTTTAACTGCGGATTAATGGCATTTTCACTTACACTTTTATACGTAGCTTTTGCATTGAAATAATCTTTTTGTTTGAAATAAATATCCCCCAAGAGAATATACGATTTGGTAACCCAAAAATCATAACTGCCGCTTTTGTTAATTACTTCAAATCCGGATTTCTCAGCCTGTGTAAAATTATTCAGGTCAAAAAAGCATTTCGCAATTTGATAACGTGCTTCTGCCGCCCATTCACCTTTGTTAAGATTTACCACACTACGGAATGATTGAATAGCCAAATCCAGTTGACCATTGAGTTGATGATTGGTTGCAGTTACAAGATTGCCCAATGCTTTATCATCATTACCTGCATTTTTATTAGCCAGTAATTCTTTGGCGGTTTCACTTGCTTTTTTATAGTCTTTTAATTGATAATAGCAACGCAAAGCACCACGCAAAGCCTCCAGCCTGTTTTCATCAGTACTGGCGGCAATGCGAAGAATATCATAATAAGGACCGGCTTTTGTATAATCTTTCAATTCAAAATAATAAGTACGTGCAGCAATAAATGCAGAACGCTCAGTAAAGCGGCTCATACTTGCCTGTGCCACATACTCATAACCGGGCAAAGCATTTCTCCAATCTTTGTTTTGCATATAACATTCACTGCGGAAATAATTGGCTTCAATTGTATGAGCCCCATTGGGAAAACGACTGAGGTAGTTACCAATTTGCTGAATGGCGCCTTTGCAATCATTATTGCCCAACTTTACTTCCACTGCTGCATACGCAAGTGAATCTGCTTCGCTTGCAGTAATGGTTTTACCGCTTGTACGAACAAAATCTTCATACACTTCAGGTCTTCCTGTTTCAATATAAATGCTTTTGATATTGTCCAAAGCCTGGTCAGCTTCTTCCGTATTGGGATATTGCTGAATAAGCTTTTTGTAAGCGGCGATGGCGTCTTCGTTTTTATTACTGTTTGCATTGGCAATGCCCAATTGTAACAATGCATTGGGTTTAAATTCAGTGGGTTGTTGTGAGTTAACAACGTTAGTAAGATAAGGAATTGCTTCCCTAAAACGCTCATCAGCCATATAGGTTTTTGCAATTTCCATATTGGCATCAGCAATTAACACACTGTTTGGGTACACCCGTTGAATCGTATTGAGTAAATCAATTTTGCCTTTACTGTTATTAATGCCCGTAATCATGGCTTTTTGATACAAGGCATAATCTGCATTACGCCAGCTGTAATCAATCACCTGCTGATACATGGTTAACGCCTGTTTGAAATTTCGCTGCATAAAATAACAATCAGCCTGGCGTGTGTAAGCATCCTGATCAATATAGGGTGAACTTAATGCGATCCTGCCCGTTGCTTTTTGAAAAAAGCCGAGTGCCTGTGTAAAATTTTCTCTGCGCAGGTAACAATAACCCAAATTGTAATTTGCTTCTTTTACTGATGCTTCACCCATACCTGCACTGCCACTGCTTAAAAACTTGTGATAGTATTGGGTAGCATCATCCAGATTGTTATAGCGGTAAGCAATTTCACCTTTCCAGTAATGGGTTAATGGCAATACAGGCGCATTGTACGGGTCTTTCAAAATTTTATCAAGCAACTCATCGGCACTGTTGAGTTGGCCATCGTTTATTAATTCTGCTGCACGACCGTATAAAATTCGGGGATATAATTTTTTTGTGGCTTCACTGCGTTCGTCAAGTGATTCTATAAGTGTTAACGCATCTTTATAGTTACTAGTACCTGCAAGTAAGCCCACTAATAATTCTTTAGCTTCTTTAGTATAAACACTATTGGGAAATTGGGTTAGAAATTTTTTGAATTCGCTGATGGCTACACCCTGGTAACCCAGTTCATAGGAAAGTTTAGCATAGTTAAACAGGGATACTTCCCGCTGCTGCTGATTACTGCTGTTGCCTGCACAAAACGCAAAAGCGTTGCGGGCATTTTCTTTTTGATTGGTTTTTAAATACGAATCGCCCAGCAGGTACATGGCTGTTTGACTTAATGAATCCTGTCCGCCGCTTAACTGTTTAAAGCCTTCAATCGCTTTATTGAGTTGATTGTTTTGATAGTAACAAAAACTAAGCTTGTATAAATCATCCCTGCTTACTTTTTCAGTGCCATTAACGTATGCTTCCAGGTAAGGCAATGCTTTTTTGTAATCTTTCTTTTCAAAATAAGCATGACCCAGCAATTGTTTTAATTCCAAATCATAAAGTACATCATTACGCTTAGCTGCAGCTTCTGCAATATTGATGGCCTTATCTTTATCGCCTCTGAAATAATAAATAGATGCCTGATAAAAAGGCACAATTCTTCCATAGTTGGGATGGTTTTGTACTTTTTCAAAACAAGTGAGTGCTTCATTATATTCTTTATCAGCATAGGCTAAAAATCCATAATAATAATTGGCATCCAGATAATGCGTATCCATCGGCAATTGACGGATGGTATTGAACAGCGGTTTAGCTTGTGTAAAACGTTTTAAATGAAAATAACTGTATGCCATTCTGAATTTTGCTTCGGCAATCTGTTCATTGCTTAAGCTTCCTATCTCTGCTTTTTCATAGTATTCCAATGCATCAGCAAACTGCTGCCTGCGGAAATAATAATTACCCAAATGGTAGCTTAACTGTTGTGTTCTTGGTTGATTAAATGCATAACGTATGTAATCAATGGATGGCGCCAGTGAACGTTCGTCATTCTGTTGTAAACGACATGCCAGAATATAAAAATCAATTTCTTCTACCTGTATGGCATTATTGGCAATGGTTGTGGACTGTATTGTTTGCTTTAATTCAAGCAACACAGGAATAGCCAAACTGTACTGGTCATTTAAAAAATATTCCTGCGCCTGTTTGAATTTTGATTGAGGGTCATTGT
>CAYPBV010000108.1:0-11329 GCA_964409025.1 uncultured Chitinophagaceae bacterium | reverse complement strand
CAACTTGGAATCAGAGATTTTGTCAAATGTAGTAAACATTTTCAAAAATCTCACTCAACTATGCTTATAAAGCCCACCAATCTAAAACTTTACCGTCTCTGTCACCGATAATTCCTTCTTCAGAAGTGATATTGCCGGTATTATCAACACAAGTATACTTAACAATAACGTTTCTGTTTGAATCAACACCTGCTAAAACTACGTGGCGGCCACCTTCATTGTCAAGACCTGGGGTGATTAAAATACCCTGGCAATCGGGTTGAGCTAATATTTTCTCGATGATTTCTCTTCCCATAACATTGCCGTAAGCATGTTCAGGATTTTGGTCAAAATATTTTTTAACCATTTCTTCGCCAGCTTCAAAGCCAATATGCTGGCCAATTTCAGCTACTTGTTGTTTTTGAAGTAATTCTTTCTGCATAGTTGTAGGTTTTAGAAGTTTGATTTTATGAGTACAATTTTCACTTTTTCAGGTAGCTACACAATGGGCAGATTGTGACAAATGATGTTAATAAAATCTCAACATATTGTAAATCAACTATATAAAAGTGATGTGTAGGTCTGTACTTGGTATAAGTACGAGAATAATTACGTGTAATATTACGTAAAATTACTAAACAAAAAATGTGAAATTAACCAAGAGGAATTCGGAAACCTGCTAAGAAGAAGTCCGTTGTGTACAAATTGTGAATAAGTGTAAACACTTAGTTGCCTGAAAGATTTTTAAAGACGGGGCTTACTATTGTACCAGATTGACATTGCTAGAAATTCAATTAAGGTTTTAGAGGATGAGAATCATGCTTTTAGGTTTCTCAGGAAGTTTTTCAGCAATTTCAATTTTACTTTACAAATGTAGCAATGTATCGCCTTCTGCCAAAGCGCAAATGTAACCATTTCATATGTAGATGGATTTACGTGGTTTTTAAAAGTAATTACAGGTAGAATTACCTCTTAAGCGTTTAACATGTCAATTTGCTGTTCCCATTGCAATTCATCAGCTTTAAACATGTAAATCAAGCCTTTAAGTTTTTATTGAAACAGGTTTGAATGTCCAAAAAGGTTGAAATTTCGTAATTCTACTTAGTTTTTTTAGGCATTGGACTTTGCAGGATAGTTTGAGAGTGCTATCTTGCAGCAACCCATAAAATGCCCTTCCAATGTCAAATGAAATGCAGATAAAATTTGCGATTGCCGATGACCATAAGATTTTTCGTGACGGTATTAAAATGGCCCTCGGCGGAAAGCCTCATCTCAAACTTGCCTGGGAAGCTGCAGATGGCAAGGAAATGATGCACAAACTTGAAATTAAACGTCCTGATCTTTTATTACTTGATATAAGGATGCCAGAACTGGATGGTATTAATGCCCTTCAACTCATTCGTAAAGAATACGAAGATTTGAAAATTGTAGTGTTAAGTATGTACGACGATCAGCAGATGGTAAGTAAAATGATGGAAATGGGTGCCAATGCATACCTTACCAAAACAACTGACCCTAACGAGATTTATGAGGCTATACTTACCTGTATGAATGAGGACTTTTATTTTAATGAACTTGTAAACCAGGCGGTATTACTTAAGCTCAACCATAAAAAAACTGTTCGCCAGTTTTATCCCAATCCCGTAAAATTTAACGAAAAGGAACTTCAGATTTTAAAGCTTTTAGCAGAAGATAAAACCACAGAAGAAATTTCTAAACTTGTATTTCTGAGCCCCCGTACTATCGAAACAATCAGGCAAAACATGAAACAAAAAGTGGGAGCAAAAACTATTGCCGGATTAATAGTTTATGGTATGCGTAACAAGCTGTTAGAATAAACAGTAAATTCCACATCTTTAAATTTTGGTAGTTGTACCTAAAAAATCAACGAAAAAATTAGGAACTTGCACTCGAAAAATTCTAATCCCCTTTGAAAATCATACTCTATGTATCTAATGGAAACCGCAAAACCCAATACCGCTTTGACTGATACGATTAATGTAGCCATTACTGATGACCATGTGCTGTACCGGGCAGGTGTAAAAACCGCCCTTGGCATGAAAAAGGACATAAAAATCCTTTTTGAAGCAGACAACGGCATGCACCTCCTCAACATGCTCAAAAGTATTCAGCCCGATGTAATTCTTCTGGATGTTCAAATGCCCATCATGGATGGTATTGCTACTTTGCCTGAGGTAAAAAAGCTTTACCCCAATATTAAAATCATCATGCTTACCATGCACGATGAACCCACCATGATTACCCGCTTGATGGAATTGGGCGCCAATTCTTATCTCACCAAAAACTCTGACAGTGAGTTGATTTATGAGGCAATTAAAACATGTCATGAGCAGGAGTACTTTTTTAATGCACTCACAAATAAGGCTTTGATTGACGGGTTGAAAAACAAAAGAACCGGTGGTGATGGTTACAATCATGACGTGAAACTCAATGACAAAGAAACACTGGTGTTGAAATTGATGTGTGAAGAAAAGAGCACAAAAGAAATTGCCGATATCGTGGATTTAAGCCCACGTACGGTGGAGGCTATTCGTGATAAACTCAAATCAAAGATTGGAGCACGCTCTACCGCCGGATTGATTTTGTATGCGGTTAAGAACAATATCATTGAAGGATAACAACCTAAACCAACTGATAACAGAAGGGCGACACGATAGTGTCGCCTTTTTATTTTACATTGCCTCCCATGTTGTACATAAACTTTAACGGGAAAGTAATTGGAGGGGAAGAGAAACTTATTCATCCTGATAACCGTTCCTTCCGTTATGGTGAAGGGCTTTTTGAAACCATTCGTTTGCAATATGGCAAAATGCCTTTATGGGATAAACATTGGAACCGCCTCTGCCAATCTCTTCCTCATTTGTATTTTGAAGTGCCTAAATATTTTTCATCAGAACAATTACAAGGTGAAGTTTTGCAACTGGCTGCCAAAAACAAGTGCAAGGGCGCAGTACGTGTACGTATCACCATTTTTAAAGGCGAAGGCGGTTTATGGGAACAACCATCATCAACTTTCAATTATTTAATTCAATGCTGGCCGATTGAACAAAAAGAATTCAGCATGAATGAAAACGGACTGGATCTGGGTGTGTTTGAAGCCGGACGAAAAGCCTGTGATGTTTTCTCTAATCTCAAAAGCAATAACTACCTGCTGTATACCCTTGCAGCACAATATGCTAAACAGCAAAAGTGGAATGAAGCGGTTGTGCTCAATCAACACGGCAGAATTTGCGATACCACCATTGCCAATATCTTTTTCATCAAAAATAAAATTGTACATACCCCTGCGCTCCAGGAAGGTTGTGTTGCAGGTGTAATGCGCCAACAGCTTATGCAAGAGTTTGTCAAAAACGGAATAGCAGTAGTGGAAGGAACTTATTCCGTTGTTGATTTAGAAGAAGCAGATGAAATTTTTCTCACCAATGCTTTTTATGGCATTCGTTGGGTAAAGAGTTTTGAGGAAAAACAATATCAATGCAATCAATCTGCTCAGTACTTTCTGCAATTTGTTAAACCGTTGTTTTAAATATTGAACTTTTTCATTTTATCCCCGTTATTATTTCATGCCTAAAAAATCGATTTCTATTTGCTGGTTTCGCAGAGATTTGCGACTTCATGATAATGCAGCATTATATCATGCATTAAATGATGAATATCCTGTAGTACCCATCTTCATCTTTGACCGTGCCATATTGGATTTGCTGGAAGATAAATTGGACAGACGGGTCGAGTTTATTCATAATGCTGTTACCGATATGCAGCAGCAATTAGTACAAATAGGCAGCAGCATGGAAGTAGTTTATGGTTTTCCTGCTGAGGTGTTTAAAGCGATTCTCCAAAACTATGATGTAAAAAAAGTGTTTACCAATCATGATTACGAGCCTTATGCTAAAGAGCGTGATGAAGAAATAAAAAAACTATTGAATAATGCAGGCGCTTCGATGCATACATTCAAAGACCAGGTAATTTTTGAAAAACTGGAAGTAACAAAAGATGATGGCAAACCTTACACTGTGTTTACTCCTTACAGTAAACGATGGAAAGCGCAGTTGAATACGGAAGTATTAAAAAGTTATTCAACAGAAAAACTATTTCCGAAATTTTACAGACAGGAAGCACAGCCTATTCCTTCATTGGAAGAAATGGGTTTTCAAAAAGCAGGATTGCCTTTTCCATCATTGCAGGTAAAAGATGAAATAATAAAAAAATACAAAGAACAACGGGATATTCCTTCTGTTGAAGGCACCAGCCGTTTAAGTGTTCATCTTCGTTTTGGAACAATTAGTATTCGTGAACTGGCAAATCACACAAAAGATTTAAATGAAGCTTTTTTGAACGAACTTATATGGCGGGATTTTTATCACATGATTCTCTGGAATTTTCCGCAGGTGGGAAAAGGCAAGTCGTTCAAGCCTGAGTATGATTTCATACAATGGCGCAATAATGAAAAAGAATTTGAAGCTTGGTGCAATGGTCAAACAGGTTATCCCATTGTAGATGCAGGAATGCGTGAACTCAACAGCACGGGTTTTATGCACAACCGTGTGCGGATGATAGTTGCTTCTTTTCTCTGCAAACATTTGTTGATTGACTGGCGATGGGGCGAAGCTTATTTTGCAAAGAAATTGTTGGACTTTGATTTAGCTGCCAACAATGGTGGATGGCAATGGGCCGCAGGCAGCGGATGTGATGCTGCGCCTTATTTCCGCATATTCAATCCTTATCTGCAAACGCAAAAATTTGATGGCGAATTAAAATACATCCGTAAGTGGGTGCCGGAGTTTGAAGGGTTTGATTATGTAAAACCAGTTGTGGAGCATGAGTATGCACGAAAGCGTTGTTTGGAAGTGTATGGTAAAACGTTGAAGAAAGAATTAAGTTGAGGCAATTTCTATAAATCTGTTCACAGCCTTTATACCTTCTTCTCCCAAATTCAAACTGTAATCATTCACATACAAATCAATATGCTTCCGCATCACCTCTTCACTCATTTCCTGTGAATGTTGTTTTACGTAGTCAGTTATGGTAGGATAGTTTACAAATGCATACTCCAGACTTTTACGAATCAATGAATCTATCTTTATACACACTTCAGCATTAATTCTGTTGTGCACCACAATACCACCCAGCGGAATAGGATAGCCTGTGCTTTGTTCCCAATATTCACCAAGGTCAATCAATTTATTTAATCCTTTTTGTTCATACGTAAATCGGTTTTCATGAATAATCACACCACAATCAACCTTGCCACTCAAAACAGCTTCTTCAATTTCATGAAATATCATAAACTTTTTCTTCTTTGCATTGGGGAACGCTTGTGTAAATAAAAAATGTGCAGTTGTATTTACACCGGGTATTGCAATTGTTGATTCATTTACAAATTGCTGAAGTGCTGCATCATTCGTATTTCGTACTTCGTTTTTCGTAATTAATAATGGTCCCACACCTTTACCCAGCGCTCCACCGCTTTTCAGCAATGAATAGGTATTCAACAACAAAGGATAAACGCCATAACTTATTTTTGAAACATCCAGCTTTCCCTGCAAGGCCCATTCGTTAAGTGTTTGCACATCTTGCAGCTCTACCTCAAACTCCAAACCTTCTGCATTAATCTTTCCATTCACCAATGCATCAAAGATGAACGTGTCATTTGGACAAGGAGAGAAACCTAATGTAAGTTTCATTTTTTTTTGCGTTATTAAATTATGGGGTTATTGAGTTATAAACTTTCAACTAATCGAATCAACTCAGTATTCAAGTTATTCACAGCTTCTTTCAGTTTCCAGTTCCTTTTATTTCTGTCACCCACCACATTTGAAATGCTGCGTATCTGCACAAATGGAATTTTTTCACGCAGGCACACATAATGCACTGCAGCACCTTCCATGTTTTCAATATGTGCTTTATATTTTGTTTGATAAAGTTCCGCTTTCTTTTTGGATGTGGTGATTTGGTTTACACTGATGCTGTTTACCTGCGGCAGCGAAGTGCGTTCCAGAAACTCAGTATGTATATTCGTTAATTTCTTTTTTGTAAACGGAAATTGATTTTGCGGCAGCAGTTTTAAATCAAACACATCTTTATAACCATCTCTTTCTTCCACACCCAAATCGGCAAGTAACTCATTCTTTACCACAACAACAGACCCGGGGTCATATTTGTTACTGAAAGTTCCGGCAATGCCTGCATCAATCACTACAGTTGGGCGTTTCAGTTGTAAATGTTTCATCAACGCATATGTGGTATTCAACATACCCACGCCGGTAATTAAAAAATCAAGATGTAAATCAATATAATCAAGTTTGTAGGAGTTGCGGCAATGCTGTATAAACGGGCTGATTTCTAAAGAAGTAGCGGATACCAGTAAACAATTCATACGAATTTTTTTACAAGATTACCACAAAAACTCTTTCTGCTCAAATGAATGAATTTAGCTACATTTGCGCCTCATTTGCCTCCGCCCAATTTTGCTGTGAGGTACAAAAAAGTAAAGCATGGTTTACTTAACAAGATTGGAACATTTCAACGCTGCCCACAAACTTTTTAATCCCAAATGGAGTAAGGAAAAGAATGAAGAAGTATTTGGTATTTGTGCCAATGAAAACTGGCATGGCCACAACTTTGAACTCTTTGTTACCATTAAAGGTGCTGTTAACCCCGACACCGGTTTTTTGTTTGATGTAAAAAAACTGAGCAAGCTCATGAAAGAGCATGCAGTGGATAAACTTGATCATAAAAACCTCAACCTCGATGTTGATTTTATGCGTGGCAAATTGTGCAGTACAGAAAATCTTGCTGTTGAGATATGGAAGCAGCTTGCTCCGCATTTACCCGAAGGTGTGCAACTGCATTGCGTAAAGTTGTATGAAACACCACGTATTTATGTAGAGTATTTTGGTGAATAAACATTTTTGATTATTTGTTGTTGTATCACCTGTAATTTCTCATAGAACCGGGGCTGCAAGGCACCGAGTTACCTTCCACAGAGAGGAGCATGTATATCCAATCCATCTTGCATCTTTTCTGGTTAAGTGTAAATCCAAACTATGAGTATTATTTCAACTATCTTTTCCAATTGTACTGCCCTTTACATTTTATATTTTTAAGTATTTGTTTATTTGTTTGAAAAATGAATCATAAAGTAGCTGTTTTCCGTCATGAGCATTTTAATGCAGCGCATCGTCTGTATAACCCTGTGTGGAGTATGGAAAAGAACGATGCTGTTTTTGGCAAATGCAATAATCCATCCTTTCACGGTCATAATTATGAGTTGGTGGTAAAAGTGGTAGGCGTACCCGATGCCGAAACAGGTTATGTAATGGATTTAAAGTGGCTGAGCGATTTAATTAAACGTGAAGTACTTGTACGTTTTGATCATAAAAATCTCAATCTGGATACAGAAGAGTTTAAACAGTTAAACCCCACAGCAGAAAATATAGCCATTGTAATTTATAATCTTCTTCGCCCTCATATTGATGCCGACAAAGAATTGCAGGTACGTTTGTATGAAACGCCAAGGAATTTTGTGGAATATCCGGTATAATTGATAATTTAATAGCTGATAAATGAAAATTTGAAGCATTACTTAATTTTCAAATTTTCTAATTAACAAATCTTCAAATTTACTCATGGCTTACAAAAAAACAGAACAATACGACGAGGAATCTTCCAAAGGATTAATCACCAGTTATCATGAAGTGCTCAAACATATTGGTGAGGATCCTGAGCGTGAAGGGTTATTAAAAACACCTGAGCGTGTAGCCAAAGCCATGCAATATTTAACACAGGGTTACAGCCAGGATGCAAAAGCAATTATTGAAAGTGCCAAGTTTCATGAAGATGTAAGTGAAATGATTGTAGTAAAAGATATTGAACTCTACAGTATGTGTGAGCATCATATGCTTCCGTTTTTTGGAAAAGCACATATTGCTTACATCCCTAACGGATGGATTACCGGTTTGAGTAAAGTAGCACGTGTGGTAGATGTATATGCAAGACGATTGCAGGTGCAGGAGCGATTAACTACACAAATACTGGACGCTATGAAAGAATCTTTAAATCCTGTGGGTGTGGCTGTAGTCATTGAAGCGCAGCATTTGTGCATGATGATGCGTGGTGTGCAAAAACAAAACAGTGTAACTACTACTTCTGCTTTTTATGGCGAATTTCAAAAGCAGGCAACACGCAGTGAGTTTTTAAAATTGATTGGTACAAGATTAAGTTGAACCTGCAGGAAGGTTTTCTTTAATTTTTTCTAAACTCAGTAATCATTGCCTTTGTATTCATCCTTTACACCACCTCCAAACACAAGTCCGATGGTGAAGCTATAATAACTGTTGTTGATAGAACCACTTTTGCCCACAAGGTTATAATGAAAGCCGGCACGCACATGCCATATTTCTACTCCGGTTCTTAACATACCTCCCAATTTGGTAACCGCCGGAATAGTAACGGATCCATTATTAGAAGTGGAACCCTGCACGCTTACAAAATTATATACGCCTGCACCTCCTCCTATAAACGGACGCACCAACCGATTGGTAAAATAGTAATCAATAGTTGGAATGATGGCAATGCCTAATCCTGCTTCGCCATCTGCTGATAAGTTATTGATTCTGTAACCACCCCGTGCCATTGCAGTAGCTTCACTACGCAAGCCAACAGAAACCCGATCGCTAATATTTACCTTTGGTTCAAGAGCCAATAATACACCAGCCTTTACTCCGTTACCTGCTGGGCGTGCATACCCTATATCTGCCTGTACTTTAAAAAATTTATAATGCTGTATTTCCTGAAAACGACCCTGTGCAAAAAGAGATGTATGGAAAACAAACGAAAGAAAAACGAAAACAAATTTGTTCATGCTGATGGTATTAGTTTTTATGTTCAATGAACGTGCCATAAATAATTTTCGTATGTAAACAGATTGGTAAAAACCATCAGCAATAAAAAAAGTCTTCCGTTAAGAAGACTTTACTAAATACTTTCTACTATCGGCACAATTACGCCACAGCTTTCTTCACCAGTTCAGCAGCTTCACTTAACTGGATAGCGCTTTGTACTTTTAATCCGCTTTCATCAATCAGTTTTTTGGCTTCCTCAGCATTGGTGCCCTGCAAGCGAACAATAATGGGCACGGGAATATTGCCAATTGTTTTATACGCTTCAATGACTCCTGCTGCCACACGGTCGCAACGTACAATACCACCAAAGATGTTGATGAGAATTGCTTTTACATTCGGGTCTTTTAAAATAATTTTAAAACCTGCTTCTACAGTTTGTGCATTAGCCGTACCGCCCACATCAAGGAAGTTGGCCGGTTGTCCTCCACTGAGTTGAATCATATCCATAGTAGCCATTGCAAGACCTGCACCGTTTACCATGCAACCCACATTACCATCCAGCTTAATAAAGTTGAGGTTATGATTGCCCGCTTCTACTTCTGTAGGATCTTCCTCTGATGTATCACGCATGTTGGCAATATCTGGATGACGCATCAAAGCATTGTCATCAATATTCATCTTGCAATCCACAGCTATGATTTTATCATCAGCAGCTTTAAATAAAGGATTGATTTCAAGCATGCCACAATCCAAACCAACATAGGCATTGTAAAGATTGGTTACAAACTTTACACAGTTCTTAAACGCCTCACCACTCAAGCCAAGGTTAAACGCAATTTTTCTTGCCTGGAAACCCTGCAAAGGACCACCCGGGTGCACCCACTCTTTAAATATTTTTTCAGGAGTATCATGTGCCACATCTTCAATGTTCATACCACCTTCAGTACTGTACATAATTACATTTTGCTTCTTGGTACGGTCAAGCAAAATAGATAAGTAAAATTCTTTACGTTCACTCGGGCCATCATAATACATATCCTGGGCCACTAAAATTTTATTAACCACCTTACCTGCCGGTCCTGTTTGTATGGTGACCAATGTGCCACCCAAAATTCCTTTTGCAAACTCTATAACCTGGTCAATATTTTTTGCCACCTTCACACCATTCACACCGGTTTCTTTAATAGCACCCTTACCACGGCCGCCTGCATGTATTTGCGCTTTTATCACTGCAAAACTGTTGCCGGTTTGCCCTTTAATTTGTCGGTAGGCTTCTTCTGCTTCATGCACTGTGCTGCAGGCAATACCTTCCTGCACCGGCACATTGTATTTTTTCAGCAATTCTTTGGCTTGATACTCGTGGAGGTTCATATGAAAAAAATTTCGGCGAAGATAAGGAAGAAGCTGCTTTGAAAAAGAAGGGTTTTTGGTAGCAGAGGTTGGTGCTTCTATTGAGCGTACGTTGTGTCACTCACATGTGCGCAACTACCGCTATTGAACTTTTTGCCCATCTGTTGAACTTCTGTTTTCTTCCTGCTCATCTTTTCTCCACAGCAGTTCAAAAACTTTATATTTGCCCTCTTAATCATTTTTATGAGCAGTGTTTTACATAAGATAAATGAAACGGTAGCGTTCATTCGCAATCATTACAAAGATGCATCGCAGGTAGGTGTAGTGCTTGGCAGCGGGCTTGGCCACTTTACTGATGAGCTTCACATTGAAAAAGAAATCAGCTATAATGATATTCCGCATTTTCCGGTATCAACTGTTGAAGGGCACAAAGGCAAATTGGTTTTTGGAAAATTGGGAAACAAAAATGTAGTGGTAATGGCAGGCCGTTTTCATTTTTACGAGGGATACAGTATTCAGGATGTAGTTTATCCTATCAGAGTAATGAAATATTTAGGAATTGATACTTTGATATTAAGTAATGCAGCAGGTGGTGTAAATGCATCATTCAAAGTGGGCGATTTAATGATTATTACTGATCACATCAGTCAATTTAGTGTGAACCCGCTGATAGGGAAAAATGAAAATACATTTGGTACACGCTTTCCTGATATGAGTGAGCCTTATAATAAAGAGCTCATTAAAAAAGCAAAAGCTATTGCAGCATCCTTAAACATTCCGGTGCAGCAGGGAGTATATTTAAGTGTAACAGGTCCCACCTTTGAAACACGTGCTGAGTATAAAATGATACATGTGCTGGGAGCAGATGCGGTAGGCATGAGCACTGTGCCCGAAGTGATTGTGGCACGCCATATGAATATCCCTGTTTTTGCCATGAGTGTGATTACTGATATCGGAATCCGTGAAGAAGAAAATACCATTACACATGAAGAAGTGCTGGAAGCAGCAGAGGCTGCAGAACCCAAGATGACTGCTATTGTAAAACATTTAGTAGAACAACTTTAAGAAGCTCTTGCATGGCTCAATAGCTAATTCTTTTAATTTTACACCGTGTTATGCCGGTCGGTATCATATAC
>CAYPBV010000107.1:0-11596 GCA_964409025.1 uncultured Chitinophagaceae bacterium | reverse complement strand
CAGCAGCCATACTTGCTGTGTATTAGGTTGACCATTTGAAGTAACTCCATTAAATACCCTGAAATCATTTCTGTCTTCGGTATATTTAGCTATACCAAATGCACTCATAAAGTTGGCTAATTGGTTATAGCGTTCAAACCCGCTTCGTATATCAAATAAAAAAGATAAATTAAATTGTTTGTAGGTAAGTGAATTACTTATACCCCATATAGAACGGGGAAGTGAATTTCCCAATAAACGCTGGTTTAAATCCCTTACCGGAAAGCCTGCTAAAGATCCTGTATTTGCAATAAGATAAGGCAAATCATCCCTTAATGTAATTCTGTCATCTGCCTGCGTTCCAAAGTACCGTGCATAAGAGGTTCCATATAATCCTCCCGCTGGTTGACCAACCACCCAGCGTTGTGTAACCGTACTTCCTAGATATCCAAACTGACTTGTAATAGTGATTTCATTTAAACCCGGTGCTAAACTTACTACATTATTACGGTTGCTTGTAAAGTTGACACTTGCCTCCCAAATGAAATTTTTTGTTTTTATCGGAGTACCATTTAATGCAAGTTCTACTCCCTTGTTTTCAATTTCACCAGAGTTTAAAATAAATGCATTATAACCTGTTGAAGTGGGCACAAGAACAGGGTTTATAACATCTTTACTGTTAATCTGATAATAAGAAACATCAAAACCAATCCTATTGTTTAAGAATTGCATTTCCAAGCCCACTTCCCGGTTATCTGTAAACTCCGGCCTTAAGTTTTCTGCGCCTCGGGTATCATCTCTGGTCCAGGCTGTAACACCATTCACCGGTTGTCCAAATGCATTGTTGTAATAAGTACTTGTTTGATAAGGGCCTAAAGGGGCAATACCGATTTTTGCAAACGACCCTCTAAGCTTTCCATAGGTAATCCATGCAGGCATTTTCAGATGCTGACTGAATACATACGCTAAACTTACACTGGGATAAAAGAAACTTTGATTACCACTAGCCACAGAACTTGCCCAATCATTACGACCGGTAAGCGTAAGAAAAAGAAAATTATCATAGGCTGCTGTAGCTTCACCAAAAACACCCATGGTACGCAATTGTGTTCGACGGCTGTTTTGTGTTAGTATTCTGGCGTTATTTAAGCTCAATAAATCAGGAATATCCAATTGACTTCCTTCTACACCCTGGTAATTGTATTTTTGATCAACTAAATCATGCCCGGCTCTTACAGTGAAATCAAACTTGTTAATACTAAATTTTGAGGTTATTAATAAATTACTGTTTAATACCTGGTTTAAGATTCGGTATTCACCTACAAAGCCCAATGCATTATCAGCAAAATTAATAACACCGGGCCGTGATACCTGTGCAGGTGCAGTAGCCCTTCTGTTGTCTGCTGTATAATCATAACCTAATCTATAGGTAACATTAATCCACTCATAAGGTTTGTAATTAAAAGCAAGGTTACTGATGGTACGGTTTACCTCATCTTCAAATAAATTATAGTAGGCCCCAAAGATGGGATTATTATTGCCATAAGTCTTATGAGTTCCATCCGGATTCTTATAATCTCTCACATCCCAACGGGGGCTCCAGTATGTTAAACTTTCATTGAAGCGATCTGCATTATAACGAAGGCCACCGCTATTTATAAAATTAAATGAAGGATTAATACTGAATTTATCACTCACTTTTAAATCAGCATTTACCCTTGCGTTCAGATTACTGTAGTTGGTATTAGGTAATACACCATTATGTTTAAAATAACTAAATGATGAGTTGAGCATCGCTTTTTCTGTACCGCCGCTTACATTCAGCGTGTTGCGAAATTGATTACCCTGCTGATAAGCACGGGCATAATGATTAAACAATTCATTGGGATGTGAGGGGTCTAATGATTTAGCGGCTGCCACAGTTGGCCCAAACGAGGGGAAAAAATCATTGGGATTGTATGTATTATTATAACCCTGCGTATACGTTGTTTGAACATCAGGAAATTTATTTACATTTTCTATTCCATAAGTGGCATTATAAGAAACTCTCATCTTTCCTGCTTTTGCACTTTTGGTTGTAATAACAATTACACCATTACTGCCTCTAAAACCGTAAAGTGCTGTGGCTGCGCCACCTCGTAAAATGCTCATGCTCTCAATATCGTCGGGATTGATATCACTAATGCGGTTACTCATGCCTCGTAATGCCGCATTTCCACCTTCTATGATTGTAGAGTTATCTACTATTACACCATCAATAACAAATAAAGGTTGGTTGCTGCCACTTGCTGTTTTTGGACCACGAATAACAATACGTGCACCCTGACCAGGTCCGCCGCCTGTTGCATTAACTTGTACACCTGCCACTCTGCCTTGTAAAGCATTCACAAGATTAGGCTGTCTGCTTTCCATCAACTGTTTATTGTTAATTTCAGTTGTGGCAAACCCCAATGACTTTTTTTGTTGCTTAGCGCCGAAAGCAGTTACCACAACTTCACTCAAAGCAGTACCGGATTTTAATGAAACTTCTATACGGTCGCCTGATACTTCTACATCTTTTGTTTCAAAACCCGACGCAGAAATGCGAAGTACATTTTTTTTGCCGGAAGGAACTTCAATGGTGAAATTACCGGCTGCATCAGCTGATACTCCTTTGTTAGTACCTTTTAATACTATGGATGCATAAGCAACAGCTTCGCCAGATTCATCCTTAACTGTGCCGCTTAGTTTATAAGCTTGCGCCCATATGTCAGTAGAAGTGATAAGGCTGCTTAACAGCAGCAAAAGGATTTTAAATTTTCTCATAATCATAATTTAGGTTATCAAAAAAAATAAAAAACAATTCTAATTTAAACTTATTTACAATAACAGTTGTTTCCATTCATATATTTTTGCATCCTAAATAAAAAACTATGGCATTTACATTAGCTCCACTTCCATACGCACATGATGCGCTGGAACCGCACATTGATACTACCACCATGCAAATTCATCATGGTAAGCACCATCAGGCCTATGTTGACAATCTCAACAAAGCCATTGCAGGCACTGAGCATGAAGGCAAAAGCATTGAGCAGTTAGTAGCCGCAGCAGGAAGCATTTCGCCTGCCGTTCGCAACAATGGTGGCGGTCATTGGAATCATACCTTCTTTTGGGAATCATTAGCACCTAATGCCGGCGGCGCTCCAAGTGGTGCACTGGCAGATGCTATTAATGCGGCATTCGGCAGTTTTGATACGTTCAAAGAAAAATTTGCCAATGCAGGTATGACCCGTTTTGGAAGCGGCTGGGCATGGTTACTGGTAAAAGATGGCAAGTTAGAAGTAAGTTCAACTCCCAATCAAGATAACCCATTGATGGATGTAGCTGATGTAAAAGGCACTCCCATCCTCGGAGTAGATGTGTGGGAACATGCTTACTATTTGAAATATCAAAACCGTCGTGCAGATTATTTGGGTGCTTTCTGGAATGTGGTAAACTGGAGTAAAGTAGCGGAGCGTTTTGCAGCGGCACAATAAAAATGAATGATTCATTGGAATAAAAACGGGGAAGATTTACTTCCCCGTTTTTTAATACCTGTCGGCTACATAAAGCTTTTCCTTACCTATGATTTGTTTGTCTTTATATACCTCTACCCACAGCAATCCTTTACCATAACTCTGTTTCAATGGAATTAATTGTTGTGATTGGAGTAAGATGATGTTCTTGATGGGTCTTCCTTTACCATCAAGCAGTACAAAGTTGTAACGGGCATTGGCGTCCCAGTTTTTAATGGTTACAAATACATTATCCTTGGCAGGGTTGGGAAACAATTTGATGAGTGATGAACTGTCATCAGCTCTGGAGGCAGCAGGCCATTTAAATTCTTCTGTGGAATCCTTTTTTTCGGTTTGTGCCAAAACAGATGAACTTATAAATAACAGTATAATGAGTAAAAAATGTTTCATACAGCGTTGTTTATACTAATTAAACAAACCTCGTTTTGAATAGTTCTTAAATAATTTGATTTAACCTTTTTTAGCTTTCCAGCAATCGGCCACATGGTCGTTTACCATACCTGTGGCCTGCATAAACGCATAACAAATAGTAGAGCCCACAAACTTAAATCCCCGTTTAAGCAGGTCTTTACTCATCGCATCACTTTGTTCTGTTTTAACAGGCACATCTTTTAAAGTAGAAGGATGATTAATGATGGGTTTACCGCCAACAAACTGCCAGATATAGCTATCAAAACTGCCTACTTCTTTTTGCACGGTAAGAAAGGCCTTTGCATTTTGAATAAAGGCCAGCACTTTTAACCGGTTACGGATGATGCCTGCATTTTGAAGCAGTATTTCTACTTTCTTATCGCTATACTTCGCCATTTTCTTTGCATCAAATTGATCAAAGGCTGTACGATAATTTTCCCGTTTACTTAAAACCGTGTACCAGCTTAGTCCTGCCTGGGCACCTTCCAGGCAAAGCATTTCAAACAGTTTGTCATCATCATGCAGTGGTACGCCCCATTCCGTATCATGATACTGTTTGTACAAATCATCTTTCAAACACCAACTGCAACGAATTTTTTCTTTAGCCATTATTACTTTTTGTTTTATTGTACGTCAGATGAATGAGCTTGAAATTTATTCTTGCCTAATTGAATCTAATTTCTTTAAAATTCACATTCGTGCAGATTTGACTTCGTACTTCGCAGTTCGTACTTCGTACTTAACTATGGTACCGGGTCATAACCACTCCCACCCCATGGATGACATTTACTTACACGCCTGATAGTAAGCCACAAACCTTTAAGCGGTCCATATTTCTTAAGCGCTTCAATTCCATAGTGACTGCAGGTAGGTGTGTAGCGGCATTTAGGACCAATGGCAGGGCTGATGACATATTGATAAAAACGAATCAACACGATAAAAGGAAATATCAATATTTGTTTGAGCAATTTCATGCGTATAACTTTTGCAAGCGCTCCAATGCAGCTTTAGTTTTTTCAACTACGATTTCATAATCGGGCAATTCTTTCCCTGTAAAAATAAAAAACACAGACAGCAGCTTGGTTTGGTTTTGCATTTGTTCTTTTAATGCAGTGTTATTGAGACGCCATGCTTCACGCATCAATCGTTTAATGCGATTGCGGTGTACTGCTTTCTTAAAATGCCGTTTGCTCACCCCCACACCAAACTGCAGAGAGGCTGCTGCCGCATCACTTTCCAACTGATGATATACTTTGAAAAGACCGCTGTTAAAAGACGAAGCCTTTTGAAACAGCAGCTCAATTTGTTTTTTGCTTTTAAGCCGTTCTTTCCTGCCCAGCGTATGTTGTTTTGCTTTTTCCAATATGGTAAAAATAAAAAGTCCCGGCAAAGAACCGGGACTTGATTTTATAAAGATGTCAGGAGCTTATTTTTTTGCGCCACGCTCATCGCTCACACTCAGTTTTCTACGTCCTTTCTTACGGCGGCTGGCCAATACTTTACGGCCGTTTGCATCCTGCATACGCTTGCGGAAACCATGTGTGGTTTTGCGGCGACGCTTTGAAGGTTGGTATGTTCTTTTTTGTGCCATTGTATTTCAATTTTCCTTTTAAAAATGCCGGGGAGAAACCGGTAGTTTCAAATCCTTCAGCGGGAACACCACTTCCCACCGTTTGTGAAAGGACGGCAAAGGTAGGGGAAAACAGTATTTTTTGAGGAATCTGTGGTGAAGAAATTTTTAGAATGAGCGCCGATACCCACCCCTGTCAATGATTTTGTTACTTTAAGTAGTTGCCTCTCCCGCCCAAGCGGGGACAAACAGGCTGATTTGTTTAGTCATTTGAAATAGCGTAATCCTCAACTTGAAGAGAAGATGAGCAAAAATTCTCCTCACTCAGCTTTTCAGTTCAATATGCTTTGATGCTACATTGCTGCCATAAAACAACCGGGCATGGTTATTAAAATCATCAGCAGAGTCAGTTGTATAAAAGTTTCGTTCATTGCCCTTTGCCAATCGTTTTTCCATTTCAGGGTGACGCTGCAAATAATCGTTCAGGCTTTCCGCTACAATTTGTCCCTGGCTTAACACCTGTACATGAGCAGGCAGGTGTTGTTTGATTTTTTCCTGCAGAAGCGGATAATGGGTACAGCCCAGCAACACCGTATCAATGTTAGCAGCTTGCTGCATTAATGCTGCTGTGTATTCCTTTACAAAATAATCAGCTCCGGGTGTGTTGTGTTCATTGTTTTCAATCAACGGTACCCACATGGGACAGGCCTGCTGAAATACGTTTACCTGAGGAAAAAATTTCGCAACCTCAATTACATAAGATTGCGATTGCACAGTTCCGTTAGTAGCCAGCACACCCACTTCATTTGATTTTGTAAAGCGGCCAACCACTTCTGTGGTGGGGCGAATAACACCAAGCACTCTGTTTGCAGGATTGAGCTGTTGTAAATCGTTTTGCTGAATGGTTCTTAATGCTTTAGCAGATGCTGTGTTGCAGGCAAGTATCACCAGCGGACAACCCTGTTCAAAAAACCATTGTACACATTGCAAGGTGTACTGGTACACAGTGTCAAAGCTTCGGTTGCCGTAAGGTGCTCTTGCATTATCACCCAGGTACACATAATTGTACTGAGGTAATAAAGAAACAATTTCCCTCATTACGGTTAAACCGCCGTAGCCGGAATCAAATATGCCGATAGAACCAGTATGCATTTGTACAAAGTAAACAAAAAAAGAATCCCGCCGTTTAAGCGGCGGGATTGAATGCGATTGATTTATTATTTACCTGCCGGCGCATCCGGTATTTTCAGATACTTTTTCACCAGTGGAAGAATGTCATCAGATGTGGGTGATACATACAAAGCTTCTGAAGCTAATATGTAAGTATAACCATTGGCTTTTGCTACAGCAGTAATAGCGTCTTTTGCAATTTTCTGAATAGGTGCAAATATTGTTTGCTCCTGTTGCTGTAAATATTGCTGCGCAGCATTAGAGTAGCCCTGTAATGTTTGCTGTAACTCAGCATACTCTTTAAACTTGATTTCTTTTTTTGCCGGTGTCCACTTGGCTGAATCAACACGGATAATGCTGTCTTTATCGTTAAACTCTTTTATTAACTCTGCATAAGATGTGTTCAGAGAGTCTTGCATTTTTTGTAATCTGTCCTGTGCCTTTTTTGTTTCTGGCATGGAAGCCAGCAATTCATTGGAATTGATATGGCCAAATTTTTGAGCACTTGCAGCAGCACCGGTAAAAATTATAGCTGCTAATAAGATAACTTTTTTCATTTCTAATTTTGATTGTTTGTGTTTAAGTGTACTTACTCCCCCTTTTGGTTGCAAATCTGCTGTACGTTAATTAAAGTTTAACACCTAAAATTTTAAGTACATCGTCGCTTTTGTCCAGTTTTGGGTCGGCAAATATAACGGTAATTCCTTCACTTTTGTCCAAAATAAAGTCATACATACGCTCAGTAGCCAGTTTTTGAACAGCGTTATAAACCCTGTCCTGTATTGGTTTAACGAGCTCCTGCTTCTTCCTGAAATAGTCGCCCTCAAACCCAAAACGCTTACGCTGCAAATCCCTTACTGCTTTTTCTTTGTTGAAAATTTCATCTTCCCGCTTTTTGAGCAGTTCGGGGGTGAGCATGGCACGCTCCGCATCCAGTTGGCGGTACATTTTATCCAAATCACTCTGCATCAAATCAATCTCTTTTTGCCAGGCATCTGCTATTTCTTCCAGCTTGGTATTGGCATCTTTGTATTCGGGAATTTTACCCAGAATATACTTTGTGTCAATAATTGCATAGCGTTGTGCCTGAGCTGCAAAGCCCAAAACCATTAACACCAGTGGCAGCAATACATATTTCTTCATAGTTATATTTTTTATGAGAGATGCGTTGAACTTACTTTTTAGTTGCTTTCGCCTTCCCTCCCCTTTAGGGGTCCGGGGGCTCTTTATTCCGGTTCAAATCCAAGCATGAATGTAAACCTTGTTACATCACGCAGTCTTGCTCCCGGGAAATAACGATCCAAGCCGATACCATAATCAAATCCGAGCAAACCAAACATAGGCAGGAAGAAGCGCATACCCAAACCTGTACTGCGACGCAGTTTAAACGGATTGTAATCCTTAAACTCATACCATCCATTAGCAGCTTCAAAAAACGCTAAGCCAAAAATGGTACTGCTGGGATTAGTACTGAGCGGATAACGCATTTCCAAACTGTACTTGTTAAATATGGTAAAGAATTGTGTAGCGCTGGTTTGTCCTGTATTATTTACACGTGGGTTGCTGTTATCATATACAGGATAACCACGGTGAGCAATGATATCAAATCCGATGATGCCGAAGTTGTTTTGCAAACCTGCATCACCCACCTGGAAACGTTCAAATGGCGACAATGGCAGATCAGTATTATACCTGCCAAGGAAACCAAACTTAGCCGCTGCACGCAGTACAAACTGGCGGTTCTTTTCAGCACCCATGGGTTTACCAATTGGTACAAACCATTCATAATTCAAACGCCATTTATGGTATTCAACTAACTTATATATTTCAGCGGGGTCAGCATTTTTAGCATTATCTCTGAACATACTCCATGGCGGTGTAAATGTTGCAGTGAGAGAAAAATTACTTCCGCTTCTTGGAAATGTTGGATTGTCAACACTACTGCGCAATAATTGAAAACGTATATTCAGATTGTTTGATAAGCCACTATCCAATTGTGGAAACAAGGCATAATCTTTTAACTTGTACTGGGTATAACTTAACGATGTTACAAGTGTAAAATAATCATCCGGCCATTTCAACTGCTTGCCGTAAGAAAGCGTAGCTCCAAGTGTGCGAAGGAAACTGTTGCTTGCTGAACGTGAACGTAACGGTAAACCCGTTATCGGATCAAAGGCATTCGATAGTTTTGTTCTGAACAGACTTACCGTTAAGTTGTTTCTCTTTTTACCGCCCAGCCATGGCTCTGTAAATGAAAAGTTTTGTGTACTGAAGGATGGCCCGTTTGATTGCACACGAAGTGATAAACGTTGTCCATCACCGCTGGGGATACCATCCCACTGGCGGGGCTTAAATAATTTTTTGGTAGAAAAGTTATTGAATGTAATACCCAAAGTACCGGTAAGACCAATAATACCACCCCAGCCTGCACTTAACTCCAACTGATCACTTGATTTTTCTTCAAGCGAATAATTAATATCAACTGTTCCATCGTCAGGATTGGGTACAGGGTTGATGCCAATTTTTTCCTGATTAAAATAATTAAGGGCACTTAACTCACGCTGTGAACGTATTAAATCGCTCCGGCTGAATTTTTCGCCCGGTATTGTACGTATTTCACGACGGATAACGTACTCTTTTGTTTTTTCATTACCACTGATGTTTACTGCACGTATAGTTGCCTGCGGACCTTCTGATATACGAACTTCGTAATCTATGGTATCATTATACACTCTCGTTTCAATAGGTTCTACTCGAAAAAACAAATATCCATCGTCCATGTAATAACCGCTGATATCGCCACCTTCCTGACTCAACTGTTTACCCAATCTTTTATTGAATGTTTCAAGATTGTAAATGTCACCTTTATTAATTCCTAAAATAGCCGTTAACACAGAATCACTGTACTTGGTATTACCACGCCATGTTATGTTTCCGAAATAATAACGTCGGCCTTCATTTACTTTAAGTTCCACTAACAAATCACCTTTGCTGTTGTAATAGGTTGTATCTTTTTCAATGACTGCATCACGGTAACCCAATTCATTATAATAAGCCAGTAAACTTTCTTTGTCCTCTTCGTATTTTTTCTGATTATACTTAGCTGATGAAAACTTAAAGCGAAACCACGGATCAATAAAATCTTTGATCTTACTTACATGCAGGTAATCTTTGTTTTTCAAAAACTGTTTAAATGTAAGCGTATCCTTACTGCCGTATAAAGGCTGCTGGTCATCAGGATGCAGTGTAATGCGTCCTTTTTCCTTAGTTCCTTTGAGTTTCTTTTTGAGCTTGATATCATTTACACTTTCATTGCCGCTTATAAATACATCTGAAATTTTTACTTTGCTTCCTTTATTAACAATAAAAATGAGATCTACAAAGTTGGGGTTCACACTGTTTTTTGTTTCCTGAATATCTACCTTGACTGTGCGAAATCCTTTTTCAACAAAAAACTTATCAATACGCTCTATACTTGTACGGCGAAGATTTTCAGTAATTACTTTATTGGGGTTAAGATTGAGTTTTTCTTTCAACTCATCTTCCTCACCTTTTCGAATGCCTTTAAAACTATAGGAACCCAGTCGGGCTCTTTCTTTTACATTGATTTCAATATAAATATCCCTGCCATCTATTTTGATGATATAAATTGCTGCATCTTCAAAATATTGCTGACGCCAGATGTTATTGATAACACGGCTGAATAAATCTCCTCCGGGCAAATACACTTTATCACCTACTGTAATACCGGCAATAGATACCAGCAGTGCGCTGTCAAATGTTTTGCTGCCGGTTACTGTTATTCCTGCAATGGTATATTCTTTAGGCGTAGCGCTTTTAAAGATAGCTTCCAGTTCCGGATCAATAGCCGTGGGTTTGGTGGTATCATTCACCTGCGAAAAAACACTGGTGTTAATAAGCACACTCAGTGTAAGCAGTATGGGTAAAAATTGTTTCAATCGCATTCTAAGTTTCTGATCTGTTAAGTTGTTTGGGTTGCAGCAGGCGGCAAAATAAATGCTTTTACCGAAACGCTGTGTTAAAACAAAGGTTTTCTGATTTTATTAAGATTGTGCTGTTGCCTGCTGCATTTGTTCACCTGTTTTTCCAAATCGCCGCTGGCGTTTTTGATAATCCATGATTGCTTCATATAAATTTTCTTTTCTGAAATCGGGCCAGCGCACATTGGTAAAATAGAGCTCGGCATAAGCCAGCTGGTATAACAAGAAATTACTGATGCGGTACTCACCACTGGTACGTATCATCAGCTCCGGATCGGGAAACTCACGGGTGGTGAGGTAATCCTTAATGGTATCCTGATCTATTTCAAACGGCTCCAGCTTGCCCGTTTTTACATCAGCTGCAATATTCTTAATGGCATTCACTATTTCCCAGCGGCTGCTGTAGCTTAAAGCCATAATGACGTTGAGCCCCGTATTTTGCTGTAATTCTTCCACACTTTCTCTCAATTCTTTACGGGCATACTCCGGCAGCATATTGATATCGCCTATTACATGCAGACGGATATTGTTCTTTTTGAGTGTGGCCGTTTCCTTACGGATATTATCTACCAGCAACTCCATTAATCCTGTTACTTCCTCTACCGGACGATCCCAGTTTTCTGTACTAAACGCATAGAGGGTAAGGTATTTTACGCCCAGCTCTGCACAACCTTCTACAATATTGCGCACACTCTCTACCCCGTGAAAATGGCCAAACAAGCGGTCCTGCCCCTGATCCTTTGCCCAGCGGCCATTACCATCCATAATGATGGCTATGTGCTGTGGCAGGCGCTTGAGATCCAACTGCTCCTTAAGAGAGGCCATATGCTCGTTTTTTAAGGGCACGAAGGTAAGGAAAATTGAGGGTGGGTAAGGGTTTTAATCGAAAGAAATCAAAGGGGGCGCCC
>CAYPBV010000106.1:0-11784 GCA_964409025.1 uncultured Chitinophagaceae bacterium | reverse complement strand
TCATGACTTACCGTGTCGCCATTTTTATTTTCAACGAAGTAGAAGTATTAGACTTTGCCGGACCGTTTGAAGTATTTTCCATTGCAGGTTTACAAACCATGAGCGTTCCGCCTTTTGAAGTATTTACAGTGGCACAGTTTGATACCATCAATGCACGCAATCATCTCACCATTAAACCTACGTACACATTAGAGAAGGCGCCTAAAGCTGATATCATTGTTATTCCTGGTGGTGGAGGTATGCATCCTGACGGAACACCGTTCGGCAGCCGCAGAGAAATGAACAATCCCATCGTACTAAAATGGATACAGGAGCAAAGTGCACAGGCCAAACTGACTTTAAGTGTTTGTACCGGTTCTCTCATTTTAGCCAAAGCCGGATTGCTGGAAGGAAAGGAAGCCACTACCCATTTTCTTGCTATCGATGCGCTCAAAAAAATTTCAGATAACATTACTGTAAAAGAACAGACACGCTTTGTTGATAATGGAACCATCATTACATCAGAAGGTGTTTCAGCAGGTATTGATATGAGTTTGCATGTAGTGAGTAAGTTGCTGGGAAAAGAAGCAGCCGATGAAACGGCACGATACATGCAATATGATTATTGGAAATAAGAAACACATGGGCACCGTTCAACTTTTACATTCACAACAACTGCTTCTCATCCGTTCCGTCTTTTTCTTTTACGGTCATGAAGCAACGGAGGCATTGGCGCAACAAATTGCATTTGATATACAACAGCACTGGAATGAACCGCAGGCAACGGTTTTTTTTCAGCAGAAAGAATGGCTGGTGCAATTTCAAATTGAAGCATCTTGTAATAAAGAAATCGCTCCCGAAGAAGTGTGGTACAATACCAACCCCGAGAACAATTATTTCAGAATTGAAGCCACATCACCTACACATATTTCTTTTGTAGATGGTTTAGGCAGTAACACCGGCTATTTCAAACTGGATAATCTGTTACAAACATCCACAACTGCAGCGCATGAATATGGTCATACGCTGGGACTGGAGCATCCGGAAGAACTGGATATTCGTGGAGTGGATATGCCCGGCATTATGTATCCCAGGGGCACCATTTGTGATCCGCATTTTCAATATGATGCATCAAAAGCACCGGGTGAAACAGGAGGCACTTTAAATCCGCATCATCGCAAAGTATTGGCAGGTGATATACAAGATTTAAAACTTCATAAACTCCGGTTTAATGAAAATGGATTTGCCGTTCTTGGAGATTTTACAAGTATTTATCATCCTTTCTATACCATTAATGAAGATTAGTGTGTTTATCGGCAATTCTTAATATCTTCATTTTTGAAATTGTCTATCAACCTCACAGAGTTTATCAGTACTTGCTGAAAAGTCTGTGAGGTTTTTTAAACCAGTTATATGAGCATCTTAACCATATCAGATTTAAAAAAATCCTACGGACGTATCCAGGCATTGAAAGGCGTTTCCTTTGAAGTGCCGGAAGGAGCTGTTTTTGGAATCCTTGGTCCCAACGGCAGCGGCAAAACAACCTTGTTGAGTATTATCCTCGATGTATTGAATGCAGACAGTGGTATTTACTCATGGTTTGGCAAACCTGCTTCGCCTGATTTACGGAAGCATATCGGCTCCCTGCTGGAAACGCCGAACTTTTATCACTATCTATCTGCAGTTAATAACTTAAAAATCACCAACAGCATCAGCGGTCGTGGTGATGCAGCGGGTATGGATGCTGTTTTGCAGAAAGTAAAATTGTATGAACGTCGTAATAGCCGTTTCAGTTCCTATAGCTTAGGTATGAAACAGCGCCTGGCCATTGCTGCAGCTTTGCTGGGCGATCCAAAAATTTTGGTGCTGGATGAACCTACGAACGGATTGGATCCCGTTGGTATTATGGAAATACGGGAGTTAATTATTGAGCTGAGTAAGAAAGGTCATACCATCATCATGGCCAGTCACCTGCTGGATGAAGTGGAGAAGGTATGTACGCATGTTGCTATTCTCAAAACAGGAACTTTGGTTACCTCAGGTTCAGTGGAAGATGTGTTGATAGATGAAGATGTAATAGAAGTTGTAGCTGCTGATAACAATAAACTTGTGAGTGTATTGAATCATATTCCAGGCAAAACAAACATCACTATTAAAGAACAAACCATTCAGGTGCATTTTCCAAAAGGAACAGCAAACCCGGAGGAGGTGAATCAGTATTGTTTTAATAATGGTATTGTGCTACAGCAAATCACCATCAAGAAAAAAAGACTTGAGGAAAAATTCTTTGAATTAACCAATAACTAATTTTATTCAATCTATATGTGGCATTTATTCAGAACAGAATGGCTTAAAATAAAAAACTATCCCGGCTTCTGGTGGATCATGGGAATTACTGTTTTGTCTTACCCGGGCATTAACGGGATGTTTTATTTTATTTATAAAGACAATACATCCGATGAAAAAACTGCAGCCAAATTACTCAAAATGCTGGTAGGTAATCCATTCGAATTTCCGGAAGTGTTTCGCACCACAGCTTTTTCTTCTTCCCTTTTTACGATTATTCCTGCCATATTGGTGATTATGTTGATTACCAACGAGTATACCTATAAAACAAACCGGCAAAACGTGATTGATGGCTGGAGCCGTAATGAATTCCTGCTGGCCAAGTTTTTTAATGTGGTTATAATTTCGCTCATTGTAATTGGGTTGTACCTTATTGATACTTTGGTCATCGGCTTTGCCACAACAGGAGCTGAAGTAAAAAATAAATTTGAACTGGCGCATTACACTGCATTGTACGGGTTACAGGTGTTTGCACAATTATCATTTGCATTTTTACTGGGCTTACTCATTAAACGGGCATTTATAGCATTGGGTGCATTAATTTTTTACAAGATTCCTCTGGAAAATATTGCTGCTGCTTTATTGGATCATAAAGTATATAAAGATTCCGGCCGTTTTTTACCAACAGAGGCATCGGACCGTTTAACACCATTACCAGCTTTTATTGGAAAACTTGAACCGGTAGGTTATGAAAGGGCACTTGGTTTAATTAATCAGCAAATATTCCTTACACTTGCTTACCTGGTTGTTTTCTGGGCCCTTGTTTTCTGGGTTTATAAAAAAAGAGACTTATAATTATTCTATCATGAAATATTTTATTCTTTTCATAACAATCATTGCTGCGGGTTCAGCTACTGCACAAAATCAGCAAACGGTTATCAAAACCGAAGCGTTGAAAATGGCCAAGGCATTAGCTGCTATGGACCTGGAAACCTATGCTTCTTACAGCTGGCCGGAGCTGGTGAGTGATCCGCAAAATAAACAGCGCATTAAAGCTGTGGCCGATAGTGCAGATAAGTACAGAAAACAATTTGGTATTAAAGTAAAATCGATTGTTATTGGTAATCCGTCAACTGTAACTACACATAAAGGTGTAATGCAATGTACCATTCCGCAAACAATGGCTGTAGAAGCCATGATGGGCAGTATTGAAACTGAAACAACCCTTATTGCTCTTTCCCGTGATGGTAAAAAGTGGTATTTTGTTGATGTCAATTTCTTTAGAAATAACAATACCAAAGAGAAGTTGCCGGAGCTGAGTCCGGACCTTACCATACCTCCTTTAAAGGCTCCCGTTATTAAAGGTGCTGATGGAAAAGAAATCAAGATGTAATTAATTCATTCAAAGCCGCATCTATTGCAGGATATAAAAACTGAAAACCTGTTTGCTGTATTTTTTCAGCACTTACGGTGGTGCTTTTCAATACTTCAATACTCATTTCACCCAGTACCAGTTTTAAAACAAAGGAAGGTACAGGTACAGTAATAAATGCATTACCTCTCATTTTTTTTGCGAGCCTCAGCGTGAGTTCTTTATTGCTAACCGGGTATGGCGCCACTGCATTATAAACGCCTTTTGCAGTGGTATGCTCCAGAGCATGCATAAACATCCTGCACATATCATCTATATGTATCCAGCTAATCATTTGTGTACCGCTGCCAAGAATTGATGCCAAACCAAAACGTAATGGCTTCTTAAATTCTTTCAACGCTCCACCTTCATTACTCAGCACGATGCCTGTACGCAGCTTCACCAATCGAATGCCCATTGCTTCAACAGGCGAAATACTTTCTTCCCACAATTTGCAGGTTTCACCAAGAAAATCTGAGTATGCCGGATCCGTTTCCACAAAAGCGTTTCCTCCTTTGTCGGGTCCGTACCAGCCAATGGCAGAGGAACTTACTACTGTTTTTACACGGCCTTTATCCTGCTTCAATATATCAACTAAAAGTGCACTGCTTTTTGTGCGGCTGTTAAGCAGTTCCTCTTTTCTTTTTGCAGTCCATCTTTTATCAGCTACACCGGCACCGGCTAAATGAATAACTGCATCACATGACCGTACAGCATCGGCGTCTATTGTTCCGTTTTTAATATTCCATTGTGCATATTGAAGGTTGCCGTTTGATGCGCCTTTGCTTCTGCTTAAAATAATAATATCATGACCTTTTTCTGACAATAGTTTTGTTAACCTTCTTCCAATTAATCCTGTACCACCTGTTATACAAATTTTTGACATGATTTTTGTTCTTGACTGTGTAAATTAAATTTTAACCGCATCTTTCAAACATATTTCTTTTTACATCGTTAACTTTAATCAGATTAATTACAGATTATGAAAGCAAAAGGTTTGTTTTTCTTGTTATTTTTTATGGCTGTTTGCAGCATTCGTGCCCAACGCATTTATTATTCTGAGCCGGAGCGTGATGATATGCGCCAGATGCGGTTTGAAATTCTGGGTAAGTATAACAATCAATATTTAGTTTATAAAAATATCCGCACCAAACATTTCATCTGCATTTACAGTGCTGATATGAAGCTGAAAGATAAAATTGAACTGGATTTTATGCCTGACAGGGCCATAAGTGTTGATATTTTTTCTACACCTGAATTTTCAACACTCTTTTATCAATACGAGAAGAAAAATATTGTTTACCTCATGGGTGTGAAAATTGATGGTAACGGAAAAAAAATGACTGAGCCTCAGGAACTGGATACTACAAAAATCGGTGGTTTGAGTGATAATAAAATTTATTCTGTTATTGCCAGTGATGATAAAAAGAAGATGATGGCGTTTAAAATGAAAATAAAAGTGCGTGATGAATTTCAGATACAAACGCTTTTAATGAATAATAATCTTATTCCAATCCGGAAAACAGGATTTTCATACGTTCTGGAAAATAATAAAGCTTCAATTGCAGATTTTTACCTCGATAATGAGGGAAATTTTCTGTTCAGCCATGTTTCAAGACCTCAACAGCGGGAGTATATTAATGAGGCTAAGCTGGCTGTACTGCAAACTTATTCTGATACTGTAAAAGTTTTCCCTCTTACTTTAAAAAATATTTTTCTTGACGAGCTGCGAATAAAAGTTGATAACATCAACGGACGTTATATCCTTTCCTCACTGTATTCCAAGTCAAAACGAGGCAATATTGAAGGATTGTTTGTAAGTATCATCAATAAAAGTCTTACGGATCCCGATATTGAAAAAGCCATTGAATTTTCTGAAGATTTTCGTACTGTGGCAAAAGGAGAGTCTTCTGTACGCATGGCATTTAATGATTATTACCTCAAGCATTTTATTGTAAAGAAAGACGGAGGAGTATTAATTACCGGCGAAAGCTCTTATACCAATAATCGTAATAATAATTTCAACCGCTGGGATAATCCGTGGATGTGGGGTAATCCCTGGAACAACTATTGGGGCTGGAATCCCTGGAACAACTGGGGCTGGGGTGGCGGCTGGGGTGGTTTTGGCAGTCCCTGGGGCAACCCGTGGGGAATGAACAACTGGGGGCCTAATCAGCAAACACGGTTTTTTGCAGACAATGTAATGGTGCTATCCTTAGATAAAGAGGCCAACCTGCAATGGAATAATGTGATTGCCAAAACTCAGTTTGATGATAATACAGATAACCTGCTCTCATATCAAATTATGAACTCAGGTGCTGAACTGCTCTTTTTATACAATGAATGGAACAGACGCTCCCCCATGCTTTATGCACAATCTTTATCACCTGATGGAAAAGTAAGTAAAGAGCCTCCTTTAAAAAGTATGGATAAAGGTTACGAGTTTATGATACGACTGGGTAAACAAGTGGGGCCAAGAGAAATGATTGCTCCTGCTATATATCGAAATTCATTCAGTTTTACACGAATTGAGTTTTAAAGCAATTAAAAACTTCGGGCATCAATGAAGTACAGTATATCAATCATTCAGTTTTTATTACTGTTATGTACTTCTCATGCACAGTCAATTACTTATGCACCTGAATTTTTTTCAGCCAGAAAATCTTACGGCTTTGAAATTATCGGTAAATCCGGCGGTTATTATGTTATTAGTAAAATAACTCCCACTGATGAGGTTCTTTCATTTTATAATGAAGAAATGAAAGTACAAAAGCAGGTAGTAACGGGAATGGATAAAAAGAAGTTTCAGGTTATAGGCTTCAGTGCTGCCCCTGATGGCATTTATATTATTTCAACTTCAGTTTCCAAAAAACATCACCTTCTTTTTTCAACGTTTGTAAACAGTAAAACCTTTGAAGTAAACGGCCCGGTTCAGCTTGATTCTTTTCCGGTAACACAAACAGGCAGTTCAAAATTTCATTTGATAAAATCAAAATCCGGTGAGCAGGTGGCTTTGGTAAAAATTAACCGGAGCGGCAAAACAAAATCAATACTGCTGGATATTTTATTTATAAACATGCCGGGCTTTCTGCATCGAAAATTAAATCTGAGCGTTCCGGTGTTTGCACCACAGCATAATGTTGAAGGTATTGACCTTGCAGATGATGGTAATTTGTATTTTCTGGTAGCAGGCAGGGCCAAAGACGGTGGTTATATTCAGCAACTTGCATTTTATCAACTGCCCGCAGGCAGCAGCACTATTACATACAGAATGATTCCTCTTAATTCCTGTTATCCTGAACGTGTGCAACTCTTTTTCAATAACCGGCAGCAAACCTGCACGTTGTTCTCATTTGCATCCAATGAACTGAAGGGAAACATTGATGGCATTTTTACAGCATCAGTTAAAATCAATACAGATCAACCTGTTCAATCCTCAATTTACCGGTTTACTGATGAGCAAAAGCAGAAAGCAAACAACCGTGTAAGCAAAGACATTGCCTTGAATGATTTTTATTTTACAGATGCTGTTTCAAAGTCAGGTGGCGGATTTATTGTAATGGCTGAATGTTTATACACCGCAGCCAGGGAAACCAATATTAACCGCTGGCAGCGCCCTTTTCCAGACGGATGGAGCACTACATCTGCCACTGCCCTTAATTTTTCTGAACAATCACAGATAAACAGCATCGCTTACGGAAGTCTTGATATGAATCAGGGCAATGGTATCAACCGTATTACAGGAATGTATCCCGGTGAAAATTTATTTCATGCAGAAAATATTCTGATAATCGCTGTTAATGATCAGGCGCAGGCTTCTTCTGTAAATTTTATAACTAAACTTCAGCAATCCAATTCAGCTTTTGAAATTTCATATGCCGGCCTAAAACGTACTGATGCTTTCTTTCTTTTTTATAACGACTGGATGCCCAACTCCGGCCCCTTACTTAAAGCTGTACAGATTAATGAACAACTTACTCCTGTGCCCCTGCAGGTAGTAAAAGGATTGATGCCACAGTACAGGCTGTTAAACCGTATGGCAGTACAGGTGAGCAATAATGAACTTATTATTCCTTCTGTTCGTAACAATCAGTTTGTATTTGCTTTAATGAGTTATTGATAAGTGCAGTAATTTATTTGGCCGTTTGCCAATCTTTCAAAATGTTTGCATCACAATAGTAACATGTGATTCGATTTTTTTCTGCAAATAATCCGCTCAATCTCTTTATCCTGCTTTTTTTAGGCATAGGGCTTAAAATGCCTTATTTCATGAATCCGCTGCAGCCGCAGTTGCATCCATCAGATGGTTTTTTATACAGACAATTGATACATCTGTTGCAACAGCCCGGCATCGCATTTCCTCTCCTGTATCCCATCATTGCTTATTTTTTATTATTTATACAGGCCGTTTCGCTTAATGGATTTGTAAATGATCAAAAATTATTTCCGTCATCCAACTTTTTGCTTGCCTTAGCTTACATGATCATTACCAGCCTTGTACCGGAGTGGAACACCCTTTCACCAGGTATCATTATTAATACCATCATGGTAGCAGTACTGCCTTCCATGATAAGCCTTTACCATCATCAAAAAGTAAAAGGAGTTTTATTTAATGTTGGATTTGGATTTGGTATCTGTTCATTTATCTGGTTCCCTTCAGTTTATTTGATGTTATTACTGATAGTGGCGCTCGCCTTATTTCGTCCATTTCAAATTACAGAATGGATTGTAACGGTTATTGGCCTGCTTACTCCTTTTTATTTTCTTTCGGTTTATTTTTTTGTATGGGATCAATGGGATAAGGTTTATGAAATTATGCCTTTTCATAAATTTTCTTTCCCGGCAATACAGGATCAATGGAAATTCTGGACCCTGATTACTTTGATTTTATTTCCGGCGCTTATTGGTTTTATTATGAGCAACCGTTACAGTGTGCGTTTGGTGGTACAGGGTCGCAAAAGCTGGGGACTTATCATTTATTATTTGCTTATCGGGCTTTTTATACCATTCATAAATAATCAGCATGGCATGAGCCCTTACATTATAGCTGCCATGCCGTTAAGTATTTATGTAGCGGCATTTTATGTGTTTCCGTTGGGCAAGCGAGTACCGGAACTGCTGGTATGGCTCAGTTTTGCTTTTATTGCCTGGCAATATTTTGGCTGACGAATAAAACTACCTTGATGCTGGTGTGAGCGCCCCCGTAAACAAACGATGGGATCTAAAATTTGAAAACGCACCTCTTTAAACTGCTTTGCGTTACCTTTGCTGCTTCCTCATAAACCCCCATTGGAATATGAAATTTGGAGTAGTAGTTTTCCCCGGCAGTAATTGCGACCGTGACATGCAGGATGCCCTTCAACATGATATGAATCAGGAAGTAATCATGCTATGGCACAAGGATAAAGACTTGAGCATGTTTACCACCGATGATTGTATTGTACTGCCCGGCGGTTTTTCGTATGGTGATTATTTACGCTGTGGTGCTATTGCCCGTTTCAGCCCCATGATGGAGAGTGTAATTGCCTTTGCTAACCGTGGCGGAAAAGTATTGGGCGTTTGTAACGGATTCCAGATTTTGTGCGAAAGTCATCTGTTGCCGGGTGCTTTACTGCGCAATGCCAATCAAAAATTTATTTGCAAAAATATTTACCTCAACGGTGTGGGCGGTACTGCATTAAAAATTCCGATTGCACATGGTGAGGGCAGGTATTTTGCTGATGAACAAACGCTGGATACCCTGGAAACAAATGGTCAGATTATTTACCGTTATTGTGATGAACAGGGCAATGAAACGGCGGCTGCTAATCCCAATGGCGCTATTCGTAATATCGCCGGCATTTGCAATAAAGAAGGAAATGTTTTTGGTATGATGCCCCATCCGGAGCGTGCCACTTCTGAACTGCTGGGCAATACAGACGGCCGTAAAATTCTGAATGCTTTGTTAATCAATACAGCAGTGGCAGTATAAGTCAGCCATACGTCAATGGTAAACAACAGTACATCCTAATTTTGTGACACTGATTACAAATGAAGTGCAACTTTGAGTTCAATTTTGCCTTCCTTATAAAAACGAAGTATGAAGAAATTGTTCCTGCTGGTAATTATCAACTTTATTGGACTTGCGCTGCTGGCACAAAGCGGCAGTAAAGTAAAATGGGAGTTCAGCGCTAAGAAAATTGCGGATAAGAAGTATGAAGTACGATTGGTGGCTGCTGTTCAGCAGCCCTGGCATATATACAGCCAAACCCAGAGTGCTGATGCTATTGTATTGCCAACAACAATTAAGTTTACCAATAATCCATTAATTGTGTTTAATGGAAAACCTAAAGAAATTGGTGTGTTGGTGGATAAGTTTGAAAAAGCTGTAAACGCACGCTCCCGTTTTTACAATAATAAAGTGGAATTTGTACAAACCATTACCCTGAAAAGTAATGTAAAAACAGCTGTAACAGGCGAAATTGAATTTATGGTATGTGATGATAAGCAATGTCTCGCCCCCGATGTAGTGAAATTCTCCATCAAATTATGAAATAAAAAATCCCGTTCTTAAAGCGGGATTTTTAAATAATAGATTTTCATGCAAAAATTATTTCTTTTCTTTTTTCTGTTTGCTTTTGTTGCTGCCAACGCTCAGGATTCTTCTAATGCCACATGGAGTGTAGTGAGTAAAAAGATTGCAGCCAGTGAGTACGAGTTGCAGTTTACCGGAACAATAAAAGAAGGAAAGTTTTTATACATCGCTTCCAAATCAGGTACATCCATTGAACCCATCAAAGTGGCGTTTACGGATAGTTCCATTATTGCAGTTAATATTCCTGAGGTTACAAAAGGCGGCAGCCTTATGAACGATCCTTTGTTTGCTGGTGAAAAAATGCAGATAGCCTCCGGTGAAGTAAAGCTTGTACAAAAAGTAAACTTCAATAGTACGGTACCGCTCAATCTCAAAGGAAAGTTAGTTTTTGCTACGGGTGGCAAAGATGAATTTCTGCCCGGCGAATTTGAATTTGATGTAACACTGGAAGGAGGTGTATCACAAAAAGCAAGAATCAAGATTGAAAGTATTGATATCAATAATCCCAAAGTAAATTGTGGTGATGAAGGCACGGAAGGAAAAAGCCTGTGGGGTATTTTTTTATTGGGATTGGTGGGAGGTTTTATTGCATTGCTCACACCCTGCGTATTTCCATTGATACCATTAACCGTTTCGTTTTTTACCAAACGCAGCGGCAGTAAAGGCAAAGGCATACGCAATGCAGTCATGTATGGTTTTTTTATTTTTCTCATTTATGTATTGTTGAGTTTGCCGTTTCATTTACTGGATCAAACAGACCCTGAAATACTCAATAACATTTCCACCAACGTTTGGCTCAACATCATCTTCTTTATCATCTTCGTTGTGTTTGCCATTTCGTTCTTTGGTTATTTTGAAATTACATTGCCCGGCAACCTTGCAAGCGGTGTTGATTCAAAAGCCGGAGTCACCAGTTTCATTGGCATCTTCTTTATGGCGTTAACGCTGGCCATTGTTTCATTTTCCTGCACAGGTCCCATACTTGGTTCATTACTGGCAGGTGCGTTAACAAAAGATGGTGGCGCCATGCAGTTAAGTTTTGGTATGGGTGGTTTTGGATTGGGGTTGGCTTTGCCTTTTGCATTGTTTGCCATGTTTCCTAACTGGTTGCAATCCTTACCCAAGAGTGGGGGATGGTTAAACACAGTAAAAGTGGTGTTAGGCTTTTTGGAGCTGGCCATGGCAGTGAAGTTTTTAAGTAATGCAGATTTGGTGATGCAATGGAAGTTACTGCCGAGAGAAGTATTTATCGGTATTTGGGTGTTGATTGGATTGCTGGTTGTGTTGTACCTGCTTGGCTTTATCAAGTTCCCGCATGATGATAAGAAAGTGAAGATTGGTGGTATGCGCTGGATCTTTATTGCTTTGTTTGCTGCATTCACCATTTACATTGCGCCGGGTGTTACAAACAGTAAGTGGGCGCAGCTTCCATTGATCAGCGGTTTTCCGCCGCCGCTTTGTTACAGTGCGTACAGCCACCCTGTGAGTTGTGAAAAATCATTAGAACCATTGCGTGATTATAATGAAGCATTGG
>CAYPBV010000105.1:6296-11831 GCA_964409025.1 uncultured Chitinophagaceae bacterium | reverse complement strand
GGATGTGGAAATAAGCAAAGGTGAAATTGTGAGTCTGGTAGGCAGCAGCGGTGCCGGCAAAAGCACGTTGCTGCACATACTTGGTTCGCTGGATGAAGCTGATAATGGTGAAGTGTGGCTCAACGATGTATTTCTTTCAAATTTAAAAGGAAATAAACTGGCTGCTTTCCGCAACAAACATATAGGTTTTGTATTTCAGTTTCATCATTTGCTGCCGGAGTTTACAGCGCTGGAAAACGTATGCATTCCCGGATGGCTGGGCAACAGAAATAAAAAGCAGGTAGAAGACAGGGCCATGGAATTATTAAAACTGTTAGGTCTTGAAAACCGGGTGGAAAATAAACCCTCTGCATTATCAGGTGGTGAGCAGCAGCGTGTAGCTGTGGCCAGGGCACTCATCAACAATCCGGATATTATTCTGGCCGATGAACCCACGGGAAATTTAGATAGTGCCAACGCCAAAGAACTCCATCAACTCTTTTTTGATTTGCGCAAACAGTTCAATCAAACCTTTTTAATTGTAACGCATAATGAAGAACTGGCGGCACAGTGTGATAGAATTGTGCATATGAGAGATGGAAGGATTGTATAGGAAAAAAAGCTTCTAATTAAGAAATCTAATCCATGACTTTAGCAGAATTTGAGTTCAACAACAGGAATCATTTTGTTGCCATGGAATATTATGCTTTGATTTTAAATAGAACATTTCTTGTTTTACAAACTAAAGATTTTCTTATTGGATTAAGGGTAAGAGGTTTGGTTGGAATTGAGTCAAACCACGATATCATAACTAAGTGGCTGTCATCAAAGTATGCTATATATGGCGATATTAATAATTATTGGTCTTATGTACGACCCAAACTCTTACTTCAGTATAATGATTTGAATCTTACAGATGGGAGCATTTTAAAAATTGATAAAGCCAATTTTTTAGTTAATAGAAATGATATTAAAGAGATAAATTTTGATCCATCAAAGAAATGGGGTATGGGGTACTATCCTCATGATGGCAAAGTGTATATCACTACTTCTAAATTCAGAAATAGGGAGTTTATTATTCTTGCCAATCAATCAGGAAAACAAATTGCAGAAGATATTTTGTTCTTTAAATGACAAATGTGATTTGGTTAAGTGTAATTTTCAAATCTCTACACCCTCGGCTTCCAGGGAATTTCATCTACGCCCAATAGTTTTCCGGTATAACGGGAGAGTACAAATAAATAATCGCTTAAGCGGTTCATGTATTTTAATACTAATGTATCAATAAATAAATCCTGCTGCTGCATGTGTACACACAGGCGCTCACCTCTGCGGCACACACAACGGGCTATATGCAATGTACTTACAGCCGGATGACCTCCTGGAAGTACAAAAAATTTCATAGGCTCAAGGCTTTCATTCATCCGGTCTATTTCCTGCTCCAGCAATTCAATATCACTTTCTTTTAAATCAGGTATTTTCATACGGGGCTCCTTCTCCGGGTCACATGCGAGTGAAGAGCCAACGGTAAATAAACGATCCTGAATTTCTTTCAGCATCGTTTTACTTTGAATATCGGTTAAATGATCGCTGCACAAACCAATATAGGAATTGAGTTCATCTACAGTGCCGTACGTTTCAATGCGAAGGTGATCTTTGGGTACACGTGTGCCGCCTATTAAACCTGTTTTTCCTTCATCACCCGTTTTGGTATAAATCTTTGCCATGTAAATTGTTCAATTTGCTATATGCGTTTTACCGTTAAAACACTAATTACAGCGAAACTGGCTAAATGTTCAAAATAATTTTTGTAAATCGAAAAATCCCCGCCTTAAATTTTTTTTGGAATCTTAATGTGCCGCTGCTGCAGCTTTCTTATTATCACTCTCTACCAATCCATCCCGCAGCCGTACGATGCGTTGAGCATGACCCGCAATATCCTCTTCATGTGTTACCAGTACAACGGTATTGCCCAGGCTGTGAATGTCTTCAATGAGTTTCATGATTTCATAAGAGGTTTTGGTATCAAGGTTACCGGTAGGTTCATCGGCCAGAATGATGGATGGATTATTTACCAACGCACGGGCAATGGCCACACGTTGAATTTGACCACCGCTTAACTCATTTGATTTATGATGATGTCTGTCAGCCAGGTTTACTTTGCCCAGCATTTCCATAGCACGTTCATTGCGTTCTTTCTTGGGCACACCTGCATAGATGAGTGGCAGCGCTACATTTTCTAGCGCTGATAAACGGGGCAGCAGATTAAACTGCTGAAACACAAATCCAATTTCCTGATTACGGATTTCAGCAAGATCATTATCATCTAACCCGCTAACATCTTTTCCATTGAGAATGTATTTGCCGCTGGTGAGTGTATCCAGGCAGCCAAGTATATTCATAAGCGTACTTTTGCCACTGCCGCTGGGCCCCATTAATGCTACAAACTCATTGCGGATGATATCAAGATTAATTCCTTTTAATACAGGTAACTCCTGTTTACCCAGATAGTAGCTTTTTCTTAAATCTCTTAATTGTATTACAGCACTCATGGTGTAGTTTGTTTATTGATGACCTTGGGCACAAGGAAAAATTTATCGTCCTTAGCAGCAGCATTTTGCAATGCTTCCTGTTGACTGATGGGGTGATGAACAACATCAGCTCTCAGTTGATTGATTTCAGCAGTCATATGCATGAGTGGTTCAATACCAGCGGTATCAAGCTCCTGCAGTTTTTCAATAAAACCAATAAGTTGCTGCATATCACTGCGCAGGCTGTCTTTTTGATGTAGTTCTATTTTAAGACGTGCCAGTGTACTCAGTTTATCAATCAGTTCATTCGTCACTTCCATAAGGCAAATATAATTGATTCAGCGGTTGGCTTTGGCCTTTGTTACAGAAGGATAAATGCCGTGGAGAAAGGACTTTTGTAAGCAGGGAAACTGTTATCTTCGCCGACTTAGTAATCTGATGGATATGAGTAATGTAAGACCTATTGTAATGAGTGGCATCCGGCCCACCGGTTACCTGCATCTTGGCAACTATTTTGGCGCCATGCGTAATTATGTAAAAATGCAGGAAGAAAATGAATGCTATTTTATGGTGGCCGATTGGCACAGTCTTACCACACATCCTGATACAAAAGAACTGCGTGAAAATGTAAAACGTGTGTTTGCTGAAAACATAGCCTGCGGTCTGGACCCTCAAAAAGTAGCATTTTATTGTCAAAGTCATATTCACGAAACGGCTGAGTTGTATTTGTTTTTAAACATGCTGGCCTATAAAGGTGAACTGGAAAAAACAACGACGTTTAAAGATAAAGTACGCCAGCAGCCGGATAATGTGAATGCAGGATTGCTCACTTATCCGGTTTTACAAACAGCAGATATCATTATCCATCGTGCACAATACGTTCCTGTAGGTAAAGATCAGGAACAGCACCTGGAAATGGCCCGCAATTTTGCAAATCGTTTTAATCATCGTTATGGTGAAGTATTTCCGGAGCCTGTGGCCTTTAATTTTGGCGGCGGCTTATTAAAAGTGCCTTCACTGGACGGAACAGGCAAAATGAGTAAGAGTGAAAACCAGAATGCTACCATTTACCTTGCAGACAGTGATGATGTGATTAGAAAGAAAATACTGAAAGCAAAAACAGATCAGGGCCCAAAAGAAATGAATTCCTCCAAGCCGGATTATATAGAAAACATTTTTCAATTAATGCGTTTGGTAAGCGATGCATCTACAATTGAAAAATTTGAAGCTGATTATAATAATTGCGTGATAAGGTATGGTGATATGAAAAAACAATTGGGTGAGGATATGGCAAGATTTGTAGCGCCTATACGTGAAAAAGCTGCGGCAATACAAAATGATGAAACCTATCTCAGAAAAGTAATGGCGCAAGGTGCAGAAAAAGCAAATGCCAATGCAGCCAAAACCATGAAACTGGTACGGGAAGCAATGGGACTGAATTATTTTTGATTTTAGATGGGCGATTTAAGATTTTACTATACATTTAAACACTCCGGCTTGCTTGCAAAATCTGCAATCTTAAATCGGAAATCTGCAATAGGTAATTATGGCAAAAAGTAAAAAACCAAAACATGTGGCAATTGCCGGTAACATCGGCGCCGGTAAAACAACATTAACTGAAATGCTGAGTAAACATTACAAATGGATTCCTCAGTTTGAAGATGTGGATCACAATCCTTACCTCAATGATTTTTATGAGGATATGCCCCGCTGGAGTTTTAATCTTCAGATTTACTTTTTAAACAATCGCCTCAACCAGGTTTTGGAAATACAACGTGGTACGGAAACGGTGATTCAGGACCGCACCATTTTTGAAGACGCTCATATTTTTGCTCCCAATCTGCATGATATGGGATTAATGAGCAAACGTGATTTTGATAATTACTTTTCTTTTTTTGCCACCTTAAAAACAATGGTGAGTCCGCCGGATTTGATGATTTACCTCAAAGCATCCGTGCCTACATTGGTTGCCCAAATTCAAAAACGTGGCAGAGATTACGAAGAGAATATTCGACTTGATTATTTAAAAAAGCTAAATGAGTACTATAATAAATGGATTGATAATTACAAGGAAGGCAGTCTTTTGATTGTTGATGTAGATGCTAATAAGTTTGCTGAAAATGATGAGCATTTTGGTGAAATCATAAGCAAAATTGATTCGCAACTGTATGGTTTGTTTTAAATTTCCTGGTTTACTTTCTTTGATCCTTATCAGCAACATCAACGTTCGCTCTCAGCCGAAAGATACGATTTACAGATGGGGCAACGATTCCCTCATTTGCGATATAACTGAAGATATGAAATCGGAGCCTTCTGCTGTTTTCGCCAAAGTGGAAGAACCACCTGTTTATCCTGGCGGTAATAAGGCATGGGATGCGTTTGTAAAGAAAAACTTTCAGGCAGGTGAAGGCGAAATTTTTAAAATAAATGTCATGTTCATTGTTGAGCTTGATGGAAGTTTATCAAACTTTAGTTTTCCCGCAAGCAGAATGCCCTCACCTGAGTTTCAACAAAAATTTATGGAGCAAATTCGTAAAGGCGGCAAATGGTTTCCTGCCCGGCAAAATGGCTATTGTGTAAGAGCCTATCACATACTTCAAATCCCCATCACAGTATTTACTAAATAAGAAACCCCACCGGGAACGGCAGGGTTTGTTCTTGTTCTTAGCAAACAATCGATTACGACCACTAACACTTGCGTGTAGCTTCTTTAAAATAATTTATGTTACTTGAAAATACACAGGAGGTTAACTTCTTGTTGGTCATTGGAATCACTTCGGTAATTGTTTAAATATTTGCTCAGAGCCAAAAGTAAAGTTTCAACAAATAATTGCAAAACAATCACTTAGAAGAATTTAATACAACATCTAAAAAATAGATTATTATATTGAAATAAAATTAAAATAATAGCCTTATTAATTTACATTTTTTAATATTTAATAAATATTTGTTGAAAATTTTTAAATTTCTTCTTTAAACTCTTTTTCTTCACATCCGGTTAAATCCAATGTTTAAAATTGGGTGA
>CAYPBV010000105.1:0-6286 GCA_964409025.1 uncultured Chitinophagaceae bacterium | reverse complement strand
ACCCTGCAATATTTATAAAAAATCGTGAGCGTTTTATAAAAAAAATGCTTCCGCATTCAATTGCAATTTTTGTAAGCAACGATGAATGGCCGTCTAACGGTGATGCGCTGCATACCTTTAAACAAAACAGTGATTTGTTTTGGCTCAGCGGTGTAATACAGGAAGATAGTATGGTAATTTTATTTCCGGATAATCCTGATCCTAAATTCAGGGAAGTGCTGGTACTTGTTCGCCCCAATGAACTCAAAGAAAAATGGGATGGTAAACGCTTACGTGCTGCAGAAGCCAAACAAATGAGCGGTATGCAAACCGTGGTGTGGCTGGATAGCATTGATGCACTGTTACAAACATGGATTCATCTGGCCGATCATATTTATTTAGACAGCAATGAAAATGATCGCAAAGCATCACTCATCAGATCCAGAGAATACCGTTTTATTGATGAAATGAAAAGCCGTTATCCGCTGCACAGCTATCAACGTGCTGCAATAATCATGAAAGAGCTGCGTGGCATTAAAACTGCTGAAGAGGTGGAGGTAATGCAAAAAGCCATTGATATTACGGAGCATACATTTCGCCGCTTACTGCAGTTTATCAAACCCGGAGTGATGGAATATGAAATTGAAGCTGAAATTTTTCATTCCTTTCTTTCACAACGTGCTACAGGTCCGGCTTACGGCAGCATCATTGCCAGTGGCGACCGTGCCAGAACCCTTCATTATGTAAGCAATAATCAGGAATGTAAAGATGGCGAACTCATTCTTATGGATTTTGGGGCAGAGTATGGCGGTTATTGTGCTGATCTCACCAGAACCATTCCCGTTAATGGAAAATTTACACGCCGTCAAAAAACAGTGTACAATGCCTGTTTGCATTTGCATGACTATGCCAAGAGTTTATTAAAGCCCGGCATCACCATTCTTGATTATACAGATAAAGTAGGCGAAGAAGCCACGCAGCAATTTTTAAAAATAGGGTTGCTCAAAAAGAGTGATATAAAAAATGAAGACCCTGAAAACAGAGCCTATCGCAAATACCTGTATCACGGCATCAGTCATCATTTGGGCGTAGATGTACATGACCTGGGCACAAGAACTTCACCCATCAAGGCGGGCATGGTGTTTACAGTAGAACCGGGTATTTATATTGAAGAAGAACAAATGGGTGTGCGCATTGAAAATAATTTATGGATTACCAAAAATGGCCATATTGATTTGATGAAAAAGATTCCTATTACAGTGGAAGAGATAGAGGCGTTGATGAGGAAATAGTCGACGGTCGATAGCAGATGCTCATTTGTTAAAGTTAACGACTGCTTTATGGCTTTCAAATTTGAGAATTTAAATGTTTGGCAGCTTGCGTTAGAGTTAGCCGATGAAGCAGATGCTTTAACCAAATCATTTCTGCAACATGAGTTATACTCATTATCACCTCAATTAAGAAGAGCTGCCAATTCAGTTTCTTTGAATATTGTTGAAGGTTCAACGGGCCTTTCAAATGCTGAGTTCAGGAGATTTCTTTCAATTGCCAATCGTTCGGCGCTGGAAGTGGTGGGATGTTTATATTTGGCAAAAAGAAGAAATTATCTGGAAGATGATTTATTTCAAAGACTGTATCAAAAAATTGAAACGCTTGTAAAAATGATTCAGGCTCTGATAGATTCTTTAAACGATTAAAATTATTAAGGCTCGTCTGTCGTCTATCGACCGTCGACCATCGACCAATATGAAACAGATTCCCAATTTATTTACCATTCTCAACTTAGTATGCGGTTGCATCGCCATCATACTCATTTTACAACCGGGTGAAAACATAGCGTATTTGCAGGAAGGCAATGTGATGATTACACTTCCTGAAAAAATTACGTATGCATCTTTCTTCATTTTTACCGCCGGCATTATTGATTTTTTAGACGGCTTTGTGGCAAGACTCATGAAAGCTTCATCAGAAATGGGCAAACAACTGGATTCCCTTAGTGATGCGGTAACCTTTGGTGTGGCGCCTGCACTCATCATGTATCAACTGCTGCGCATGAGCTATTTAAAAGAGCCCTCCGCCTTTGATACATCCATACTTTATTTGTTGCCTGCTCTGCTCATTGCCTGTTGTGCTGTATGGCGCCTGGCGAAGTTTAATATTGATGCCAGGCAAAGCACTACTTTTTTTGGTGTGCCCACACCCATTACGGGATTTGTGGTGGCTTCACTTCCGTTAATTGTTTGGTTGAATCAATGGAACCTGGCTGAAATTATCATCAACAAATGGGTATTGTATGGCATCACACTGGTGCTGAGTGTAATGATGGTGGCCGATGTACCCATTATGAGCCTCAAGTACAAAGACTACAGCTTTAAAAACAATCAACCCAAGTTTATTTTAATGATACTGGCCCTTGCATTTGTGCTTATATTTCATTGGGCTGCCATTCCCCTGATTTATCTTGTGTACGTTGTTTTATCTTTGCTGCTTCGCAAAAAAATCTAATTCAAAATTTATGACATATACAGTACAGGTTAAAGTAATGCCGTTGAAAGATTTACTGGATCCACAGGGTAAAGCAGTTATGGGCGGTTTAAGCAGTCTCGGTTTAAACAGTATAGCTGATGTACGCATCGGAAAAAATATTACTATGCAGATAGATGCTGATTCATCAGATGCCGCTAAAGCCATTGCAGAAGAAGCAGCAAAAAAACTGTTGGCCAATCCCGTAATGGAGCAGTTTGAAATTTCAGTGAATTAAATACTGAAGTAAGAAGTAGGAGGTAAGAGTTGTTTATCCCTCGTACTTCGTACCTCTTACTTCGTACTTCCTAGTCATGCTCTACATCATTCCCACACCCATTGGTAATTTAAAAGACATTACACTTCGTGCACTCGAAGCACTGAAGGATGTAGATTTGATTCTGGCTGAAGATACACGCACCACTTCGGTTTTGCTCAATCATTACCAGATTGAAAAACCCATCACCCCAAATCATCAGCATAACGAACATAAAATTCTGCAGCACCTGGTGGATCAGTTAAAAGCAGGAAAAAAAATGGCCCTGCTTACTGATGCAGGCACACCGGGCATCAGCGATCCCGGCTTTCTGCTCATTCGTGAATGTATTAAGAATGAAATAGCCGTTGAAACATTACCCGGCGCTACTGCTTTTGTGCCCGCATTGGTCAACAGCGGACTACCCAGCAACCGTTTTTGTTTTGAAGGGTTTCTACCTTTAAAAAAAGGCAGGCAAACATTGCTTAAGCAATTGGCCCGGGAAGAACGCACCATGATTTTTTATGAATCACCTTTTCGCCTTGTAAAAACCTTATATGAGTTTACACAATACTTTGGTGAAGGCCGCTTGTGTTCAGTTGCACGGGAACTTACCAAAAAGTTTGAAGAAAACAAACGGGGCACTCTCAAAGAAGTACACGATTATTTTCTGCAAAAAGCTGTTAAAGGTGAAATTGTTATTGTGGTAGATGGTAAAGCTTCCTGAACTTTACTCTAAAATTTGTTACCGTGAAATATCTCATGCTGTTACTCATTTCATTTGTCTTTTTTTCATCCCATGCACAATTGATAAAAGTTCCTGACCTGGTAAAACAGGCGTTTGATAAGCAATATCCTGATGCCAAAGAAGTAGACTGGAAAGGCGGACTGGATTACCACACTGTTACTTTTAAGCTTAACGATAAAAAGTATAAAGCCAGTTATACCAAAGACTGTAACTGGAATGCTACTGAAACAGCTGTTGCTTTTGAAGAACTCCCCAAATCGGTGCAACTGAGCTTTGGCGCATCTAATTACAAAACATGGATGGTAAAAGAAACCGTGCAAATCACCAAGCCACGTGCCGAAGCCAATGAATATAAAATTGTAGTACAGAAATCAGCCATCAACAAAAAAATCTTACTATTTGATGCCAAAGGAAGACTGTATGAAGAGCTGCGGAGTTTATAAATTAATACCAGGCTGAAATTTCCTGCAACGATTTTCTTTTCAAATCAGGCACCCAGCATTCTTCTGCTGCATAACCCACGGGTATTAATAAAAATGGTCTTTCATTTTCCGGACGTCTTAAAATCTTACTCAAAAAATTCATGGGAGAGGGTGTATGCGTAAGTGCTATCAATCCTGCATCATGAATCGCTGCCAGTAAAAAGCCACAGGCTATCCCCACACTTTCTTTTACATAATAGTTTTGATGTTTGTGGCCATTTGACTCTACTTCATAACTTCTGCTAAAAACAATAATAAGATAAGGAGCGGTTTCCAAAAATGGTTTTTGCCAATCAGTGCCGATAGGCGCTAAATCGTTCAGCCATTCATCGCTCATACGGTTTTCGTAACTTTCTTTTTCTTCTGTTTCAGCAGCAATCCGGATTTGTTTTTTTATTTCTGCATCACTCACTACACAAAAGCTCCACGGCTGCTTATGTGCGCCACTGGGAGCAGTAGATGCTGCAAGTAGTATGTTTTCAATCACCTCTTTTGGTACCGGCTTGTCACTAAAATCACGGCAGGTGCGGCGGGTATCCATCCACTCATAAAAAGTTTTGCTCCTCAAAAGCATTTCAGATGAGTTGTATGATTCCTTAGAATAACTGGCAAACGGATATCCGTTGATATCTTTTTGATTCATAGTAAAAGAAATTTATGAACTGGTAATTTTACGCAATCTGGTTTAAATTATTGTGAAGATCTACGATGTAGAAATCTTTTTTTTTTCAATTATATTTTTTTTTTGAGGAGTTCTTCTGCAACTTGTTTTACGCTTCAAACCCTTTTGCAGAAAGCATTTCAAAGAAAGCAAGTTTATTTTTATTTGATGAAAAAAGATTGGATGGAATAAAAATAAAAAAAAGTTACCGCTTAAGGGTATTGACAATAAAATAAAAACTCTTCATATTTGTTTTCACAGAAACGTTGAACATCCTTCTTAAGGAAAACCGCTATTAATCCGCTTTAATAAAGCTTATTTACCTCCTTCCACTACTGTAAGCAAGTTTGGTCATTCTAAACTGTAATCAAGATGATGCAATTTGTATTTCGGTTCATTGCTGATGAACTGAATAAATTTATCTTATTACGTAATGGTGTGGCTACACCAGCAAGCCTGGTGCTGCCTGCCAACATATCAAAAGCAGATGACTTGTCTGCGGTTACTTCCAAAGTTATCATGTCATTGGTAAATGTGGAAGAAGACAGGGTAAGTAAACTGCCCACCAATAGTTTTCCTGCTGCCAACGGAACAGGCATTGAGTATAAAAATCCACCTGTGTATGTGAATCTTTATGTACTGTTTGCAGTAAACAGGGATTATGATGAAGATGCTTTATTGTACCTGTCTTATATAATGCAGTTTTTTCAGCACCGCAATGTATTTACAGCACAGAACAGCCCGGTAATGAGTACCCTGTTGCCGGGAGTTGAAAAACTGAGTGTGGAACTGGTGAGCCTCAATTTTGAACAGGTAAATCATTTGTGGGCAAGCCTTGGAGGAAAATATTTGCCATCCGTTCTCTATAAAATAAAACAAGTGGTTATTGACGACAGGTTTGTGCAGGCAGGCGGCGGTATCATCCTTGAAATTGAAAATAAATTACTCGATAAAACGGTGTAGTTTCTATGAACAGTAGTTATAAAATAGTGATGCGTCTGGAGTTGCTTCATGAGTATTACATTGAAGCAATTGCAAAACATCTTACAATTGTTCCTTCGCTTTACACACAGGAGCTGGTTCGTAATTATGACATAAAATGGAAACAATCAGGCAACTGGTTATTCCTCGCTGCAAAAACAGATGGCACAGGCAAAACCTTAAAGCAATGGCCTGCAGATTTGAAACTTGTGTTTTATATATTATCTGGTAATAGTCTTTTTCACAACATCACCAATCCTTCTTACCTGCCTTCTTCTGCAACTACCAACTGGCTTTGTAATTTTTCTGCTAATGAGTTTACAGAACCGGCTTCAGGAGGCGGAACAGTTAACAGGCTGCATTTATCAATGCCGATATCAACACATGTGGCAGCAACCATTTATCAAACCGGTAAATTAGTAACAGATCAGCTAACAGACGACGTATATGAATGTTTAAAAACAACCATGAGCGGCACGCTTCTTTCAAATACGGGTTTCTGGCGTAAGCGTGGTAAAAAACAGTATGTCACAGCAAATGATTCAGCAACACTTGCAACTGCTGTACTTCCGTTTAGAGTAAGTACTGCTGCAACTGTGTTTACTGCAAACTTTTTTGGGTTGAATGTAAATACTGGTACTTACAATGTTGAAGCC
>CAYPBV010000104.1:9065-11895 GCA_964409025.1 uncultured Chitinophagaceae bacterium | reverse complement strand
TCTATAATCTTTGCGATTTCGCCATCCTTTAAATCTACTTTGGCAGTACCGTATGTATTTACGTTGATAGATGTAGGTTTAGCCACACCAATAGCGTAAGAAACCTGTACCAATACTTCATCACACAAACCGGCAGCAACCATATTCTTGGCGATGTGACGGGTAGCATAAGCAGCAGAACGATCCACTTTAGAAGGATCTTTACCGCTAAAAGCGCCACCGCCATGTGCTCCTTTTCCGCCATACGTATCTACGATGATTTTACGGCCTGTTAAACCGGTATCGCCATGCGGCCCGCCTATTACAAACTTACCTGTAGGGTTTACATGGTAGGTAATATTATCGTTGAACAGTTTTGCGTATTTCTTATATTTTGATTTGATGCGTGGAATCAGGATGTTGATAACATCTGCTTTGATTTTGGCAAGCATTTTTGTTTCTGTATCAAAATCATCATGCTGTGTAGAAATTACAATAGCATCAATACGCACAGGACGATTGTTATCATCGTATTCCAATGTTACCTGGCTCTTGGCATCTGGACGCAGGTAAGGCATTTTTGAATTCTTTTCACGACGGATAGCTGCAAGTTCAATTAAGAGGTTATGTGCTAAGTCCAGCGCCAATGGCATATAATGTTCTGTTTCATTGGTTGCATAACCAAACATCATACCCTGGTCGCCTGCACCTTGTTCTTCTTTCTTTTTACGGTCAACACCCTGGTTAATATCAGCGCTCTGCTCATGAATAGCGCTTAATACACCACAGGAGTTTGCTTCAAACATGTATTCACTCTTGGTATATCCGATTTTCTTAATTACGCCACGTGCTATATCCTGAACATCCAGATAAGCTTTTGATTTTACTTCACCTGCCAGTACCACCTGACCGGTAGTAACAAGGGTTTCACAAGCTACTTTTGACTGCGGATCAAACGCAAGAAAATTGTCTATTAATGCATCACTGATCTGGTCGGCTACTTTATCAGGATGTCCTTCAGAAACACTTTCTGATGTAAATAAGTAAGGCATAAAAATGAATTAGATTTTTTTTGAACAGGCGCAAAGATAAGGGTGTAACCAATTCAACACTTATTGCCTTGAATAATAAATACGCACAAACATAGGATAAGTGGGGTGAGAACCACCTCCTACCTGAATCCTCCCATCCCCAATTCTGTTGAAAATAGCAGTGCTTGAGATATTTAAATCAAATCCCAACGGGGCGGTAAAGTTTGCATAGTAAGGCGCCTCTAATTTAAAATCTCTCAGAGTTGCTTTGCCGTTAATGATATTTTGAACATAGCGGGTTATATTCAGCCGGTATTCGTAAACAGTATTATTATTAATATCAATAAACGTTGAGGGTCTTGCACCGGTATATACTTCATTGATATTATAATTATAAGTAAACCGGGAGAAATTTACCGGTCGGCTAAAGTCAGGCGCAAAATAGGCGGTACTGTCAAAGGGAATGGGGGCATTATTACCTGCATTATCAAAAGTAAATAAGTGTACTAATGGTGGTAGTAGTTGTCTTTCAAGTGTTGCAGGGCCCTGAAAAATCTGACGAACTACTATTTCTGCACGGTGAATAATATAACGTTGTCCTGTAAGACCGGTTAAAGCAGGTGCTTTTATGCGAACAGAAGTTCCGGGTGCAGTTTGAATAAATGCCAACGAAGAAGGTGTGTTGTTATTTAGAAAAGGAGCAGCTATACTTCCTGTATGATTGCGATGCACCTTATTGGCACTGGCACTTACCCTATCGAGATTTGCATTGGTTGATGGCTGATTAAAAAAGAAGAACAATGTAGATAGCGTATCAAAAGATGCAGGTGATGCAGGAGCTGCTCTCCGTGCACGGTAATACAAATTAATTTTTGTCGCCGTATCAATCAATCCGAAATAATGAATGGCATTACCGCTTAATGTAGAATCCGGTACAATAGTAAGCCCGTTTAAAAAAGCTTTAAATACGGAGTCTTCATTAATACTTGAAGATGTATCAATTCTTTTATCAAGTAACTTTCTTCCCCAAACCGGGTCAAGCGTAATTCGTAACTGATTTACAACAGTAAAAGTGTCCTTGTTTCTTGCAATCTGATAAGGCTTTCTTAAGTCAGTTGCTTTAAATGTTTTGGTACCCAAAAGTTGTGCATTGTCTTTGAAACCTCTTGTTACCGGAAAACGTACTCCTCTTTTAAAAGAAGTATCCGTTATTTCATAAACATTTACTTTACTTAACGCATTAGTATCACCATAGGAAGAAAAATAGGAAAGAGAAAGCACAACCGAGTCAAGTTCAAGGCTGTCTTTTACTTTGGGATACATCGGGTAACCTAAAGGTAGAAACTGAGCGTAGGCAGTAGCGGTGGTTGTACCAAAAACAGGATCATTCAAATAACCGATGGCATTAAACTCATCATTACTTATTACTGTTGTATCATTATTAGTAAAAGAACTGGTTAGCACAGGCAGTAATAATGTATCCGTAGCCAATCGGTCAGAACCGGGGATTAAATCACCACCCAAAGTAGTTGTGTCAAGTTTGGTACAGCTGTTTAAAATAAAAACAGAGATAAAAATAAACAGAATAGTCTTAGTGTTGCTCTTCATTTCCTTGCTGAAACAATTCATCATGCGTTCGCAATATTATTTTGACGAAAGGTCGGTATATAATTGTATATAGTCTGTTAAATCACCATCTGGTTTAAAGGGCACCACTTTTTTTCCACGCACTTTACCAAACTCTTCTATTAATTTTTTATCAACCTTCTCTGCACCAAATGTAATGGCATCTGCATTGGCTGCTCCTCCACGAAACATAG
>CAYPBV010000104.1:2962-9055 GCA_964409025.1 uncultured Chitinophagaceae bacterium | reverse complement strand
TAAGGTTCTAAATCTTTGTCCTTTATGTTTGGATGAATATTTGCAAGTTTTAAAAACTTGGCACCCAGTTTTTCTTTGAATGTATTTTGACCAACGGTGAATACGACTTTACTATTGCCAAAAACGGGTTCTTTTTTATACGCCGTACGCAGATACATAGGAATTAATCCCGTCATCCAGCCACTGCAATGAATTATATCCGGCGGCCATCCAAATTTCTTTACTGTTTCCAGTGCGCCTTTACAAAAGAATATGGTACGCAGGTCATTGTCATCAAACCACTTTTCGTTTTCATCATGATAAATAAACTTGCGTTTAAAGAAATCCTCGTTTTCCAGGAAGTATACCTGCAAACGTGCATTGGGCAATGAGGCTACTTTAATCTGCAGCGGATAATCATCATTATCAATTGATACATTAATACCGCTCAATCTTACTACCTCATGCAACCTGTGCCTGCGTTCATTGATCACACCAAAGCGGGGCATGATGCATCGTACTTCCAAACCGCTGTCGTTTGATTTGATGGCCAACTGGTTGATGATTGAGGAAAACTCTGTTTCTTCCAGGTAGGGCGATATTTCGCCGGCTATGAATAAAATTCTTTTCTTTGCTGCTACCATTACTTGTTGTTAAGAAATCATTACCCTGTTAAAGAGGTGTGCAAAGGTAATGGAATTTACTTAAAAGGCCGACTGCAAAGCCTTTCAAATACCCACAAAACAGGGAATTATGCTGCTTTTTCATCATATTCATCACCTGCAAAACTTTTTGCAGCAGGCTAAAAGCAAACAAACAACCATTGGTTTTGTACCCACTATGGGCGCCCTGCATAAAGGGCACGTATCACTTATACAGGCTTCAAAGCAGCAAACACAACTCACCGTTTGCAGCATTTTTGTAAACCCCACACAGTTTAATAACGCTTCAGATTTTGAGAAATATCCCATCACCATTGCTGATGATATCCGGTTGCTGGAACTGGCTGGATGCGATGTATTGTTTTTACCCTCGGTAACTGAAATCTATCCCCATGGATTAGAAAACAAAAGCCATTACGATTTGGGCTTTTTGGAAACAGTTTTAGAAGGTCCTACCAGGCCCGGTCATTTTCAGGGTGTGTGTATGGTCATGGAACGCTTACTCAGCATTGTGCAGCCACGGCATTTATTTATGGGCTTGAAAGATTATCAGCAATGCATGGTGGTTAAGCGATTGCTGTACTTAAAAAACTGGGAACAGCAGATTCAATTTCATGGCTGCCCTACCCTTCGTGAACCAGATGGACTGGCCATGAGCAGCCGCAACTTGCGCTTGAATGCTGAACAAAGAGCCATTGCTCCTGTAATATTTGAAGCGTTGCATTACCTGAAACAACAGCTTGCAACAGGTTCGCTGCAACAAATAAAAATGGAAGCTGCCAACTTGCTGCTCAACAAAGGATTAAAGATTGACTATGTTGAAATTGCAGATGCTGATACATTGGAGCCGGTTAAAGAATGGAATGGTACACAAACTGTAACAGCACTGATTGCTGCCTTTTTGGGCGATGTACGGTTGATCGACAATTTGATTCTTACAAGTTAACAATTATGTTTTTTGAATGCACTTAAATTTGCCACATGGAAATAGAAGTTTTAAAATCAAAAATTCACCGGGCTACCATTACCGAGGCCAACCTGCATTATGTGGGCAGCTTAACATTGGATGAAGACCTGATGGATGCTGCCAATATGATTGAACATGAAAAAATACAGGTAGTAAACGTAAACAATGGCAATCGTTTGGAAACATATATCATAAAAGGTAAACGTGGAAGCGGTGTGTGCTGCCTCAATGGTCCGGCTGCACGGCAGGGTGCTGTGGGTGATGTGGTGGTAATTATTTCTTATGCTACCATGCCATTTGAAGAAGCCAAAACATTTAAGCCGTGGTTGGTATTTCCTAAAGAGGCAAACAAACTTTAATCTTTTGCCTTTATGCTGCGAAAACGCATTTTAAGCATTTTACAGGTTGCTTTTTTTCTGTCACTCGGTATTGCACTTGTGTGGTGGATGGCACGAAAAATTACACCGGAACAATGGAAGCAGATAGATGATTCATTACAACATGCCAGATACTGGTTACTCATCCCTGTTTTTTTTGTTCTTATTGTCAGCCATTACCTGCGTGCACTGCGCTGGAAAATTTTAATGGAGCCCCTTGGTTATTCACCCAAATCGTTTAATGTATTTAATGCTGTCATGATAGGTTACTTAACCAATCTTGCAGTACCGAGGCTGGGCGAAGTACTCAAGTGTACCGTACTGGCCCGCTATGAAAAAGTAGCGCCGGATAAATTAGTAGGCACCATTGTGGCAGAGCGGGCAGTGGATGTGGTTTGCCTGCTTCTTACATTTCTTATTACCATTCTGCTTCAGGTGGATATTGTAGGTGGATATGCTTCTTCAGCTTTGCAAAAACTGGCTGACAGCAGCAGTGGACATTTGTCATGGGTGCGTGTGGGTGTAATAGCATTTGTTTTTATTCTTGTTATTGCAGGTTTGTATTGGTTGTTTAAAACCTTCCGCCACATTTCATTCATTCAAAAAATGGAAAACATTTTTAAAGGTGTATGGAGCGGACTCATCAGCATTCGCTATATAAAAAACCGAGGCTTGTTTGTTTTGTACTCCATTGGTATCTGGACGATGTACTGGCTGGGTTGCCGCATTGGTTTTTATGCACTGCAGGAAGTGAGTCACCTGGGAGCAAAAGAAGCATTTTCCATTTTATCTTTTGGCAGTATTGGTATGCTGGCGCCCACACAGGGCGGTATAGGCGCTTATCATTATGTGGTGCAGCAAATACTGGTGTTGTATGATATAAGTGAAGGCATAGCTTTTGCATTTGGCTGGATTTTATGGATTGCACAAACCATTGTTTTACTGGCAGGTGGTTTATTTAGCTTTATTGTGTTACCCATTTATAACCGCAGTAAGAAATAAATAACAATTTATAAGCAGGCAATATGAAAGCAGTACAGTTTATAGAACAAAAAATAGTGAACGAAGCAGCATTGCAGGCACAGTTAATGCGCTGGCGGCTGCTCAGTAAAACCATTGCGTTTACAAATGGATGTTTTGATATTGTACATGCAGGGCATATTCATTCACTGTCGCAGGCTGCGGGTTTTGCTGATGTGCTGATTGTGGGTTTAAACAGTGATGCAAGCACACGGGAACTAAAAGGCGAAGGCCGCCCCATCAACAAAGAACAGGACAGGGCTTTGCTCTTAGCTTCACTTGTAATGGTGGATGCTGTGGTGCTGTTTGATGAATCCACTCCGCTTGAATTAATTAAAACTATACAACCGGACGTATTGGTAAAAGGCGGTGATTACACCATTGATACCATTGTGGGTGCAAAAGAAGTAATGGCCCATGGTGGCCGTGTTGAAATTATTCCGTTGATTCCGGGCTTATCTACTACAGGGCTGGCAGAGAAGATTGGGAAGTTGTAGTACACAACGTTGCATGGCTGTATACAATTTTTTTACTGTGGTGCAGTATGAGATGTTGCTAAGAAGTAAGGAAAGTATAAGCAACCCGATTTTAAGTCACTACTTGTTCCGCCAGTGCGGGAAAAAACCAAGCTCGTTTCCAATACCTCGTTCTTGCACCAGGTTCCTGAATTTTATAGAGCATATGTTGCTTGCACTATTGCGGGGAATAATTACCATTACTAATTCTATTGAGGAAGTTATTAATCTTTGCTAACTCGCCATTAGCAGACAAAGTAGTTCTTGGAAAAAAATCAGAAGCAACTATTTCGTTCTTTGCAAAGGAAGAGAATTCAGTATCGTGTAGATTTCCACCATGACCAAAAGCTACTTTGTTGTTTATTAAGAACTTATTATTAAAACTTAATTGAGGAATGCGGTAAACACCCGACAAAACCCAAATTCCTTTATTAGTAAGTCCGTAAAGATAGACAGTATCAACACAGTTTTTTCTAATAGGCAATAAAAAATAGTTTACTCTTACGTATTCTCCTAAAATTGTTTCTTCTACTAGTAGAAAGTCCCCTCCAAAAAACAAATTTGTTTTTAAAACTTGCTCTATTAACATCTGCCTAATTGAAAGTGCAGTTTTTAGTGAATCAGAATAAAAATCACAATAGTCAAATGACTCTAATCGATTTTTATATAGCTTTTTACCCAATTTGCTTTTTTCTGAATTATAACCTGAATTAAGTGATTGCTTGGTAATACTATCCCACTTTGCAAACAAATGACTATCGTAAACTTTCTTTATCTTAACTTCATCAATAACTATTTGTGCGTTACTTTCAAAGTATATTAACAGGCAAAATGTCAAGATAAATATCAATAAATGTTTCATAACTAATCTTGTGTATTCTTTATTTTCCCAGCAATGTCTCCTGTAAGGGACATTGCGTACTATAAACTTATAATTTTTTACTCTTCCGTTAGTTTTTACAGATCATAAATCTATCAATTAATTTGTAATTGGACACGCCGGTCATTGTTTTGTAAACTTTAACCCGCTTTGAGTAACATCCGCAGCAGAAAAAAATTAATATTGCAGTAACCTCACGGTACTTATTTTTAAGCATGACGAAGCTTCCCATGAAACCTAAAACCATTGCAAGAGATATTAGCTGGCTTTCCTTTAATGCACGTGTGCTGCAGGAAGCAAACGATCCCACCGTTTCATTGAGAGACCGTGTGCGTTTTCTGGGTATTTTTTCCAATAACCTGGATGAATTCTTCCGGGTGCGTGTGGCCACACTCAAACGTATGAGTGAGCTGGGTGCCAAAGTAAAGCACCGCATTCATCTCGAAAAAAATCCCGAACAGATACTCGAACAAATACAGGAAACCGTCTTACAGCAGCAGAATGAATTTAACCGCATCTGGAAACAGGTGCAGCAGGAACTGAAGCGTGAAAAAATATTCCTCATCACAGAAAAACAGCTGAGCCGTGAGCAAAAAAAATATGTTGAACAGTTTTTTGATGAGCAGATACGACAGGAAGTAATTCCGCTTATGCTGGAAAGCAATCCGCAACCGCCCTACCTCCGTGAACGATCGCTTTACCTCGCCGTTACCATGAGCAGCAGCAGTAACGCCTACAAGCATAAGTATGCGTTAATTGAAATTCCTGCACGTAACAAACGCCGCTTTGTAAAGCTCCCCTCTCCTGCCGGCACACATCACATCATTCTCATGGAAGATGTTATCCGGCATTGTCTGCCCAGGCTGTTTGCCTTTATGGGCTATAATGAATACACGGCCCATATCATTAAGGTAACCAAGGATGCTGAAATTGATATGGACAGTGATGTGAGTACAAGCATCGTGCAAAAAATTCAGAAAGGCCTCAAGAACCGGAGAAAAGGAAAGCCCACACGTTTTATTTATGACAAAGAAATTGATGCAGGATTGCTGGAGTACCTCATCCGTCGTTTGAATTTATCCCGCAGAGATACACTCATTCCCGGCGGTCGTATTCACAACTTTCGCCACTTCATGGATTTTCCGGCAGATGTATTTACAGTGAAGCATGAACGCAAGAAACCATTTCAGCACCCGGTGTTAAAAAAATCCATTCGGGTGAACGATGAAGTGCTCAAGCAGGATATTATGCTGCATTTCCCGTATCATTCCTTTGACCCCATTATTGAACTCCTGCGTGAGGCAGCGATGGATGAATTTGTACAGGAGATAAAAATAACAGCTTACCGTCTGGCCGATAATTCAAAAGTGATCAATGCACTTGTAAACGCAGCTCGTAATGGTAAAAAAGTAACAGTTATGCTGGAGCTCCGTGCCCGTTTTGATGAGGAAGCAAACTTAGAGTGGAAAGAAAAACTGGAAGAAGAAGGCGTGCGTGTGTTGATTGGAGTTAACAATATGAAAGTGCATGCTAAGATTTGCGCTATCAAAAAAAGAATAAAAAACAAAACCATTCAATACGGCTTTGTAAGCACAGGCAATTTAAATGAAGATACGGCAAGAGTGTATGGCGATCATTGTCTGCTCACCGCCAACAGAAATATCATGGCTGATATTAACCGCATCTTCAGCTA
>CAYPBV010000104.1:0-2862 GCA_964409025.1 uncultured Chitinophagaceae bacterium | reverse complement strand
ATTGTGGATCAATACCTGGAGCATAGCCGGGTGTTGATATTTCACAACAAGGGCAAAGAAAAAGTTTATTTATCTTCGGCTGACTGGATGGTGCGGAACCTTGATCACCGTATTGAAGCAGCCGTTGAAGTAACGAATGAAGCAATAAAACAGGAATTGATTGAATACACAAATATTCAGCTAAAGGATAACGAAAAAGCAAGAATACTGGATAACGAACTGCAAAATCAATATGTACGTAAAAAAGGTAAATCTGTACGCAGCCAGGTAGAAATTTATAATTACCTGCATCATAAAACCCTGAAACAAATTGAAACTGGCAGCAATTGACATTGGAAGTAACGCAGCAAGACTACTCATAACAGAAGTAACGGAAGAAACAAAAGGAGAACTTACATTTAATAAACTCAACCTTGTACGTGTGCCCCTGCGTTTGGGTTTTGATGTGTTTGAAACAGGCGAAATTTCAAAAACCAAAATCAACAAGGTAGTTGAAACCATAAAAGCATATAAGCATCTGCTTAATATTTATGATGTTAAGTATGTGAAAGCCTGTGCTACTTCTGCCATGCGTGATGCTAAAAATTCAAACGACATTATACGAAAAGTAAAACTGGAAACTGGCGTAGATATTAAAATCATCAGTGGTGATGAGGAAGCCTCCTATATCTATGAGAACCATGTGGCGGAAAATCTTGATAAGGAGCATTCTTACCTGTATATTGATGTGGGTGGCGGCAGTACAGAGCTCACTTTTTTTGCTGAGGGTAAATTGAAGTTTAAAGAATCATTCAATATCGGAACCATCCGTTTACTCAAAGGCCTTGTTACTGATAAGCTGTGGGATGAGATGAAAGATTTTATTAAGCTGGGCACAAAAGATAAAAAAGATATCATCGCCATTGGTTCGGGCGGCAACATAAATAAAGTGTTTTCACTTTCCAAGCGTAAAGAGGGGAAACCGCTCTATCTGGAAACACTTCGTGATTACCTGAGGGAAATGAGCAGCTTTTCCATTGAAGATCGGATGAAAATGTACAAACTCCGTGAAGACCGTGCTGATGTAATTGTTCCGGCATTACAAATCTATGTGAATGTCATGCGCTGGGCGGGAATTGAAGAAATTTATGTTCCTAAAATTGGTTTGGCCGATGGTTTGGTTCATATGCTCTACGAAGAAGTAAAAGCAAAAAAAGCAGAAATGGTTTAACAATCTATCAATCATTTATTCAATTCCACATGTCTGTACACAAAGAAGTAAAAAAAGTTACAACAAATACATTGCAAAAGATGAAAGCTGCAGGAGAAGCCATCTCCATGATTACAGCGTATGATTTTTCCTTTGCAAAATTATTTGACGCTGCAGGTATTGATGTAATTCTTGTGGGCGACAGTGCAGGCAACGTAATGGCCGGTCATGAAACAACGCTGCCGGTTACATTAGATCACATGATTTATCATGCACAGAGTGTAGTACGGGGCATTGATCGTTGTTTGGTAGTTGTGGATTTGCCTTTTGGAACCTATCAGTCAAACAGTGAGGTGGCTTTAGCTTCAGCTATTCGTATTATGAAAGAAACAGGCGCACACTCCATCAAATTAGAAGGCGGTGAGGAAGTACTGGACTCTGTAAAAAAAATTGTAGCTGCGGGTATTCCGGTGATGGGGCATTTAGGTTTAACGCCGCAAAGCATTTATAAATTTGGAACCTATACTGTTCGTGCAAAAGAAGAAGCTGAAGCTGCAAAGCTTAAACATGATGCGTTATTGCTGCAGGAAGCCGGATGTTTTGGTTTGGTGCTGGAAAAAATTCCTGCACAATTGGCCAAAGAAGTTTCTGAAAGTTTACAGATACCCACCATTGGAATTGGTGCAGGAGTGCATTGTAACGGTCAGGTGCTGGTCATGCATGATATGCTGGGCATTAATACAGAATTTAAACCACGCTTTTTAAGGAAGTATTTAAACCTGCATGAGCAGATTACCGGTGCTGTACAACAATACATCAGTGATGTAAAGCGAAAAGATTTTCCTAACGCTGAGGAGCAGTATTAAAAAACGAGTGCGAATTAAGTACACTCCACAACTGTGGCTGATAGTAATCTTTTTTAAATTTTAACATGAGCGCATTGGCATCCACTATATCATTATAGTTTTCCAGTATTTCTACATCAGAGAAAAATACATTTTTTAAATAGATACGCTCACGCTTAAACAGATAGTTGCATCTTAATCTTGTTCGGCTGTTATCACGTTTCCCGCCTTTATCAATAAATACAATCATAATTGATGTTTGTCTGTTCTGATTTGTAAGTTGCAACACATGACATTCATAATTACCCTGCTTAAAGCCTGAATCTACATTGGCAGAAGGTACAAATTTTAACTGTTTTGCTTTTTGTGACTGCAAATACTGTGAGAATAAAAGGAAGGATAAAAAACAGAGTATAATTTTTTTCATACGCTGTAGTTTTTCAAGGTTTGGAAAAAAATCTATTTAAATCATGACTCTAAAATTAATACAAACGCTGCCCTTTGTCAACTGTTATAATACCTGTATTAAATCATTATACATACAGCAATTATACGGTTTGTAAGCAATCGTAAAATATGAAAGTATATGTTGAACCCTATCTTTGCGGCCAAAGAGTAATTAGATGAAATATCTGTTAGTAAGTGCATGTATCCTGTCAGTGATTTATACGCAGGCGCAGGAAGAACAAAAGACCAATGAAATAGAATTAGACCCCGTTACCATTACTGCTACCCTCACACCGGTAAGTGTATCAAAAACAGGGCGTAATATTTTAATTATTAAAGGAGATCAATTACAAAAGTTGCCTGTGCAGTCAGTAGATGAAT
>CAYPBV010000103.1:6249-11916 GCA_964409025.1 uncultured Chitinophagaceae bacterium | reverse complement strand
CCCTGCTTCACAGGCTTGGGTAGCAGCAGGAGGTACTACCGTAACAGTAGGAGGTGTTCCATTAACAGCAGGCTTTAGTATAGCCAATGGTCAAATTACATTTACACCGTCTGCTTCAGTACCTGCGGGTTTATTACAAACTGCGGGGGCAAACAAAGCAATTGTAATCAGTAAATCAGGTTATACAGATGCTACTGTATCACAAACAATTAATGCAGGTGCGCCTTCACAATTAACAGTGAGTACACAGCCTGCTGCTCCAACAATCAGCGGAGGTACACTATCAACTCAGCCAGCCGTTACCGTTAGAGATCAGTATAGTAACCTTCTCTCAGGTATAACTGTTAATACAGCAGTCACCAGCGGACAAACAAGTAACTGGTCATTAGGTGGTACAACCAGTGCCACAACCAATGCAAGCGGTGTAGCTACATTCAGTAATTTAACCGCAACAAACCTTGGTGCCACAGCCTTTACAACTGCTACCCTCACATTTACTCCCGGTACAGGTAGTGGTTCAGTAAATTCAAACCAATTTACAGTGCCGCCACCAGCAACCAAGCTCGTTATAACTAATATAACACCAAGCTCACCAACTGCAGGAGCAGGATTTAATGTAACTGTACAGTCACAAAATGCAGCGAATACAGCTACCAATGTATTGACAGCCACAGGCATCAGTTTAAGTACGAATGATAACGCAGGTGCAATTGGTGGCACAACAACTGGTACCATCAATGCAGGTAGTAATGCAGTAACCATTACCGGTGTTGTATTACCGAACGCTGGTACCGGAGTTACACTTACAGCAACACAAACATCAGGTACACCTGTATTAACTGCAGGTACAAGCAATACCTTCACTGTTTTAGATGCAGCATCGTATTTGACATTTGAAAATGTACCTGCTACAGGTTCAGCAGGAACAAATTTGTCAAGCTTTACTGTGTCTGCAAGAAGGTCTTCAGACAATAGCGTTGATCAGGCATTCACCGGAAGTATCACCATCAGTAAAAACTCCGGTCCGGGTACATTGTCCGGCACCTTATCCGTGAATGCAGTTAATGGTGTGGCTACATTCAATGCAGCACAATTCAATCAGTCAGGTACCTATACATTAGCTGCTTCTTCCGGAAGTTTAACCGGAGCTACAAGTGGCAACATCGTAGTTTCATTGGCAAATGCACCTGTAATACAATGGGCAGGAGCAACAGGTTGTGTAACTGGTTCTGGTACAACTTGGCTTACTGCTGCAAGTTGGTGTGGTGGTGCTTTACCAAGTTCTACAACAGTTGCTCAGTTTGGAAATTTAGGGTCTGCCGGAACTATTGGTATTAACTTAAATGGAATAACATTAGCACAAAAAACTATAGGCGCAATAGAATTATCTAGTTCATCTACTATTGATAGAATAATCAGAAATAGCTCCACTACAGTAGGTGGTGATATTATATTGTCTGGAGTAGTTGTAAACACAATACCTAATATCATTTTAAGAAATAATAGTTCTCAACTTCTTACTTTACAAAATGGAACTAGCCAGACAATGAATATAACCCTTGGTAATATTACAGATAATGTTATAAGTGTTGAAGGAACAGGAGGCATAACTATTTCCTCAGTAATCTCCGGAACAGGCAGATCATTAACAAAAGCAGGTAATGGTTCTGGTATCTTAACCTTAACCGGTAACAATACCTACACGGGTGCAACAACTGTAACAGGTGGTACACTCAGTATTCCCAAAACAGGATATACTGCAACCATCACAACCAGTGCTGTAACTGTTGCGTTTTCTCCGGCTCCTGCTATTGGAACTTATACGTTCTTACCGGGTGCATTAACAAACGGAGGACAAACATTCAGTGCTACAGGTTTGGCTGCGAATCAAACTGCAAGTTTCAATTTCGCAAACAGTACTGTTACGGTTAGTCTCAGTCAAGCTACTGCAGATTACAGGTCCAAACAATCAGGAAACTTTAATGATGCATCCACCTGGGAGTACTTTAATGGAATTGTATGGACAGATGCCACACAAGTTCCTTCTTCCACCAACAACGTAACCGTTCAAAACGGTCATACCATTACGCAGGATGCCAACTTTACTGTGGGCACCACTAAGTCACTCACATTAAATGCAACCAGCAGCTGGGTTGTAAGTCCAAACGTTATACTTACAGTAACCGGCACGGCCAACTTCAACAATCAATCAGTTGTATTTAAAAGTACGGCAGCAGGTGATGGTATGTTTGGTAACAGCAGCGGTACCATTAACGATGGCGGTAATGTAACCGTCGAGCGTTATCTCGGCAGCGTGAACAAACGTGCATGGCGTTTACTAACGGCACCGGTAAGTGGCAGTACGAATAACAGTGTGTTTTATAACTGGCAAAATGATGGCGCCAGTGGAGTTGCTGCTTCTACAGGTGCAGAAATTTGGGGACCCGGTGGCACAGGTGCCGGCGGTAATGGTTTGGCAGTAGGTCCGTTAAACAGTTTAAGAACGTTTAATAATGCCACTCAAAGTTTTGTGGATGTTACAGATTCAAAAGCACAACCACTGTTTAATACATCCAATAACAATCCTACGTTCTATCTGTTTTTATCAGGTCCTTATGGCAGTGGTAATATCACCAACACTTCGATCTTCAGTCCAACAACGTTGAGAGCAAAAGGAAGTTTGTTGACCGGTAATAAACAGTTCAGCACAAGTGCTGTTGCAAATGGATTCTATTTTGTTTCCAATCCGTATGCAAGTACAGTGAACCATGGTAACAGTGGTGATCTCATCACACCTTCTTATCCGCTCAATATCAGCAATGCTACCAATGCGATTTATTTCTGGGATCCCAATCTGGCAGGTTTGTTTGGTGCGGGTGGTTATGTAGCATTTGATCGTTTGCAAAATACATACAGCATTCCTCCGGGCGAAGGTCCGGCAGGCACGCTCACTTACCAAAGCGGTGGTAATTATACAAGATTGCAAAGCGGTTCGGCTTTTGTATTGCAGGCCGTAAATGCAGGTACCATCTCGGTTGACTTTACTGAAGCTGCCAAAGGTGGTGCAGCCAGTCCGGGTGTATTCAGAACCATTGGTAACACATCAGAGAAAATACGGATAACACTTCAACGCAGTTCCAATGGCAACTTTATTACAACGGATGGTACCGTAGCGTTCTATTATGATAATGCCAATGCGGGTGTGGATCGGATGGATGCTGCTAAGTTCAATAACAACAGTGATAACCTTATGCTGCGCCGCAATGGCCGTTCGCTTACGTTTGAACATCGTCCAACGGTTGTGCAGCACGATACCCTGTTCATGGGATTGGCCAATACCAGTGCCACTGCTTATCGTTTTGTAATTGAAGCGAGTGATTTTGGAATTAACGCCGGCTTAAGAGCCGTGCTGCAGGATTTGTACCTCAATACTGAATCGCCTATTAATTTATACGGTACAACAACAGTAGCGTTTATGATAGATGGTAATGCTGCCAGCACAGGTAATAATCGCTTCCGTATTGTATTGCGTCCGGATGCAACTACAAGTGTAGGTAATGCCAATGCGGAAAAATGGATGAAAGTATATCCGAATCCTGTTGCAAAAGGAGCAAGTCTGCAGGTTGAATTAAAGAACAGAACAGCGGGCACCTATCAAATGGTTCTTTACAATGCCCTGGGTATGCAGGTGTACCGTGTGCAGTTTGTACATGGCGGCAGCAATACGGTTCAACGCATTCAATTGCCGGCAAGTTTGAGCAACGGTGTGTATGTAGCCGAAATTATGGATGCCAAAGGCAATAAAGAAGAAATCAAAATCACCATTCAATAACACTCTTAAAGCAAAAAAAATGAAGAAGATTACAATACTGACAATCCGTTTGATGGTGATGATGAGTTTAATGCTGCTGTATGTACAGGTGTATGCACAGCCCAACCCCGGTGGTCCTGCTGATGCGGTGCCGGTGGATGGTGGTCTGGCATTTTTGCTGGCTGCAGGTGTGGGCTATGGCGCCAAGAAAGCGTATGATTTTAAGAAGGGAATGCGGAAGGAAAAATAAAATCAAATACATTTGAGCATGTTCCGCAATATGATACATGCTTTTCAACAACTGCCCGCTGAGGTTTCAACTTTTCTGAAACGGGCAGTTGTTCTTTTTATAGGATGGAAGCTACTGTATATTCTTGTGTTAATACCCAGAGAAGTACCGGATGCATGGCTGGTACGTAAAACGGGTGAAGCTACTACCAGCGTGCTTAATGTGTTGTACAATAAATATGATTTTCATACAGAGCACATCGTTAGAGTGCGTAAGTATGGTAATGATACTGTGAATGCCACTTATTCCAACGTGATTGCCAATGGCAGGGGAAGAATTGTAGGCATCTATCAGGCATGCAATGCGCTCGAATTAATGATCCTCTATGCCGGATTTATTATTTGCTTTTATGGTCCGCTGAAACGTAAATTGATGTTTATAGTATTTGGGGTGCTTGGTTTGTTTACCCTTAATGTATTGCGTTGTGTATTTCTGGCATGGATTGTACTGGACATGCCGCACTATTTTGCCATTGCCCATAAGTACGTATTTAATATTGTAGTGTATGTGCTCACTTTTATTTTGTGGATGTTTTATGTAAAAGGATTAAAGAAAAAAAATGAAGCGCTTACAACTACCTCCTGATTACTGGCGTGGCATGTTGATTATGGTACTGGTATATACACTGGTACAACTGCTTTTTTTTCATCCGCCGGTGCAGCTTCCGGCATGGGTGCATACTTATCGCCAGCTTATCAGATGGCTTACCATTACCATTGTATATATCACGGGTATTTATGTGTTGAAAAACAGTAAGGAAGCCTGGCTGTTGTATTTATGGAACCTTGTTCATATTGTAGCCATTGGTTATCTGGCGGTATTAGGTGTATATGAATATTTGATTGCACCGGTGTCTTATGGTTTGCGTGCTTCTGTGGAGCCCATTGTAGAATTTCTGGTATCACCCATCATTTATGTTGGTATGGGTATTTTATATGCAGGGGTTCATCGCAACCAAACAGAACAAAAGTAATTCATCTATTGGGCAGTAATTCCCAACCGCTTTTTCACTACATCAATCAACTGTTGTGCATCCGGTGTTAATTTGAGAAAATAAACGGCTCCTATAAAGAGAACTGTGAAGACGGAACTTCTTACTGCAATTCCAACAAGTCCATCCATAGAATCGAACAAATAAAAACAACTGAAGAAGATGGCTGCGGCTGCCGCTATGCTGAGAAGGGATTTACTGCTGAAGGGTTGAAGGTTGAACCTGATATGCAGAAAGATAAGGCGTACAACATTGTATACACTAAAGGCAATCAAATTACCATAAGCAGCGCCGATTAATCCATATTTTTTAATCAAGATATAGTTGAGTGGAATGAAAAGCAGGATTAACAGGATGCGGGAGAAAAATTCAAACCGCCATTGGGTGGATGTACTGATAATTTCGGCATTGGCACCTGTGCCGGCATCAATTAAGCGGGTGATACCCAATATGAGAATAATGTTTACTCCTGATTCATACGCCTCCTGTATGCCAAACGCATCATATGCATCTTTAATATTCAACCCGATGCCGCCAAGGATAAATAAGCCAAGTAATAACAGGTTAATCGAAGAT
>CAYPBV010000103.1:0-6239 GCA_964409025.1 uncultured Chitinophagaceae bacterium | reverse complement strand
TATACACACGGTCTATTTCAAACATGTTTTTATCCTTCCATGCCCGGGATAAAACAGGTAATGCAATGGCGCTGATGCTTCGTTGCGGTACCTGCACCAGATTAGCAATGTATGCAGAGAAATTATAAATTCCTGTATCAAACGTGCCGTTGAGACTGGCAATTATCAAACTATCTGCTACTTGCGAAAGCATAACAATGATAGTACCGCCATATACCAGGGAACCGAGTGTAACAATTTTCTTTTTAAACTTTTGTGTAACCCTGCTTACCTTAAGTGTAAAAGGTATCTGTAAGTTCCATTTCAAAACGAGAAATAAGAATAATGCAATAATGAGGTATTGAAATGAAAATAGTTTGATGAAGCTATCGTAATTGATCAGTTGAAAATAAAACATCATGATCAACACAAAAGTGAGCAGCCGCAATCCCGTTTCTTTTAAAAAATTGGGGAACACGGTTGCTTTTTTTGACCAGGAGATAGCTTCAAAAATGCTGAATAACAAAAAGCCTGCACCAAAAAAGAAAATCCAGTAATAGTAATCTACAAAGAGGGCCGAGCGTGCACTGTATTTGCGAATGATCAATGGCTCAAAAAAATATCCACCTGCCATTACTAACAAAAAACCAAGGGAAGGGAGGAGCAGCACCCATGCATAAATATCAATTTGTTTTTTCTCCAGATTGTCCTGGTAATAAGGAAAAAATTTATACAACACAGCCGCCACACCAAACGAAGCAAATGAAAACATCAACTGGCCCACATCAAAAAACAAACGGGTTAATCCATATTGATCAGGTGTAAAGGTGTGTTCACCACTGCGAATAAAAAACCAGGTATTGATAAAGCCAATAAAAAAGCCAAGGTAGATGACAATGCTGGAGTAGATCGCCTGCTTTCTTATTTGTCCCATGCGTTTTTGTACTGATTATATAGCGCTAAGATAATAGCTTTAAACCACTAAGCTCTTAAACATTTCAAACTCCTGAACCTCTTAAACCCTTTAACTATTTAACCTTCTTATACTCCACATAAAAATTCCTGTCCATGAGTTTTTGCAGGTCTTCACCATCTTTAAAATTAGTACGCATTCGTTGCCATTGCTCTGTAGCCAGCATCAATCCATATTTGCCATTGCTGTTGCCGGGGAGGTTGATGGGCATGTTAAATCCCTTTATACAGTTTGTCCACCTGTAATACAGGGTTTGCATGCCGCTGTTTGTATCCAGATAATATTCCAGCACGGGTATTTGCGTGGTTCGTAAATACTGATCAAAAACTTTTGTGAGGTTAAACCCTGTACGTTTGCTGATAAAGTCTTCTATTTCAGCACCGGTTACAGTTTTATAACGGTATTTTTCATTCATATCACGCAGCAGTAAGCGAAATGTTGTTTTATCGCCTATGATTTGCCGAATCATGTGGATCATGCTGCTGGCTTTTGGATACATATCACCGCTGCCTTCACTGTTTACATTGTAAGTACCAATGATAGGTTTATCGTTTTTAATATTTCTCCTGCTGCCCTGATTGTACGCATTGCCTGCCTCTGTACCATACACATAATCGGTAAATAATGTTTCACTGTAGTTGGTAAATCCTTCATGCACCCACATATCAGCAATATCTTTTGCTGTAATATTATTGCCAAACCACTCATGGCCGCTTTCATGAATAATAATGAAATCCCATTTCAGTCCCCAGCCGCTGCCACTTAAATCTCTGCCCCGGTAGCCTTTCAAAAATTTATTGCCATACGCTACAGCGCTTTGGTGCTCCATACCCAAATGAAAACTTTCTACCAGTTTATAGCCATCATTGTAAAACGGATAAGGGCCAAACCAATATTCAAATGCACGCAGCATCGGTTTTACCACTTCAAATTGCTTCTTTGCTTTTTCAAGATTGTATTCCAGTACATAATAATCCAAATCGAGTTGTCCATCTTCACCCATAAGTGTATCACTGAAGTGTGCATACTTGCCAATGTTCATGGTGATGTTATACGTATTGATGGGTTTACTTACAAACCATGTCCATGTTTTATAACCGTTAACAGCAGCTGATACTGATCGTAATCTGCCATTGGAAATATTCATTAACGTATCGGGAGCAGTTATGCTGATGAGTGTACTATCAGGTTCATCACTTTGATGATCTTTACAGGGCCACCATACACTGGCACCAAGACCCTGACAGGCTACATTGATCCACGGATTGCCTTTTTCATCTTTTTGCCAGACAATACCGCCATCCCATGGTGGGTTGATGGCTGGTTTGGGAATACCGCTGTATTTTATTTTCAATTGTTGTAATGGGGCACCATTATTTTGATGTTGAGGTAAAGACCTGGGCATTTTTCCTTTGGGCAGTTGGATGAACCATGCGTTCCCTTCACGGTTAAAATTTACCGGCATATTATTCAACCAAGCACTATCAATGAGCAATGGTTCCTGCAAATCAATCTGCATGGTTGCGGCAGGCTTTTTTACCAGTTTAAAATAAATGGTATTTGTACCGGCTAAGGAAAAATTACTGAAGTCCGGTTTCACTTTCAAATCATACATCACCACATCCCACCAGGCACGCTCAGCTGTTATACTGCCACGGAGTGTGTCCTGCCGGTTATAGGTTTCGGTTTTTTTGGATAGTTGTGCATTTGTAAATAAGCTGCATATACCAAGTACGAATAAGAGTAAATAATTTTTCACAGCATTCATTTAGGCTATAAATTTAGTGTTAAATCATGATGCATTCAGTTAAAAATAAGGGTAAAAGATTGATTGGTTATTGCCGATATGTTAATTACTCTCTCATTCTTTTTGTTTTATTTTTTGTTTCCTGCTCCCGTTCAAAAAGTAAAGAACAAAATTTCTTTCACTATAATGAAACAACCGGCATCAGTTCACTGGATCCTGCATTCGCAAAAAATCAATCGAATATCTGGGCTGTACATCAGCTTTATAATACACTGGTAGAAACTGATGAACAATTGCATATTGTGCCATCACTTGCAAAAAGCTGGGAAATCAGTAAAGACAGATTGCAGATTACGTTTCATTTGCGTACTGATGTTTTTTTTCATGCTGATGCATGTTTTGAAAATAAGCAGGGCAGGAGAGTTGTGGCTGATGATGTGGTGTATAGTTTTCAACGGTTGATGGATAAAACTACGGCCAGTCCCGGCGCATGGATTTTTAATAACCGTGTAGGTGCATCAACCGGTTTTAAAGCCATTGATGATTCTACATTTCAATTAACCCTGCTCAAACCATTTGTACAAATTCTGGGTGTATTGAGTAATGTATATTGTTCCGTTGTACCCAAAGAAGCGGTTGAAACTTACGGAACAAATTTCAGACGTCATCCTGTAGGCAGCGGTCCTTTTCAATTCAAGGTATGGGAGGAAGGGCAGGCGTTGATTCTAATCAAAAATAAAACCTATTTCGAAAAAGATATACAAGGAAATACACTTCCATATATTGATGGTATTAAAGTTTCTTTTCTTGACAGTAAGGCTACTGAGTTTTTAGAATTCAGGCAAAAGCGCCTGGATTTTGTAAATGATATTGAAGCTTCGTTTAAAGATGAAATTTTAACACGCAAAGGTGAATTGAGAAAAGAATGGGAGGGCAGAATTGTACTCAATAAACATCCTTATCTCAACATTGAATATTTGGGCATATTGGTTGATGAACAAAATCCGATGGTTCAGCAATCACCATTAAAGCTGAAGGCTGTACGGCAAGCAATAAATTATGGATTTGATAAACAAAAGTTGATGCTGTATCTGCGTAATTCTATTGGTACGCCTGCTGAGAGTGGTTTTGTGCCTATGGGTTTGCCAAGTTTTGATACCAATACTGTTAAAGGGTATTCCTATAATCCGCAAAAAGCAAAGGCTTTGCTTAAAGAAGCCGGTTTTGATGCGCAGCATCAGCCACCAATTATTAAATTGCTTACTATTCCTATTTATGCTGATCTGGCCAGTTATATTGCCCGTGAACTGCAGGATGTGGGGTTGAGTGTACAGGTGGAAGCCATTCAAAAAGTTTATTACTTACACAAACAGCCAAAAATCAGGCGCTGTTTTTCCGGGCAAGCTGGATTGCAGATTATCCGGATGCGGAAAATTATTTTTCAGTATTCTACAGTAAAAATCCATCACCACCCAATTATACACGCTATAACAATCCTGAATTTGATGCATTATATGAACAGAGTACTAAGGAACCTGATGATTCAATTCGTTACAAACTCTATCAGCAAATGGATCAGATAATTATAAATGATGCACCTGTAATACCTGTGTGGTATGATATGGTGATTCATTTAGTGCAGCCACATGTAAAGGATTTTAAGCCGAATGCATTAAACTGGCTGGAATTAAGAAGGGCAAAAATTAAGTAATTATACAAATTTTGGCTTAGTAGTATTACGTGTAAAACAACCCATTAACAGTATTTTCCGAAAAATTCTAAGTGTTTTATTTGCAGAAATAAGTGTTACTATATAGCTTTGTCATGAATCTCAATCCTGCGAAAAACAAAAACATCCAATCCTCGGAAGCCTACGTACCTACTTAATTAACCAAACAGTACCCAGATGAAAACTTTTTTACAATTTGTAAAAGTTATCGTTATTCCCATTCTGCTGCTCTTTCATAATGGAATGGTTGCCGCTCAGGATTATTTGTTTACCAATTACACATCATTTACCGGAACTCATTTGCAGGTAGGTGCATCCTATTTATACACTAATGTAAAACCGGGTGTAGATGCAAGGGTTGTAATTACAGCCTTAACAGGTGGAGTTACTCTTACCAATATTGATGGTTCAGGAGGTTTTACCCATGCACTTCAACCTGTTATTTCAGTACCTGCAATGGCCAATGGCTATGCAGAACTCAGAATTGATTTCTTTAATGCGGGTACATCTGTACCATCTACGCAATCAGAGGTTGCAATAACTCCAATTGATGTAGATGGGCAAATGTATTCAGGCATGCCGTTATATGAATTTGATGAAATAGAACGTATCAACGGATTTACAATGTATCAAATGACCGGATCGCAACTTACCATGACAACCAATGGACAGTGGGTTCGTGGAAAAAATAATGCAGCCATAGATTATCCGGGTATTGACACAGCGCAAAAATCAGTAATGTTTACTACCGTGAATGGTGGCATAAATTCAATTCGCATCAGGGTGGGTGCCGATAATACATCCGGCACCGCTGCATCCCGTTTAAGAAGTGTTTATTTTAAACGATTTACCTATTCATCTGTGGGTATCCTCAATGTAAATCCATTAAAAAACTTTAGGGGGTCGGTTTTAAATACAAAAGTAGAGTTACAATATGAACTGGTTGAACATTCCGGAATTGCATCACTTAGTATAGAAAAATCAACCAATGGCCGGGATTTTGTTCAACTGCTTGAAACCAACAAGCTGCAGGCCGTAAATTATTTTGACGATCCCTTTTTTCAATCAACCTCATTTTATCGTTTGAAAATCAGAGGTTTTTCAGGAGATGTATATTACAGCAATCCTTTGAAATTTGAATATAGTGAAACCAAAAGGGAATTGAAAGTTTATCCAACAAAAGTAGATGAACAATTGACGATACAGTTTCATTCAGAAGTTGAGAACGCCATCAACCTTCTTTTTATTGATTATAATGGAAGAATTGTATTAACCAGAAAACAGCATCTATACAAAGGTCAAAATACATTCAGGATTGATGGGTTAGGAGCATTGGAAAAAGGCACCTACATTGTACTGGCTAAAAACGAGAACCAAACAGCATATCAGAAAATCATCAAACAATAAACATCTCAAATAATGACGTGATAAAAAAAAAGAGGAAGTTAATTCTTCCTCATTTTATCTTTAAATACTTTTTCAAACTTTTCCAATTTGGGTTTGATTACATAGTAGCAGTAGGGATTATTATTTTTATTAAGGTTGTAATAATTCTGATGATAATTTTCTGCTTCGCTGTAATTTTTATACGCTTCAATAGTAGTTACAATAGGATTGGAAAAAGCACCGCTTCTGTCTAATTTTTCTTTATAAAAAGCAGCTTTTTGCTTTTGCTCTTCATTATGATAGAATACGGCACTGCGGTACTGCGGCCCGGCATCGTTTCCCTGGCGATTTAATGTAGTGGGGTCATGTGTTTGCCAGAAAATTTCAAGCAATTCATCATAACTTATTACTTCGGGATCAAATAC
>CAYPBV010000102.1:1856-12107 GCA_964409025.1 uncultured Chitinophagaceae bacterium | reverse complement strand
CCCTGGTTGGTGCACATGATGGTATTATTCATATTCACAGGATAATTTTAACCAACGTAAGATTGAAAGAAATTATTCTTTACAACTATTTCATTGGCAAACGGGGGCAGTGAAAAACCAAATACACATGCACCATCAGCAGGATTACGTTAAAATTTTCTTCAGTTTAACCATAATCAGATAGGTTAAGGGATATACAGTTACAAAACTGACTGAACAGCAACTATAAAAAGAAATTCTCTTTGAATCGTAAACTTATTTTATTTCTACCGTTACTTCAGCTCCCTTCCACTCAAACTTTGGAACATGAATACTTCCATCATCATGTATCATCCATTTTTTCCAGACTGCCTTATTAATCAACACATCGTTTGGAGCAGAAATACCGTGCACAAACAATTCCATATTACGTTGCAAAGGTTTACCGGTATAAAATCCGTTACTTTTAAAACGCAGTACGGTATGGTTTTCTTTTTTCATACCGTAGAGTTGAATAAGTTCAAACTGTTTTGCTGCAATTGCTTTAGGATTCATACCATCATCTTCATACATGATACCGGCAGCACTTCCATCTGCTGCAAAATAATGAAGAGCCAATTCATCTTTTGGATAATGAGCAGTGTTATCAAATACAGGACGCATAGGAATAACAGAACCCCCTTTAACAAATACAGGAATTCTTTCTGCAGTTACATCTGTTTCTATCCACATGCCCCCATTATATGTTTTGGAAGGCTGAAAAAAATCATACCACAAACCTTTGGGCAAATACAATCTTCTTTTGGCAGCAGCTTTTTCTAAAACAGGCGCCACTAACAATGCATCACCAAACATGTATTGATCAGTTGCTTTGTACAAGTTACTATCTGTATTATCATGAAAAAACATCGGACGTACCAATGGCGTTCCTTTTGTGGCTGCTTCATACATGAGCGTATATACATAAGGCATGAGCTGATAGCGCAACTGTACAAACTTTCTTAAAATACTTTTATTGGGTTCATCATAAAATACAGGTTCACTTTCTATTTGCGGAATGCTTGGATCTGGTGCATTAACACTTCCATGCGGACGAAAGATGGGTGTAAACACTGCCATCTGCAACCAGCGCAAATACAATTCAGGATCACGCTCACCCATTGCAAAGCCACCTGCATCGCTGTGCATGGTGGGTACTCCGCTCATGCTCATACTCTGCATAATCGGAAGCTGTGCTTTAAATCCATTCCAGCTTCTGTCTACATCGCCACTCCACGGTATAGAACCAAAACGCCACGTGCCTGCATAACCGCTGCGGTTTAAATGAAACAATCGTTGATTGGGGTAATGTTTTGCATACTTATCAAACACCATCTTACTCCATTCATGGCCATACATGTTGTGTACTTCATCTGCATTAAACAAACGTGTTTGCTTAAAATCGTTCATGTTGTGATATACATAGTTGGGATGTTTTTCAGGTTCACCCAAATCTCCCCACCATCCGGCAACACCTTTTTTAATTTGCGCATCGTACTTACTCCAGAACCAGTCTTTGGTTTTGTTTTGAAATATATCCAGCAAGCCGGTATGACCAAAGAAAAATTCTTTAATGCCCACTGTATCACCTTTTGCATCCACTGCATTGAGTTTATTTTGCTGTGTGTATTTATAATTGAATGATTCGCTTAAAATAAAAGGCTCGGTAATGAGAATGGTTTTGATGTTTTGTTTTTTTAAATCAGCAATCATCTTTTCAGGTACGGGAAACCGTTGTTTATTCCAGTCTAAGTTGCCGATATTCCAGCTCCCGAATTGAGCATCGCCAAACCAGAACAAATCAATAATCACCGCATCAAATGGAAATTGCTGCGCTTTCATTTTAGCAGCAATACTCATTACTTCATCCTGTGTGCGGTAACCAAACCTGCTCATAAAGTTGCCCAACGCCCAGCGTGGTGGCAAGCTCATCCTTCCTACAAGTGATGTAAACTGCTGAATGATGGTTGATGCATTCTCACCAAAAAAAGTAAAGAACTGCAACTTACCTGCTTTAAACCCAACTTCCAACGTGTCTTTATTGTTTTTACCAAAATCCATATAACCACGTGAAGGGTTATCATAGAAAATACCATAGTTGTTACTGCTCACATAAAATGGCATGGAGTAATTTAAATTGTCTGCATTCACACTGTAACCATACCATGGATTGTTATCAAGTCCAACTTTTGCCCCTCGTTTGTTAAACGGTATACTGCGGCTACCCGTGCCAAAGAATTGTTCATCTTCATCAATAAGATTAAATTGTAATACCCGGTGATTGTCTTTAGATGTTAGGTTGCTCAGGTAAAATTCATCACCGGTTTTGATTGAACGATAACTGATGGTAACAGGTTGCTTTAATATTTCAACTTCAGCAATAGCGTTGGTTAAAATAAGTTTTTCTTCGTTTTGCAGTTTGATGCGCAAGCCGGCAAGCAAAGGTTTCAGAATAACGGCATTGCTGATTTGCTCCCCTTTATATGTGTTTGTTTCAATTGTAGTTTGAATAATATTGCCCGTATAATTACGAAATAAAATTTTTCCCCGTGTTGTTGTAATGATTGTGGTACCTGTTTCCTGCCTAACAGTTTGAAAATTTCCCAAATCGCTCTGGGATAACGCACATAACGCAGGTGAAAACAACAGCCATATAAAAAAAAGACGTGGCATAATCTATAATTTTCCCGAAACTAAAGAGAGAACCGTTCCTAAACAAGAAAGTTTGCATTTGATCTTTTCAACCTAAATTGCACGTCTTAATTGACTTATATGGAATATTCAAAATTGATAGCAGTAACAGGGCTACCCGGGTTGTATGAACTTATCAGCAGTAAAACCGACGGAGCTATTGTACGCTCACTGGAAGATGGTAACAGCAGGTTTGCCAGCAGCCGTCAGCACCAGTTTTCTCACCTGGAAAGTATTGAAGTGTATACACAACGTGAAAATGTAAATCTTGTTGACATCTTCAAAGCAATTGATACAGCGGGTGGTTCATTGCCTGATGAAAAAGATGCCAAAGCAGTAAAAGCATTTTTTGAAAAAGTCTATCCTGAACTGGATTTTGAACGTGTGTATGCCAGCGATATGAAAAAGATGGTGAAATGGTTTGCCATCATCAAAGGCAAAGGTATTGAATTCAAACTGAGCGAACTGCCTGAAGAAGAAGAAGTAGCAGCAGAACCTGAGGCAGAGGTAGTGGAAGAAAAGAAACCGGCAAAGAAAGCAGCGAAACCTAAAGCTGAAAAGAAAGAAGATGCTGCTGAAGAAGAGAAGCCGAAGAAAAAAGCAGCACCAAAAAAGAAGAAAGAAGCGTAATTTTTTTAATACCAATACGTTGCCGGGAAGATGGAAAGGCGGAAAAATGTTCCCGTCTTCTTATCTGCCCGGCATTTTAATTTTGAATTATGTATACAGCAGATATCAAACCACTTGAACGCATTTTTTTACCCAAAAATTTTATTATCACTACATGGGAGGCATTGGAACCTTATTTTACTTCATTACTGAAAAAACCTATTAACAGTAAAGCAGATTTAGAACTATGGCTCAAAAACAGCAGTGAGTTAGAAGCGGTGATAAGCGAAGATGCCTGCTGGCGACAGGTACGTATGACTTGTGACACAGAAAACAAAGAGCTGGAAGAAGCGTTCAATTATTTCTACATGGAGATTGCACCCAAAATGCAGCCTTATGCAGATAAGCTGAACAGAAAATTGATTGATTGTGCTTTTACTCAGGAGCTGGACCATGATAAATACTTTACGTATCTGCGTTCTATTAAAAAGAGTATTGAACTGTTTCGTGAAGAAAATATTCCTATCAATGCAGAGTTAAGTGTAATGCAGCAACAGTTTGGGCAAATTGCAGGAAAGATGACGGTGGAAGTGGAAGGCAAAGAATATACATTGCAACAGGCGGCTAAGTTTTTAGAAAACCCCAACAGAGCCTTGCGTGAAGAAGTGTATCTCAAAATTCAAAACAGAAGATATGCTGACAGAGATGCGTTGAATGAGCTCTTCAACAAATTAGTTGAACGGCGTCATCAGATTGCAGTAAATGCAGGCTTTACCAATTATCGTGATTATAAATTCAAAGAGCTGGGTCGGTTTGATTATACACCGCAGGATTGTTTGAATTTTCATGAAGCTGTAAAGCAGCATGTAGTGCCGTTGGTGAAACTGATTTATGAAGAACAGAAAAAATCTATTGGAGTAGATGTGTTACGTCCATGGGATATGGAAGCAGAACCGGAAGGCATTCAACCCTTACAACCGTTTAATAACGGAAAAGAATTGCTGGATAAAAGCATTGCATGTTTTGCACAACTCAACCCCTTCTTTGCAGATTGTTTGAAGAAGATGGATGAGATGAAGCGCTTTGATTTAGACAGTCGCAAAGGCAAAGCACCCGGCGGTTACAATATGCCGTTGGCAGAAACAGGTGCGCCTTTTATTTTTATGAATGCCGCAGGTACATTGGATGATGTAACTACGATGGTACATGAAGGTGGTCATGCAGTACATTCTTTTCTCACACATAATTTAGAACTCACAGGCTTTAAAGAATATGGTGCTGAAATTGCAGAAGTAGCCAGCATGGCGATGGAACTCTTCAGCATGGAGCATTGGCATATTTTCTTTGCTGATGAAGAAGAATTAAGAAGAGCCAAGTTCAAACAACTGGAACGTGTGCTCACCATTCTTCCATGGATTGCCCGTATTGATGCCTTTCAACATTGGATTTATGAACATCCGAAACACACCATTGAAGAACGTGCTGCCTATTGGGTAAAGCTGGCAGATGAGTTCAGCACCGGCATGATTGATACAACAGGGTTAGAACACTTCCGACCCAATGAATGGCAGCGTCAACTGCATTTATTTGAAGTACCGTTCTATTATATTGAATACGGTATTGCACAGCTTGGCGCTATTGGCTTGTGGATGCAGTTTAAACAGGATCAGCAACAGGCATTAAATAATTATATCAACGCCTTAAGCCTGGGTGGTACTAAAACATTACCTGAACTGTATGCAGCCGCAGGATTGAAATTTGATTTTTCGCCTGAACATATTAAAACACTGATGGAGTTTGTGAGGAATGAAATGGAACAACTGGGCTAGGAGGTTGAAGGAGGGGAAAGAGGAAAAGAGAATTGATGATATATTTATCAAAATAGAGGAGAGTGCATTTAAATACACCCTCCTTTATTTTCTAAAAAGTGGAAAATCTTCTCTTAAAGAGCCAGGAGTCTTAATAAAAAGAAGCCATGTTAAATACATAATGCCACTTACTAAAAGGAGTATGTATAACCATCTTGGAACTTTGTCGGTGGTATTTCGCTTTGACTTATTCATTATGTGATAATATGCCCAGGATAAACCTCTCTTTCCCTCCTTCAAACTCCTAGCTCTTGCATTCTCCGCACACCCCATTCACCACCATATTACTTTGGTGTGGCTCAAATCCTTTAGGCAGTTTTACTTCCGGCACAAGTACATCATCTAAGCAGATTGTTTTGCTGCATTGTTCACAAATAAAATGAACATGGTTATCATGATGATGTCCTTCTTCACAATGCTCTTTACATAAAGCATACTTCACAGAATTATCAGATGTAGGAATGGAATGGATTAATCCTTTTTCTTCAAAGGTTTGAAGTGTACGATAAATCGTTACACGGTCAATCTTATCGCTTGTTTTCTTTTCAATATCAGCATGCGCCAAGGCACCTTCCTGATTGTAAAACAAACCAAGTATCTGCACACGGCTGTCTGTGATGCTCATGTGGTTTCTCTTCAATATGTCACGGATAGCTTCACTCATATTACGAATTTACTACATCGGATTATTTTGAAAAATACCGTTTACAAACCGTGGGCCGCTATACTTTTCTTTCAAGAGCAATTGAATGTCTTTATCTAATTTTTTCAACTCTTCTTTGTTAAGGCCATCATAAACACCACGCACTTTACCGCTTTTATCAACTAATGCAAAAAGTTGTGTGTGTATGAATTGATCTTCAATAGCTGCCGTTTCATCATTTTGATCGTCCAGTAAATAACTTTTACGTGCTGCTTCATACAACTTTTCTTTAGTACCTGTGAGCAGCAACCATTGTTTACTGTTAATTTTTAAAGAGTCGCCATAATACTTCATTCTTCCTACTGAATCCTTATCAGGATCTACCGTATGACTTAAAATCATAAAATCTTCTTCTGCTTTGTAGGTATCTGCAATTTTAAGCATGTTGGTATTCATTTTTGGACAAATACCCTTGCAGGTAGTAAAGAAAAATTCAACCACCTGTACTTTACCGGCAACATTTCTGTTAGTAATGGTATCGCCATTCTGACTTACAAATTCAAATTCTTTAACCTGACTGAGTGTGGGCAGTTTTTTTCGCCACAAATCCGTACCCCAAAACAAAACGAGATAAAACACTCCGAGCAATAACACAAAAAATCCGAGATAGAACCAAATTTTCTTTTTCATATCGTATGCAAAGTTAGGCACACGAGAGGCAGGAAAGTCGGGCAGAAATAAAATTTGCAACAAAATTGCAAATTTGTATATTTGCCGGCTCATGAGTTTTAAAATTAATTGGGAAGCATTGGGTGTTGGCGCCTCACTGGCATGTGCTATTCATTGTGCGGTACTGCCGTTGTTTATGAGCAGTTTGCCCTTATTCGGCATTAACATTGTTCATAACATTTTTGTGGAAATATTGCTGTTGGGTACGGCCTTTATTATTGGCTTTACTACCTTATGGCATGGTTACAAAAAACATCATCACCGCATTAACAGTTTGGTATTGTTCAGCATTGGTATGCTATTATTTGCAGCTAATCAGTTTGTAACATTTTCTTTCTCTACGTTTTTATTGATAGTACCTGCTGTGCTGCTAATTATTACTGCTCATTTTCTCAATCATCGGTATTGCACTATTGCCAAGCATTGTCATAAAGAGGATTGCAGTCATTAATTGATTCAACTTTTTGATAAAGCTGTTGTTTATTTCTTTGTTATGAATACAAAAGCCATTCGTTTACTCCGCAAAACAGGTATTGCTGAAGGGGTTTCTTTTTTAGTATTGTTGCTTATTGCTATGCCGTTGAAATACATTTGGGATTGGCCGCTGGCTGTAAAGTATGTAGGCTGGGCGCATGGAGTATTGTTTATGAGTTATGTGGCATTAGCTTACTATGCTAAGGAAACTTACAATTGGCCCCTTATCAAATTCATCAAAGCGTTTATTGCAGCCTGGTTACCATTGGGCACTTTTGTGTTTGACAGGGAGTTGAAGAAGGAAGAGGCGTTATTGGAAATGAAAGCTTAATTAGTACTTAAACTTTTCAGGATGCACATCCTCCCAACCTGTATTCAATTGCAAAGCTTTTCCCACACTTATTAAATTGGCTTCACCATACAGATTGCCAAGCAGTGTAATGCTGGTGGGCAATCCCTGTTTGGTAAATCCTGTAGGCATACATAAAGCAGGATGTCCTGTTAAATTAGTAATGGCCAATTGACTGCCTGCATAGGTAGGTGTGATCACTACATCCACATTTGCAAAAAACTCCTGCATCTTTTTCATCATCAGATAACGATGCCGTTGCGCATTTACATATTCCACTGCCGGAATAAAACGGGCTGATCTGAAATAATTGGGCCAGTCGTTTCTGTTTTGCCGTGTAAGTTGGTCATCCAGGTTGGTTCTTGTTAATTCATCAAAGGCTGCCGCAGCTTCAGATGCGAGTGTGATGCCCACAATGTCATACGGATAGGCTGCTGTATCAGGAAAGTTTACCGGTATTAGCTGCACACCCATTTGCTCAAATGCTTTGATCACTTTCCATTCATTGGCACTTGTATCTTTTATCCGGTCAAAGAAATTTTTTGCATAACCAATACGGAGTTTTTTAATATCTGTTTTTGCAGAATAGTTAAACGGTCTGTTAACAGCACCAGGGTCTTTACCATCAGTTCCTTTGATGTAATAAAAAACAACAGCTGCATCTTCGGCACTGCGGCAGATGGGTCCTGCTTTATCCAGACTCCAGGACAACGTCATTCCGCCGCTCCTGCTCACTGCACCAAACGTGGGACGTAATCCTGTGGCGCCGCAGGTATGTGAAGGTGAAACGATAGAACCCAATGTTTCTGTACCAATAGCAAAAGGCACCAATCCGGCAACTGTGGCACTGGCACTTCCTGCTGATGAACCTGATGAACCGAAGTTTTGATTCCACGGATTTTTGGTACGGCCACCAAACCACCAATCACCTTGCGCCAGGGCACCTAAGGTAAATTTAGCAACCAATACAGCGCCTGCTTCTTTCAGCTTTGTATACACATAAGCATCTTCATCAATCACCTGATCTTTGTATACAGAGGCTCCCCAAGTTGTTTTGGTGCCTTTTACGGCAAACAAGTCTTTTAAGCCGTAAGGAATACCGTGTAGCGGTCCACGATAGTTGCCCGCTGCTATTTCTGCATCGGCTGCACGTGCCTGTTGGATGGCTAAGTCTTCTGTTATGCTGATGACGCATTGTAAGGTGTCGCCCCATTTTTTGATGCGATCAATAAAAAACTGTGTGAGTTCAACCGAACTGATTTTTTTGTTTTTGATGAGCGATGCTAATTGCAGCACTGAGTAAAAAGCCAGGTCGTTTTTGTTAGAAGGCAGGGAAACATTCTTAGGCAATTCCCACTTTATCTTTTTTTGCTCCGTTTCAAACTGCATACCCGGCAACACAGGACTTTGCCACAAACTCATCGGCACACTGTTTTCTAACTTTAATGGATAGCGGCGTTTGTACTGTGCATTCCGCTGAAGAATAGTGAAGTACATACTGTCAATTTCGGCGGCAGTAAAGTTTATGGAAAACAACTTGCCGGCTGTTTGAATATCAGTTCTTGAAATGGTATCTGTTTGCTGCGCTGCTGAAATAAACGTTGATGCAGCTAATAAAAGAAATAAACTAATTTTTCTCATGCGTTGAAATTGGGGCAGAAAGCTACAGAAAAGTACAACAGCATCATGAGCTTGTTGATGAACGGAAGTTCACCCACACAAATCATCCTGCTACGGATTGTTTTTAACAACTGCTTTCTGTTAAATACATTCTAATGTAAAACCAAATTTTTCCAAAGCCCGCATAGAAGCATTTTTGTTTTCAAATACTTCGGCATAAATACAATTCGCAGACTGATAATTATATCAAATCTTCCTGTTATTCGCTAAATGGATTCAATGCTTTATTTCTTCATTAAGCCATGAACAAAACGCTATTTGCGTTCTTAAAATTACCATGCCGGATTGTAATCTTCCTTTAAACAGAAAACCCCGCATTTGCGGGGCTTTCATCTGAGTAAAATTTCTTCCATCAAGGTAAATACAATTTTAGGTTTTAAATTAGGGTTCGGATGGAAAAGATTTTTTTCAGGATGCCGGATTTTACATTCGTTTTTCAGGATATTGAATCAGCTTTCATTGAATAATGGGTTAATCAATTTTTCAAAGGAAAAAGATTTTAACTGATGCCTTTCCTGCAATGCTTTGCAAAATCGGACTATAAAATTAAAAACTACATTTTCAAAATCAAGGTGATTTTTCTCAAGAATTAATCCTAAGTCTGCATTCGTATTTATACGAAGAAAAAAGCCGTCCCTTTGCAGGAAACGGCTTTGATACTTACAAACAAACCCGAAGTTTACGATGCAGAAGCAGCACCGCTTTGAATTTCTTTTATCTTTTCACGAATCTTTCCTTCAATTTCATCGGCCAATCCCTGGTTATCAGTCAGCAATGTTTTTACTGCTTCTCTTCCCTGGCCTAATTTATCGCCATTATAACTAAACCAGCTTCCGCTCTTTTGCACAATACCCAGCTCTACACCCATATCAATAATTTCGCCTGTTTTGCTGATGCCTTCACCAAAGATGATGTCAAACTCAGCAGCTTTAAACGGAGGTGCTACTTTGTTCTTCACCACCTTTACTTTTACACGATTCCCTACTGCCTCATCACCATCTTTAATCTGGCTCATACGGCGTATATCCAAACGTACTGATGCATAAAACTTCAACGCATTACCGCCGGTAGTGGTTTCAGGGTTACCAAACATTACTCCGATTTTTTCACGCAGCTGGTTAATGAAAATGCAGATGGTATTTGTTTTATTAATCGTAGCCGTGAGTTTACGAAGTGCCTGGCTCATCACA
>CAYPBV010000102.1:0-1846 GCA_964409025.1 uncultured Chitinophagaceae bacterium | reverse complement strand
CCTGCAAGCCCATCTTGCTATCACCCATTTCACCTTCCAGTTCACCTTTTGGTACAAGCGCTGCCACAGAGTCAATCACCACTACATCCAATGCACCACTTAAGATTAAACGGTCAGCAATTTCTAAAGCTTGTTCACCATAATCAGGTTGCGAAATCAAAAGATTGTCAACATCTACTCCCAGCTTTTGTGCATAGCTGCTGTCAAACGCATGTTCCGCATCAATGATGGCACAGATACCGCCTTTCTTTTGTGCTTCTGCAATAATATGTGTAGCAATGGTGGTTTTACCGCTGCTCTCCGGACCATAAATTTCAATTACCCTGCCCCTTGGTACACCACCAATACCCAATGCCACATCAAGCCCAATAGAACCGGTACTTACTACTTCAATTTCGTGCACGCCTTTTTCATTCATCATCATCACGCTGCCCTTGCCGAAATCTTTATCAATCTTGTCAATGGTGAGCTTTAACGCTTTCAGTTTTTCACTGCTTTCCTTACTGTTGTCTTTACTCATTTTTTCTTTCTTTGGTTTCTCCAAAGTTAATAGCTCTTCCATAACGGGTTTGTTTTTGTTTGTAACTAATTTGTTTAGCAAGATTAAAACTAAAACTTTTATATTCCAAATTTTTTAGCAAAAATTTTTGGCTGTCTGTCTCCGGCTTCATTATCACAATGGATTGTCCGCTAATCAACCGGTAGTGCAACTGTTGATGTAACCATTAAAGGAAAGGAAACTCTATTCAGAATAAGAGATTAGAAACGAACTTGATGACTGTAGTTTTTTTTAAAACCACTTGTGATTTAGTGCCATACTGATGACTTCTGCTTTGCTCTGTACATGCAGCTTTTCATAAATATTGGCAATATGCTTGCGCACAGTAAGCACACTGATGTCCAACTCTGAAGCAATCCGTTTGGCATCCCAGCCGTTTACCATAAATTTCAAAACTCCTTCCTCCCTGCCGGTAATCATCTCCGGCAATGTTCCCTTTTCTGCACTGCCCTGCAATACAGATTTACTCATTAACTGAAGCGCCTTACGGGCAATGGCGGGACTCATCGGGGCACCACCATATTCCAGCACATTGATGATTGCCTCCTGTAACACACCTGCGGGCTCATGTTTTAAGAGGTAACCGGATGCACCGGATTTGATGGCTTCAAATATTTTTTCATCATCATCAAACACAGTTAATACAATGAAATGTACCGAAGGGTATAATGATTTGGCCAGACGGATGGTTTCAATTCCGTTCATCTGCGGCATCTCCAGGTCCATAAAAATTACCTGCGGCAATTTTGCTGCGGGTGTGCCCTTGAGTTGCTCCAGGCACTCATGCCCGTTGGCAGCTACAAAGGTTACCAGCATATTGCCCAACACCTGAATTTTTTGCAAAAAGGTATGTCGGTTAATCGTATTGTCCTCACAAAGTGCTACTGTAAAACTCATAATCATGATAAAGTTAGAACAAGGTGGTTGAGAAAAAATAATCAATTTGTAGTAGAGGCAATTCTTACCACCATTCCCCGGGGGAATGTGCGTTCCCAGCGTACCGTCCAGCCGGCTTCACGGCTTCGTTCCATCATATTTGACAAACCGTTACCACCATTTGATGAAACACTGTCGCCATCAAATCCTTTCCCATCATCAGCAATGGACACTTCCCAATAGTTTGCTGCCTTTATAGTGACGAGGATATTTTCGCCGTTGCTGTGCTTCAATGCATTGTTGATGGCTTCCTGCATCATACGGTACAAATGAAAAGCCTGTGAGGAGGGCAGCTTCTGGTCAACAGTAATGTCTTCTGTTACTTCAATCGCCACATCGGGGTAGCTTTTT
>CAYPBV010000101.1:0-12361 GCA_964409025.1 uncultured Chitinophagaceae bacterium | reverse complement strand
CAGCGTCAGATGTGTATAAGAGACAGGGTATAAGCCGGCCCGGTTGAACGCCGTTCGGACTGGAGTGCAACGCCACAGCAGATGAAAGGAGTTGTAAAAGCTGATAACAAAAAAACTGTCTGCCGGTAGGCAGACTACAAACCATAAACATTTACAATGGGACGGATTTTTGAAGTAAGAAAGAGTACCATGTTTGCCCGCTGGGATCGCATGGCCAAGCAGTTTACCCGTATTGGTAAAGAAATCATCATTGCTGTAAAAGCAGGCGGGCCAGATCCAGGTACCAATGCTGCCTTGCGTCGTTGTTTTCAAAACGCACGCAGTGTGGGTATGCCTAAAGACCGTGTAGAAGCGGCTATTAAACGGGCACAGGGAAAAGAGCTGGTGAACTATGATGAAATTTTGTATGAGGGTTACGCACCGCATGGAGTGGCACTCCTGGTAGAAACAGCAACAGACAATCATGTGCGTACCGTAGCCAATGTAAAAAGTCATTTTAATAAAGGCGGTGGTGCTTTGGGCAACAGTGGTTCTGTAGCGTTTCAATTTAAGAAGATGGGTGTGTTTAAATTGAAGCCTGAAGGTTTGAATACCGAGGAAATGGAACTGGAACTGATTGATTATGGGTTGGAAGAATTAGGTGAGAGTACCGGTGAAAACGGTGAAGATATTTTAGTTGTTCGTTGTGCCTTTGCTGATTTTGGAAACATGCAAAAAGCATTGGAAGAAAAAGGCATCACTCCTATCAGTGCAGAACTGGAATGGATTCCTACTACTACCGTTCCCGTAACGGATGAACAGGCTGAAGATGTAAGTAAACTCATTGAACGCTTAGAGCAGGATGATGATGTGCAGAAAGTGTTTCATAATATGGGATAAGGAAGAAGGAAGTACGAGGTACGAAATACGAAGTAAAAGACAGGCTGAAAATTTTTTCAGCCTGTTTTTTTAATCGCAGGGACGCATCGCTTTCAACATTTCTTTCGCCTTTTCGCTTACCTGTTTGCCCGGTTCATTACGGTATTGTGTATTGATTTGCTGAAATTTTTGCTTTGCTTGTTTTTGTTGTGTAAGAGATTCCTGCAGACACTGTATCTTTTTCTGTTTGCCTTCACTGGGGTTTTCGGCTTGCGATTGTTGGGCACGGCAAAGCTTCAACTCTGTTTCATAAATCATCGTCTGAATCATATCATCATAGTTCATCAAATTTGCCTGCGCCTGCTGCGTTTGTACATGCTGCATCATATTTCCCTGCTTTGATTTACGCAGGTTTTCCTCCTGCCGGTTTAATGCTTCTTCCTGAAAATTTATCCATTCCATTTTTTTGGATTCGCAGGAAGGGTAGCGTTCTTTCTTTTCACGGTCACGCATGATTCGTTGGCGTTGCTTAGCAATATTTTCACTCATTTTTGTTTGTTGCTCATCTTCAAATATTTTAAATGGAGAAGGAACGAAACAGGTTTCTACATCTTCCAGTTCAAGAATTTTTGAATCAATAGCAGCATCGGTCATTTGCATGATGATGAACAATCCTTTGTCAGAATATTGATAGCCTACTGCAAACTGCCCGAGAAATTTTTTAGGCTGCATGGTGATCGCATCAGGGTAATGCTTGCCAAATAAAAACCATTCCTGCGGCTGACCATCTACTTTGTACAACTGTGCTTTTACTTTACCGTCACAATAATCTCGGCGCTCGGTCTTTTTACGAAGTTGTGCAGAAGATGTTGTGTTACTGAACTCATATTGATAGGTATTACTGTTGCCCGTTTGTACCCAATGTTCAATTATATCTTTCTTTTTGTTATTGAAATAATTGAACACATTGCCTTTTAAACCAATTATGCTGAAACGGAAATCAGAAAGCTCCGGCTTAATATCGCACACTGCCGCACTCCCCCGTTTTAAAGGTGTATAACCTATCAAACCAATTTTTGTATTGATGAAAACACAGATTTCAGCAGGCCCACGTGAGGTAATGGTTTTGATACGCATCTTTTTATCAAAACAGATTTTTTGTGATGTGGGTGTGATACTTGTTGGAATAGAGCGGCCTTCTAAAACATCTGCAGTATAGATCACATTCAGGTACGGCGCATATGGATGGCCGGCAAATAAAATAGTATCACGCCTTGAACCACCCGTTTGTGCTGATACTGAAATATAAATAACTGACAAAATGAAAACAACTACATATTTCATTGAGCTTTTTTTAGTTGATGAATCAGTAAAATTTAATTCTGTACCGGCAATGAGGCTATCTGACATTAACTTTATTCCGTTCACACAACTGCCACATGTTTACAAAATAATCTGCAGCAGAAAAAAACACCTGACGTTCCCGTTTTGACATTCCCAGATTTTTTAGATCCTGAAAATAATCAGGGTATAGCCCAATGTGTGCCACTCCATCTGTATTATAGTTCCATGTTTTACCGAAGAAAGTATAAGCATGCATGGCTGATTCGCTGGTTGATGGAAAATATCGTACAGCAGAACCGGGTCTTGGTGAAGGCATCACTACAAAACCATTAATATCACTGCCCATGGTAACTGCACGGTTTCCCATCATACTTAGTGCCAGTCTGAAATTGGTTAAATATTGTTGCGATGTACTCTCCCCAATACCCAAACCAAATACACCCCCGAGGCGGGTGAGTCTTGACATTTGTGAGCGACTACGGTTATTTTCATTGATCTTATGATCAGTATTTTCATAAAACCCTTCACGCAAACCATTATGACCGGAAATAACAGGATAGCGGAATTCTTCCGCAATATTGAACATATCATTCACTGCTTTCTCACTCATGTGGTCAATATCAATAATCATTCCCAGATTCATCATTTCTTTTACAGCAAATTTTCCCATTGGTGATAACCCATAACGGTTTACATGCCCGCCACTTATGGCATTGTAAAAATCCCAGCCGGGTTCACTTAAAAGGCTTTGAATAATTTTAAACTGCGGAATACATTTTACTTTTCCTTCAATACAATTAAACAAATCAATTAAAAAAGGAAAATGCATTTCACCAATAAAATCGAGTAATGGTTTGGCAACAATGGTTAACCCTGCTGTAGTGCCCGGCGGTAAATCACGGCTTAGTAATTCCACTTTGTAATTAATCAATGGGTCTGATGCTGATTCTACTTCAAGCATAAAACCCGGCGGTAATGGCGCACCATCAGGCATTGGTCTTGTTCTTGCATACTTATTACTGAATGCAAACAAAGCACTGTAAACCGCCATGCCCCCAAATGCATTATCTGTTAAATGAATGGGAAAAATGTAACGAACGCCTTTATCATACACACGTCTTATCTCTGCTCTTACTTTTGATTCTGTAGCACCATTACCTGCATAATTATAATTGCCAAGATTATCAACTTCTATACCCAGGATTACAGCCATTTTCCCTGAAAGAATAATGCGGCGCATATCAGCAGTGGATAATGCCAGTTCCATAAAATCACGATGCCTGTTTACAAAACTTTTAATCTCTTCAATCTGCACATTATAAGCTGTAACATCATCCATAGGGCCATCACCAGCTACCATATTACCAAGCAGTTCATTATTAACGGCGAGTGTAACCAATACTCTCAAACCTCCTTCATAGGCACGCTTGATCCAATCAACATACATCTGCTGATGACTCATAGAAGAAAAGTGTGGCCAATGTACAAAGTTGGGATAGCCCGCATGTGGATGATCACCATGTGCGTTAACTTCAAACGGGACACGGTGTACATATTCCCCATCAAATGCAACATTAATAAGTAATGCTCTTAAATAATTACCACAGGTATTATCAAGTCCCCACCCTCCATGTGCGGCATTGCAGTTGCCCAATGCATCCTGTACACTACCTGACCGTATAGGTGCCGTATTACAATCTTTTGCAAAGGGGTCACCATAATCCTTATGAATTGTTCCTGCCGTCATTAATGAGCCCACATCCGGCGCACCATACATTAATTTACCTCCCATACTTAAGTGACTCATTAAATGCGTATGTGTATCGGCAGCGCCGAAAACAGGAGTGTAATAATCAACATATACTGATTGCTTTTCATTGCTGATGAAATCTTTTATTTCAATTTTTAAAACACTTAATGAATCAGTGGCAGGGTATTGATTGGGCATTTTATCACGAAAACGAAAATCGTCTACACTGATATAGCCCCATTCATTACGTGCAGTTGAATTATCTGTAACACGAATAATGTAATAGCCTGAAGTATCAACCCGACTGATATCCCACCAGACACGACAAAATTGATCATTATTGAATGCAGTTTTAGGGCTGATGCCAGCAACAATTGTGTAAGAGGTATCAAGCCCCGTTTCTATTCTTCCTCCTTGTGTACCCGGTAATTGTGTATTGGGCATTGCTATATTACCACTGATGGTGCCCCGTACCTGCATTCGTAATAATTCCACCTTTAAGTTGGCCTCATCTTTACCTCCTGCAATTAAAAAGCTTAACGATTTTTGAAAATGATAAATTTTAAAAGGTTCAGAGAATAAGATGCCGGTGGCGCTGCTGGTTCTTTTTTTCCGTTCACTCCAGGGGTTGCTATAATCCTTTGGTAAAGATGTCATCCAGTATCTTGCATGGTGCCCCCGTTCATAATCAAGATCTTTCCAATAGTCACCGCCTACAGATACAACGTTCATATCTTTCCACGTAAGTAAGTTTTGGCTTTCCCATGAATCACTAAACGCTCTGCCTGCTCTTTTCCAATGCGGAATGCTTGTGGAAGTCATTTCAAAATCAGGGTTCTTTAAAAATTCAAATTGTCTTACAGTAGCTGTTGGAGCAGCAATGGTGTTATTACTTACAACATACATTGAATCAGCAGAGGATGGTGTTTTTCCACCTTTATAAAACACTACATCATACACAGTGTTTTGATAACGAACTTTACATGGATAGTTTTGACGAAACAGTTGTGTATCCGCAGGCAGGTTGTACTTGTAGTACATTATTTTTCCTTTCATATTCAGAACGCCACGTTCAATAAAACGCTCAGCAGTAATGATATTAATGTCATTGATGCATTCTTTAGGAGTTGGTTGTGTTTTGGTAAACAATCCGGAAGGATCTGGTTTATTTTGTTTTTTACTGTCAAAATATTTTCCATCCACATCAAAACCTATGGTCCATTTATCACTGGTAAAGAATGCACCATACATCATTTTAATTCTGGGAGTATCGCTGGCCTTTTGCACTTTGAAAATGATGTGATTTCCTTCCTGCCTAACCATGCCGCTTTGTTTAAGAGCTTGCAACATACGTTCAGCTTCGGCATTTTGCTGCTGGGCAAAGGCCATTAACGAAATAAAAAGAAAAAAATAACTGAATAAATATTTCACATGATGGATTTGTATGATGAATGACTAATCACTAATTAAATAGCCCGTAATTTTTCCCGATCCACTTCTTGACTCTCCTGCCCCTCCTGCACCTGTACTGATAATGCCTTCAGGAAAAATGACTGCCGGTGCAACTATATAAACGTCCTGAGAAAAATTAAAGGTTCTTGAGAATTGTAAAGTCGTAGAAGAAACACGTGTCATATTTTCTCCATCGGAATATTTAAATTCTATACCATCAGCAAATAAGCTGAATCGAAATGTAAAAAAAGAAGGAGCGGAGCTGAATGAAACAACACCAGTATAATATCCCTCAAAATGGTAAAGACCTGTTTTGTTTATGCTGATGGCATTTGTTGAAATTAACACATTAGCCCCGGATGTATTATATATGGAAGTATATGTATTACTAGATGAAGCAGAAGCAATTGATGTAAATGAAGCAGCAAAACGCACATTGTTGCTGAATGAATTGTTACTCCACTCTGCCGTTCCTGTGCCATTTGAAGTTAATACCTGGCCTGCTGTTCCGGAATTACCATTAACACGAAGCGGGCCATTAAAATCCAGCGGGCCATTCATAACAGTTCCGCCTTCAGCAAAAAAGAACATTCTTCTGTTAAGATTGGTGGTACCTCCGCCAATAAATACCAATCCGTTTTGCCCGAAAGCATTATAACCTATTTTACCTGCATTTACTTCTTTGCCTGCCACACCGGCTCCAAATTCAAATAAATTCAAACCCTGCAAACGCATTTCACCGTTTATATGAAGTCTGGCTGCAGTAGGAAGTATGCCTAAGCCAATATTTCCGCCCTGTGCCATTGTAAAATGATAGCCGGTATTATCTGCAATACTAAAACCGTTTATTGGTGTATTGGTTCCGTTACCACCTGCACGTAAAAACCATGCATTGGTGGAAGAAGTGTTTTGAATTTTAATGGCGGCTCCCTGCCCATCCGGAGTTAATTCATTTCCTTCTACAGTTAACTTAGCCGATGGAACTGTAGTGCCGATACCTATATTTTGAGAAAAAGCAATAAAAGGTAAAAGGTTGAAAAGGAATAAGAATTTTTTCATGTGCAGAAATTTTTATGCTATAAAATTCTGCTTTTAAACAATGTGGGTCAATTACCTGATTGTGTAACAAACTTTAATCAATTTTTACAATCTTATGCTTCAATGCCATGGCTACAGCTTCTGTTCCGCAGTTTACATGAAGTTTATGATAGATATTCTGGAGATGTTTTTTAACGGTATCGATTGAAATACTGCTTTTGTCTGCAATCATTTTATAGGAATTTCCTTTTACCAGTAATTCCAGTATTTCTTTTTCACGTGCAGAAAGATGAAAGTCTTCTGTTACTGTATTATTAGTTCTGAAAAACTGAAAAATCTTTTGCGCTACAAAAGGACTCATAGCAACACCACCTTCCATTAAATCCTGAAGCGATTGAACAAACTTTAACGGAGGCGTATTTTTTAAAAGATACCCATCAGCACCTGCGCAAATAGAATCGAAAATGCGGTTATCATCATCAAACACGGTATGCATTACCACTTTTACTTCCGGGTGATGCTGTTTAATTTTCTTTACTCCTTCTATGCCGCCGATGCCGGGCATATCAATATCCATAATCACCAGTTGTGGTTTACATTCTTGCATATCAGCTTCTGCATTGTCGCAATCGCCAAAGGAGCCTGTAATTTCATAACCAGCGGCTTCGTTGAGTAATAGCTCCATCGATTGGCGAAGCCGGGCATTATCTTCATATATTACCAAGGGACATAACATTTTCAATGTAAGATAGATTGCTTCGTTATGAAAAGCTATTACACAATCAGGTAATAGGTATATCCAGTGTTACGGCAGTGCCTTTGCCCGGAACTGATTCAATACGGAACAGTCCGTTCATATCCTGTGCCCGCTTTTGCATATTGTGCAAACCGTTTCCCGAACTTTTTGCCGTGGCATCAAATCCTTTTCCATCATCCTTAATAAAAAGTTTTAAATGCTGATGATCAACATTTACTTCCACTTTTGCCTGCGAAGCCTGTGAATATTTTACCAGGTTATTGATGGCTTCTTTAAAGATGAGATAAAAGTTACGTCGCTTTTCCATGCTCAAACTCATTGCCTCTGCTTCTTCACTGAAGTTGAGTTGATAGCTGATGTTTTTTCCATCCAGCATATCAGCTGCATAACGTTTCATCCGTACAAATAAATTTTTTAACTCATCATACTTGGGATTGATATTCCATACAATATCACTGATGCTTTCGCTGATGCGTTGAATATCTTCACCCGCTTTATCAAGATATTCTTTTGATTTTTGTTCATTGGTAATGTTTCGCCTCGCAAGCTCGGTAAGAATGCCAATGTTACTGAGTGAAGCGCCAATATCGTCATGCAGGTTTTCGCTGATATTATTCCGCATGGCCAGTAATGACTGCTGCTGCTCAATTTTTTTCTTGAGTTGGAAGCGGTTGAAAAATAAATAACCCAGCAACAGCAATAACCCAAAACCACCAATCATAATATTACGGATGTTTCGCTGATTATCCAGTTGTTTCAATTGCAGTTGCTTTTCCTTTTCTGCCAATTGCAATCGCTGATCATTGTTTTTAGCTATCAACTGCTGACGTTCCAGTTCATCTGCCTGGCGCTGCAGTTGTTCATTCTGCAATTCCTGTGTTTTCGACAACAGGTCTATTTCATTTTGTTTTTGCAGGGCTTCCAGTTGATTACCTGCAATAATGGCTTTTTGTTTTTCTATTTCCAGTTGCTTAATACGTTGCAAAGTATTGAGCCGGTTGATTTCAAAATCTTTTTTTTCTGTTTCAAACTGTGTTTGCAGAGCAGCTATTTTGGTATTGACTTCTACATTGTTCAAACTATCACGGTAGAGAATATGTTTGCGGTAATAATCATATGCAAGGGAAGCATCTTTCCGCACTCGATAAAACTCTGAAAGATATAAGTATACGTTACGAAGCACTACTTTATTATTCAATGTTCTAGCAAGATTTTCTGATTGTTTGAAATACGTAACCGCACCTGCAGAGTCTTTAAGAATGTTACTGTAAAAAGCAGCGGCTATGTAACGATTTGCCTGCACATTTCTATCTACTGAATCATAAATTGCAATTGCTTTCTTTTCATAATTTAATGCTTCGTCGAATTTTTTTTGACGGTTCATGAGTAATGACATGCTCACATAGGAATGCGCCATACGTGAAGGCAGTCCACTGAGCTCAGCATATTTCAAACCTAATTCCTGGTAATAAACGGCCTGTGGTACAGAATCAATCCGTAAATATGTTTGCGAAAGATTATTACAGGAAACAGCAAGACCGGGAAAATCATTTAACTTTTCCCTGATAGCGAGTGATTGCTTTCCGTAACGGATAGCTTCTGTAAACTGTTCCAGTTCATAATACGAATCATTCAGGTTACTGTATGTCTGCGCCAATCCAAACTCATTATTATTTTTCTCATGTAGACGAACCGCTTTCAAATACCAATCCACCTGTTTTTCAATAGCGCCTGTAAATCCGTACAGGCTTCCGAGATCATTGTACACAAATGCAGTAAAATCATTCTGTGCTTTTTCAAAATAAACAGTTAATGAACGTAAAAAAAGTTGCTCTGCTTCTGTGTATTTTTTTTGCTCAAAAAAATACTGTCCTAATTGATAAGTTGCCAGCGCAATAAGCGGAGTATCTTTCAATACAATCCCGGTTCTTAATGCGGCTGAATCATAATAGCCCAGTACAGCATGTTCAGATTTCCGGTAATGTACTTCTGCAATCTTTAAATGAGCGTATGCTTCTCCTCTTAAAAATTTTAAACGATTGCTTTCAAGAAGTGCCCTGTTGGCAAAGTTCATGGCAGAATCAAACCTGGAATCATCAATCCACGCATCAGCTTTTGATAAATACTCCCACACTCTTATGGAATCTGTTTTGGTATATCGTTGCTGGGCAACAAGCCGCACACTGCCAGGCAGCAAGAGGGTTAAAAACAGTATTTTTGCAAAAGGTAAAACAAAGTGCATAGGAAAAATTACAACTTTTCAGATGACAGAGCAAACACAGGCCGGAAAAAAACAATTCATCGTATTATTTGACGGGGTTTGTAACCTTTGCAGCAGCAGTGTACAGTTTATTGTGAAGCGGGATAAAAAAAATCAATTCCTGTTTGGCTCATTACAAGGTGAGTACGGGCAACAGGTGCTCAAAAAATACGGTATGCCTGCAAATGAATTCAATTCTTTTATGCTTTTGGAAGGAGAACAGCTTTATACCAAGAGTTCAGGAGCTTTGCGCATGCTAAAGCATATCGGCGGAGGCTGGACTATATTATATGCCTTCATCATCATACCTAAATTTATACGGGATGCTGTTTATAGTTTAGTGGCACACAACAGGTATCGCTGGTTTGGCAAAAAAGAAGAATGCTGGTTACCCAAACCGGAGTGGAAGAAAAAGTTTCTGGATTAAGTACTGCATCATTTTGCTCAAAACATCAACTCAGTTTTTATCAGCCCACTCCCGGCGACTTGGATGAAATGAGCAGCCCACAATTGAACTGCGCCATAGAATTAAATCAGTTCTAGATATTTCTATGCTCAATAGCGCCCGGCACAATAGAGTTGAGGCAGTGGAAGAGTGCAAATTGCCTTTGCCGGCAGGCAGGTGTAACGGCAGTTGACTAATGATTTCACGGCGTATTACAAAAAATTGTATTCAAAAAATCCCTTTTCCTCAATCTGTTGAAAACAGGTTGATAACTATTGAAAACGGGCACCATTCCTGCAAGTTCTTTACAGGTGAATCTTCTATATTTGTCGCCTTCCACTAAAAAAATTACCGTGAGATTAAAGAGCTTAGAGATTAAAGGATTTAAAAGTTTTGCCGATAAAACTGTTGTGAGTTTTGACGAAGGTGTAACGGGCATCATTGGCCCTAATGGTTGTGGTAAAAGCAATATCATTGACAGTATCCGTTGGGTAATTGGTGAGCAAAAAATAAGTCACCTCCGCAGTGAAAACTTAGAGAGTCTTGTATTTAATGGTTCCAGAACAAGAAGCGCCTCCGGTTTGGCTGAAGTGAGCCTTACGTTTGAAAATACCAAGAACCTGTTACCTACTGAATTTAATACGGTTACTGTAACCCGTAAGTTTTATAAAAGCGGCGAAAGTGAATACCGTCTGAATGATGTGCAGTGCCGTTTGAAAGATATTCAAAACCTGTTTATGGATACAGGTGTAAGTACTGATAGTTATGCCATCATTGAACTGGGTATGGTGGATGATATTATTAAAGACAAGGATAACAGTCGCCGCCGCATGCTGGAGCAGGCAGCAGGTATTACCATTTACAAAACACGTAAGAAAGAAGCCAAAAATAAACTCGATGCAACAGAGCAGGATCTGGCACGTATTGAAGATTTGTTGTTTGAAATCAACAACCAGCTAAAAACCTTAGAAAACCAGGCAAAGAAAGCAGAGAAATACCACGAGATTAAAAAAGAATACCGTGAAGTGAGTATTGAACTGGCCAAAGCAGCCCTCGAAGGTTTTAACCTTACCTGGAAAACATTAAATGAGCAACAGGAAGCTGAAACCAACCGTAAAGTAGAACTGGAAGCCAAGATTGCCGGCGATGAAGCAGGACTGGAACAGGAGCGGCTGGGTTTTATTGAAAAAGAAAAAGAATTGCAGCAACTACAGCATTCCTTTAACGAACGCCTGCAAAACCTGCGCACCAAAGAGAATGATAAAAATCTGGCGCAGCAACGTTTAGTCTATCTGCGTGAAAAAGAAGGAAACCTGAATGAGTTTTTGCAAAAAGCAGAGGGGCAGTTAAAAGGTATTGAAGAAAGCATCAGCTTTACGCAACAGCAAATTACAGATGAAGAAAATCAATTAAATAATTTAGGTTCACAACTGGACACACTAAGAACTGCTGTTGAAGAAAAGCGGAAAGTGTTTGATGAAAAACGAAGCGGCATTGATGAAGTGCGTAAAGAAACACAGGCTATTCAACGCAACCAGTTTGAAGCAGAGAAAAATGTAGCGGTGAGTGAAACAGGTGTACAAAATCTGCAACGCAGCATCTATCAACTAAAGGAAGAACAAAGTAACCGAAAGCAGCAACTGCAGCAATTAGAAGAAGAAAAAAAGCAGAAAGAATACGAACTCAACAATCGAAGAGAAGAGTTGCAGCAATTACAACAGCAGCATGAATTAACGAAAGAACAAATTCTGCAAACACAAAGTGAACTGGAAGGATTACGTAATCAACTCGCAGATGAAAACAGGAAGCTTGACAGCCGTAAGAATGAATATGATTTATTGAAAAGCCTTGTAGAAAGCATGGAAGGCTATCCTGAAAGTGTAAAGTACCTGCACAACAATGAGGGATGGCGCAGAGATGTACCACTGCTCAGTGATGTGATGGTTGTAAAAGAAGAATACCGCACAGCCATTGAAAATTTACTGGAGCCCTATCTCAACTATTATGTGGCTGAAGATTTGCAGGATGCCATGGTGGCGGTAAACCTCCTGCATAACAATCAAAAAGGAAAAGCAAATTTCTTTTTACTCAATCAGTTTAACGGACATGCCGTATTGAATGAAGCACCACAGGCTACGGTGCGTGCATTGGATGTAGTGGAAGTAGATAGCCGTTATCAATCATTGGCCAATTATTTATTAGGGCAGGTTGTAATAGCAGATAATGGTGATGCATTACCCGAAGGCTTTACCGGAACAGTGGTTGAAAAGAGTGGTAAGTTTTACAAAGGCAAATACACATTAACCGGTGGCAGTATTGGTTTGTTTGAAGGAAACAAACTCGGCCGTTCTAAAAACTTAGAGCGTCTGCATGAAGAAATTCTGGCACAGGAAAAAGTAGTGCTGGATTTAAAGCACACCATTCAGATGCGCCACAATGAAATGATTGGTTTTAATG
>CAYPBV010000100.1:0-12465 GCA_964409025.1 uncultured Chitinophagaceae bacterium | reverse complement strand
CAAGTTAAAAAATAGTAAGCCTGGCGCAAGAATGAGGGGCGGGTATAGCGGATGGGGTTCTTGTGCCGGATTATAGTACAGTTCGCAAGAGATAAAATACAAAGTATGAGCATATTTCATTCAGGCACAAGAAGCCAAAGCACAAGGGCATCGCCCCATTCTTGCGCCAGCAGTTTTAAGGTTTATTGGCGTAAAGATAAACTTGCGCCAGCGGGGGGCTTTAATGCATCAGTTGATGTTGGCTTAAAGTCATTAGCAACTTCAACTATTTCATCCGGATGGAAAAATATTTTTATTGGTGGTACAAACTTAATAAATGCCTACGCAACTGATAGGCTAAAGTTTACTATGATGTATGACAATTCAGAAAAAAAATACCGACAATTTTTATCGGAGAATCGCTCAATGAATAGGCTGTGGTCTTTTTCAAACGCTGCGGGATTAATGGCAATGTTTTTTGAAGGATATGAATATTAAACTTACATGAAATGAAAGTACAATTTCAAATAATTATTTATCTTATTTTTCTTACGTCATGTGTTGTTTCAGCCACACAAAGACCTGGGCATCAGATAATTTCAAAGGGGATTTTAAATCAAGTAAAAGATACTGTTAAAGTACTCCCCCTTTTCAGTTATTCAAATTCCTTTGAAGATAATCAACAGTTTAAAAATTTTGCAGCGGATAACAAAAGAAAGATTAATGATAGCATACAATTTATTAAGGAATTAAGTGATTTTCTTTCCGAACAAAATTTCAAATACAAATTAGCAACTAATTCATTGAGTAACTTTTTGATTGATTCAATTGTAGGTAGGCTTACCGAAGGAAATCAAGTTGAACTGAGCTCGCAGTTTTATAGTAACGTAAATGGTCATAGCCCTATATTGATTGTATATGCAAATTTTAATGTCAATCAAAATCTAGGGTATTCAACTTTGGGCCCTGCGGGTCAAACGACAGCGCAATATCAAATAACATCCCGTGCGTTGATTATAAAAGATAGTGTAGTGATGTATCATCGGAGCAATTTTCTCAATTCACTATTTAAAGAGAAAGTTTTTTATAGAAAATCAATATCAAGAATTTTAAGTGATGCATTTAAAAAGAAAGGGTAGTTATAGTTAATGTTTACATCATGTCGGACAATGAACAGGCTGTGGTCATTCTCAAATGCAGCGGGCTTAATGGCGCCGTTGTTGCAGGAAAGTTCTTTCTACCCGTTTGGAATGGAGATAGCACCGCTTAGCAGTTACGCCGCCATTAAAGTACCCAATGAACGGGATTACCAGAAGAATGAACTGGATGAAGAGTTTGGTTTAGAGCTGCACTACTTTGATGCAAGAATGTATGATGCACAGGTGGGAAGGTTTGGGGGGGTGGATCCGAAGGCAGATAAACAGTTTTCATTAACACCTTATCATCAAAGTGCAAACAATCCTGTAATGTTTGTAGACCCTGATGGTAGATTATTTTTTGCAGCTGCAATAATTGCCGGAAAGGTTCTGGCAAAAAAACTCATTGCTAAAAAAGCAATGGTAGGAATAGCTAAATTACTAACAAAAAAATCTGTGAAAATAGGTGTGAGTGCTGCCAGAAATGTGATGAGTAACTGGAACAAAATTTATGATAAAAAAAGTGGCAAGTTTAGTTTAGGAAATATGTTTGCCTACGCAGCAGTAGGAGCTGCAGGTGGTGCCGTAGGTGTAGCTAAACTTGACGCTGGTATAAGCGCATTGGGGCAGGATGCACTGGCATTTGGCACAGGCGGGTTTTTAAATATTGTGGCAGATGGTGCTACTGGCCAGGAGTATTATGGCTTTTGGGATGGGTTTTCATCGTTTGTAACGGGTGGTACTTCTGCATTGGCGGGGAGTAAGATGGGAACTAGTATGAAGAAGGGTGCTGCAGCAGCGTATAAAACTGGTGAAATGCCAGGGTTGAGTGAAATAAGTACGGCAGTTAAAAAGAAAACTTATATCACTAACTCTATCTTAGGCGGATTTGATAACATCTCTAATATGAATGCATTATACCAAAAGGAAGGAAAAGATATGAGTTTTGGTCAAGGCATGCTCGCATTTATAACAGGTGCAGGTTTTAGTATTGCAAGTGACCTAGGGAACAATTTAGTTACTGGGTTTAAAATGGGGGATATAGGGCAATATCTTGCTAATGGTGGAGTTTCTTTTGTAGGTAGTTACTTGCAGAATGTTACAAACTATGGCATTAAAAATGATGGCAGTTTTAAATGGGATGGCACAGGTGTTTTACGAGACAAGTGGTTTAAGATGGCTTTTAAAGCGGATGTAAACGGAGCCAGTGCTTTCTTTGGCTATCGAAAGGGCAGCAGTGTTGTTAGAATGTTTGAATTATTAAAATCTGGTAGATTATTTTAAATATGAAAACTCTAATTCCAATTTACTTATTTCTTTTTTTATCAAACACAGGTTGTGTTGTAAACAAACAGTTTTCCAATAAAGAAATTTTATCTGACCCAATTCGTCAGGGTAACTTCAAGAAAATAGCAGTTGTTTTTGCGCAGGTTCAGGGACCTAACAGAAAATATGTAATTTTTAGAGGAGCAAGTACAAGTTCAACTTATATTTTTTTTCCATTAAGCTATAGTATAATTAGTGACGAATTAAACAAAAAGGGGTATATTTTTTCTTTAGATAAAAGACTTGTTATAGATAGTACAACTGATTCAAGGTACAGGCTTATTTCAAACACCCCCCCCAGAACGTCCCAATGGATTACGTCAGAATGGATTCACAAAACAGCATTGAATATTCAAAAATCTAAGACCTACGAATTGGATTCTGTTTTAATTAGAACAGGGTATTATAATAGATTTCAAGATGAATTGATTTTTTATGTTTTTCATGATGTTAGAAATCCGACCGTAGGGGGCATGCCACAAGGTAACTATGCCAGTATAGGCGAAGATGCAGTACGTGCCCGCAGTTACGTATTTGGCGTTTTAAACAAGCAGGTAGTTTATTACAAAGACCATTTTTATAAAGCAGGGGATATACGAAAATTAGACAGTGTGCAGGTAGCAAAAATTACATACAGTTTGTTTGAAGATTTTTTTAAAGCTGTAAAAAAATGAGTTGTAAAACCCCAGCTATCGGTAGTATTCAAAATAAGTAAAGCTGGTAGTAGTAAACGATGAGTAAAGAACAAAAAGCTGGGTGCTATATGTAGTTTGCAACTACAGATAAGAAGAAACAAGCAGAAATGCCATAAAATTTCATTCATAAAATAATAAACCATGTTCCTCCTCAACATTCTTTTCATGATTGCTGCATCAGCAACAAGTATCTACAATTACAATTTGCCTGCACTCAACGGTGGTACTATCAATCTCAACAGCTATGCAGGTAAAAAAATATTACTTATCAACACAGCCACCCAATCGCCCGATGCAGGACAGTTTGCAGGTTTGCAGCAGTTGTATAACAAGTATAAAGACAGCTTAGTTATAATAGCCGTACCCAGCAATAACTTCAATGGCATGGAGCCGGGCACCAATGCAGAAATTCAGCAGTTTTTACAGCAGTATAACCTCACCTTTCCTGTAGCTGCCAAAACAGATGTGGCAGGCGAGCAGGCGCATCCTTTATTTGTTTGGCTTCGGCATAAAGACCAAAACGGTTCAATGGATGTATATATGCGCTGGAACTTTACCAAAGTATTGATTGGTAAAACAGGACTGGTAGAGCGTGTGTTTAGTCCGGGTGTACCACCTATGAGTGAGGCGATACAAAAAGCAGTAGAGGGAAAAGAGTGAAATGGTAGTTATATGTGTTGATGAAGAAAGAACAAAAGAAGAAATGGTAGCTGTAATAGTTCTTTGAAAGTACAGAAGTACCGCTTTCTCTCTACGGGAGAGGAAGAAGGAAGGCGAGGCTGATGGATGAATTATAAAAGAAGCTATTGAACAATGAACAGGATTGTAGTTTAAGTTGTTGCAATATGAATCCAGCTATCCGTAGTGTTCAAAACAAATAAAGCTGGTAGTAATAAACGATGAGTAAAGAACAAAAAGCTGAAAGCTGTCCTGAGGCAGACGATAGATGTCTGCATTTATAATTTGCAACTCAAGACCAGATGGGTATGCTTTTACCGGCATACTTTTTAAATAGTAGCAGGACTTCTTTTACAACACATCCCTTCATCACTTACTTTTGCAGCAATCATGCTGCGTTTCTTCATTGTATTTTTTTTACTGGTTGGTTCTGTTGCACTCCGTGCGCAGGATTCCAATGCTGTACAGCAAACAGCAGCAGATACCATAAAGGCAGATACGATTCATCAAAATCAAATTGCTGCAGCTCCTCCATCTGCAACCATCTCCTTCGACAGCAGCAGGAACTACATCATCAAAAAAATGCTGCGGTTCAATACACAATCAAAAGGTGAGTTTGTAATACAGCAGCCCAAACAACTTGCAAATAAAGACTGGTTATTTTATTACATACTTGGTTTGCTGCTCATGTTTGGTGTATTACGGTTAACCTATGCCCGGTATTTTAAAGATTTATTCCGCTTTTTATTTCGTACTTCACTCAGAGTCAACCAGATTAAGGAGCAGTTGGTACAAAGTGGATTGCAGTCCTTATTATTCAACATCTTTTTTGCATTTTCGTTTGGGGTGTATGCCTATTTGCTCGCTTCTTACTTTCAGTCTTCGCTGCAAGTAAGTGCCTGGTTAATCCCAATAGGCGCCACCCTTTGCCTGCTTCTGTTGTATTTGGGCAAATATGTTTTTTTGCATTTGAGCGGGTGGGTATTTGGTATAAAAACGGCTACAGAAACTTATACATTTATTGTATTTCTCATCAACAAAGTGGCGGGTATTGTCATTCTCCCCTTCATCATCGTTATTGCTTTTTCTACCAAAAGTATAGTACCGGTGGCGGTGACTGTTTCATTAATCATGGTAGTAATCCTGTTTTTGTACCGTTTCTTAAGAGCGTATCAGCCCATACAATCGGAAATTAAGCTTAGCCGTATTCATTTTTTCATTTTTTTTCTGGCCATAGAAATTGCTCCTTTGTTACTCATTTACAAAGTATTGGTGCGTTTTTTCTAAACCTTTCTGCCTACCTTTGCCAAAATTTTCCTGACCGGTATGGATAAAAAAGGCCAGAAAGAAAAAACAGCCATCAAAGTTCGAAACATACTCATAACGCAGCCTAAGCCAGATTCAGAGAAATCACCTTACTATGATTTGGTACGGAAATATGATGTAAAACTCGACTTTCAGCCCTTCATCCGTATTGAAGGTGTGCCGGCAAAAGAATTTCGAAAGCAAAAAGTTGATATCCCCTCTTTTTCAGCAGTTGTTTTTACCAGTCGCCACGCTATTGATCATTTCTTTCGCATTTGTGAAGAAATGCGCATCACCATTTCACAGGAAACAAAATACTTCTGTATTACAGAGGCTGTAGCCCTTTATTTGCAAAAGTTTATTTTATACCGCAAGCGCAAAGTGTTTTACGGTGCTGATGGTACCAATAAAAGTTTGTTTGATGTAATTAACAAACACAAAAGCAACGAGCGCTTTTTATATCCCTGCAGTGAAAATATAGACAATGACATTACCGGCTGGCTGCGCAATCATAATTGTGAATTTGCCACACCCATCCTGTACAAAACAGTAAGTAATGACATTAAGGAGTTGGTGAGCAATGGTAATTATGATGTGATCTGTTTCTTTACACCCAGCGGTGTAAAGAGTTTGATTGAAAACCTGCCAAAGTTCAAACAAAACGGCACGTACATCGGCGCATTTGGTGCCAATACCTTTAAGGCAGTGGAAGAAGCCGGTTTGAAACTCCAGATTAAGGCGCCTGAGCCACAAACGCCCAGTATGGTTGCAGCCCTTGATAAATTTCTGGCAGCACACAATCAATAATATTTATTTCTTTAACGAAATGGTTTGGCAAAAGCTAAACCATTTTTTTTGCCTGTTGTTGGTTCATACATACCTTAGGATTAATCATGCCGCATACCAATCGTTTAGCACAAGAGACCAGTCCTTACTTATTACAGCATCAGCATAATCCCGTGGATTGGTATCCGTGGAGTGAAGAAGCTTTGCAAAAAGCAAAGCAGGAAGATAAACCCATTCTGGTAAGCATTGGCTATTCCTCCTGCCACTGGTGTCATGTGATGGAGCGGGAGAGTTTTGAAGATGCAGCTACTGCCGAGATCATGAACAGGCTTTTTGTAAACATTAAAATTGACCGGGAGGAGCGCCCTGATTTGGATCATATATACATGGATGCCGTGCAGGCCATGACGGGCAGTGGTGGCTGGCCGCTCAATGTATTTTTAACACCGGATCTAAAACCCTTTTATGGCGGCACGTATTTTCCTCCGGTGCGTGCATACAACAGAGCATCATGGAAAGAAGTGCTGTACAGTGTAGCCGATGCATTTAGTAAGCGACGGGATGAAATGGAAGAGCAGGCAACCAATCTTACGGCGCATTTACAAAACGCCAATGCATTTGGTACCGAAAAAATATTACAGGTACAGCTGCCTGTGGAAGAGTTGTTTGATGCCAACAGTGCTTCCATAATTTGTGAGGCTATTTTAAAAAACGCTGATACTGAATGGGGCGGTTTTGGCAGAGCGCCCAAGTTTCCGCAAACATTTACTATCCGATTTTTACTTAAGCATTATCACTTTACAGGTAATGAAGAAGCGTTGAGGCAAGCCTGTTTGAGTTTGGATAAAATGTGCATGGGTGGTATTTATGATCATATAGGCGGTGGTTTTGCCCGTTACAGTACAGATACCGAATGGCTGGCGCCGCATTTTGAAAAAATGCTTTATGATAATGCATTGCTGGTAGCAGCATTGAGTGAAGCGTATCAACTCACTAAAAAAGAACTTTACAGGCAAACGATTATAGAAACAATCTCTTTTATTGAACGTGAAATGATGAGTGATGAAGGAGGTTTTTATTCAGCATTGGATGCAGATAGCGAAGGGGTGGAGGGAAAATTTTATACCTGGCAAAAAGCAGAGATTGAAGACGTATTGCAAAACGATGCTGCCTTGTTTTGTGAATTATTTGATGTAACTGATGAAGGTAATTGGGAGCATGTAACCATTCCAAGATTGTTATTAAGTGTGGAGGCGTTTGCAAACGTTCATCATACAAACATAGATGAGCTCAGGTTGTTTATGCAACAATGTAAAGAGCGGTTGCTGCAGGTACGGAACAAACGCATACGTCCTTTGCTGGATGATAAAATTCTCTTAAGCTGGAATGCGTTAATGAGCACAGCTTACAGCAAGGCTTTTACTGCTACCGGTGTGGAAGTATACAGAAAAAGGGCCGTTGCCAATATGGAGTTTTTACTGTCTGTTTTTAATAAAGACGGCGTATGGTTTCATTCTTATAAAAAGGGTGCACTAAAGCATACTGCATTTTTGGATGATTATGCGTTTTTAATTCAGGCACTGATTCATTTGCAGGAAATAACATCGGACACCGGATATTTAAAACAGGCACGTGACTTAACAGCCTTAGTGCAGGAACAGTTTTTAGAACCAGAGACCGGTTATTTTTTTTACACCCCTGAAGGAGCGCATGATATTATTGTGCGGAAAAAGGAAGTGTATGATGGTGCCACTCCATCCGGCAATGCAGTGATGGCTGAAAACTTATATTATCTGGGGTTGATATTTGATGAAAAGCAATGGCAGACGCAGAGTGTAAGCATGCTTGGCGCTTTACAACAGGCGGTGCTGCGTTATCCTGTATCATTTGGAGTATGGGCCGGGCATTTATACAACCTTCAAAAAGGGTTTTTGGAAATAGCGATAGTGGGCGCAGGGTTTGAAGCCGGAAGAGATACAATCAACTCCTACTATCAACCCAATAAAATAATACAGGCGGCTAAAAATGGTGATGGTGAATTTCCTGTTTTGGCCGGGAAAACTACATCCATGAAAACCCCTAATTTTTATCTGTGTAAAAACTATAGTTGCACCGCTCCGATAGCTGAAATAGCTGAATTCATTAGTATTTTAGCAGTTCGATGAGTTTTAAACAATAAAAATATATAAGGTATCGTTAACCAGAGGTACAAATCCTTGATTTTGATTATTAAAAAATTAATAGTAGCATTGCGGTATAAAGCAGAAGCTTCCGAAATTAATGTTTCTGCCAAAACCAGTATCTATAAGAAAAAATTCTCAACAATGAAGAACCAACTATTTGCCTGTCTGGCTCTTGCAACCCTATCCGTACTTGTTGTTGGTTGTGGTAAATCAAAGTCTGCAAAAACAACTGCAAGTAACGGCCAATTGGTTGGTGCCACCTATTCAGCTAAAATTAACAATAACACGCATCTGGGAATGGTACATATCCCTCAGGGAACCTTTCATATGGGGCCCAGTGATGAGGATATCAATTATTCCTTTACTGCACGTAACCGCCAAATGTCTATAAGCGGCTTTTGGATGGATGTTACCGAAATCACAAACAGAGAATACAAGCAGTTTGTATTTGACGTGAGAGATTCAATAGCTGCAACCATCCTGGGTTATATTGACCCTAAAACCAATAGCCTTGACAAGAAAAAGATGGCCGGTATCTGGAAAGAAAAAAATATTTATGAAAAGCTGGGTGCTATGATGATGGCTCCGGACGATCGCATCTTTGGTAAAATGGAAATCGACCCTGATAAATTAATCTATCAGGAGGAGTATGTGGATTACAAAGCTGCTGCTTACCGCAAGCCCAATGAGCCCCGTTCTAAATTCATCATCAAAACCCCCATTAAAATTTATCCTGATACATTGGTTTGGGTTCGTGATTTCTCATACAGTTATAATGAACCCATGAGTGTACGCTACTTTTCTCACCCCGCTTTCCAGAATTATCCTGTAGTAGGTGTTACCTGGAAGCAGGCCAGTGCATTTTGCGTATGGCGCTCACGCCTTCTTAATGGTTTCAATGATACCAAAGGATATGCCACTGAGTCAAATTACCGCCTGCCTACAGAAGCAGAGTGGGAGTATGCTGCAAGAGGTGGTCGCTCACAATCCATGTTTCCATGGGGTAACTATTATCTCCGTAACCGCAAAGGATGTTTGATGGCCAATTTTAAGCCCGGCCGTGGTAACTATCCTGAAGATGGTGGCTTCTATACTGTACGTGCCGATGCTTACTGGCCCAATGATTTTGGTTTGTACAACATGGCAGGTAATGTGGCAGAGTGGACCAGCTCCTTATACTATGAAGGTGGTTACAACTTTGCGCATGATATGAACCCCGATATTCGCTGGAATGCAAAAGACAGTGATCCTCCCCGTATGAAACGTAAAGTAATACGTGGCGGCAGCTGGCAAAGTGTGGGTTATTTCTTACAAACCAGTACACGTAACTACGAATATCAGGACACTGCCAAATCGTATATCGGATTCCGTTGTGTTGTAGATCTGGCACCTGGCGTGGGCATGAAGAGAGGACGTTAATACAAATTTTTTTCATCAAATTTAAAAATACCCAAGGGCTGCAGTGCAGATATTTACCTATGTAATCTGTGTCCCTAAAATTTAAATCACTATTTTAAAACCAACAGTTATGGCAGTTTCTCAATCTACCGAAAAAATCACAAACATCATCGTATCAGCAGGTGCGGCAGTAGTAATCTTTGGAGCATGGGCAAAAATCCTTCACTTAAGCTTTGCAGATTTAATGCTTACCATCGGGCTGCTTACTGAAGCAGGCATTTTTCTTGTTTATGCTTATCTGGCTACACAGGGTTATGGATTACATGCGCCAGAAACACCTGCAAAAGCAAAAGGTACACCGGCGCTTGCAAGTTTAGATAAAATGATGCAGGATGCTGAAATTACACCCAGCAGCCTACGCTCATTAAGCGATAATTTTCAGAAATTAAATGCAACTGTTGGCGGTATTAAAGAAGTAGGCGATGTAGTTAGCGCTACAGGTGAGTTGAGTGCAAAAACAAAAGAAGCTGCTTCAGTTTTAGGCGGTATGAAAGATGCTTACCAGCAGGCTTCAGCCTCTGTTGCTTCCTTTAATAGCGCTGCCGAAAGTACAAAGCAATTCCATTTGCAGGTAGAAACCATGACCAAGAACCTGGGTTCACTCAATACAATTTATGAACTGGAGTTACAGGATTCAAATAATCATTTGAAAGCGCTGAATAAATTCTATGGCAACCTGGTACAGGCTTCTGAAGCGATGCAGGGAAGTGTGGAGGATGCTAAAGCAGCTCATAATCAAATATCAAGCCTGGCTAAAAACCTGGGTACGCTCAATAATATTTACGGTAACATGATCAATGCGATGCAGGGTCGTTAATTTAAACAAAGAAGAACCAATCAGTTAACCAAAACCAAAATCCAAAGATCATGGCACTACCTAAAGAGCCCCGGCAAAAGATGATTAACCTCATGTACCTGGTGTTAACAGCTCTGTTAGCACTCAACGTATCTGCAGAAATCATCAATGCGTTCAAAGTGGTGGATAACAGTCTTACCAAAACAAACAGTGTGGTAAGTTCATCTACCCAAACACTTATGACTTCCTTTGAGGAAAAATTAAAAGATGCAACTACTGCTGAGAAAGCTGCCGCCTGGAAACCTAAAGCTGATCAAGCTGTTTCCTTAACAAAGGAGATTTATGATTACATTGAAAGTTTAAAATTGAAAATGAAAGTAGAAGCAGGATTTAATCCCGCTGATCCCACATCTACTTTTAAAGAAGATAATATTGATGTTGCTACCCGTATTATGGATAAGCAGGGAGAAGGTGAAAAGTTGAAGAAAAAATTAGAAGAGTACAAAACAAAAATGCTGGCCATTGATGATTCAATTGGCCGTGAATTTGCAAAAACAATACCTATGAACCTCGAAATTCCGAAATCAACTACAGGTGGTAATCTTGGTAATGTAACATGGACAAAGGCTTATTTCAATATGACTCCTACCGTGGCTGCATTAACCATGTTGAGCAAGTTTCAGAATGACGTGAAAACAACGGAAAACCGTTTAGTAAACGAGTTTCATAATAAAATTGGTCAGGTTGTTGTACGCTTTGACACGTACAAACCATTAGTAGGAGCTAATTCTACTTATTTGTTCCCCGGTCAGGAATTGCAAATTACTGCCGGTATTGGTGCTTACAGTAAAACTGCTTTACCTGAAATATCTATAGGCGGTCGTTCTATTCCACTGGATGCCGATGGTGTAGCTCTTTACAAAACGGCTGTAGGTGTCGGTGGCGGTTCTGTTCCTGTAGTAATCAAATACAAGGATCAGGAGGGCAATTGGCAAACAACTCAAACAAAAATTGACTACACCGTAGGAACTCCTACAGGTGCATTTGTAAGTGCAGAAAAGGTAAAAGTATTATACATAGGTCTGGATAATGAACTTGCTGTAACAGGTGGTAGTGTAGGTGATGAAAAAGTAAACGTAAGCACCAATAATGGCAGCCTGCGTAAAATTGGACCCGGACGTTATGTAGCAAGCCCATCTAACGTAGGTACGGCTGTAGTAACTGTAAATGCAGATGGTAAAAGTTCACAATTTACATTTAGAGTTAAAACCGTGCCCGATCCTATTGCCATGGTTGGCAGAAGTAAGGGAGGATTAATGAGCACATCTGAGTTTAAAGCGCAAATGGGTATTCGTGCTGAGCTTGAAAACTTTGTGTTTGAAGGTGTTCAATATACTGTAACAGGTTATACAATCTATTGTACAGGTGCAGGTTTTCCTGACCCTCAATACAGAACCGTAAGTGGTAACAGTTTTGAGGCTGTAAGAGACATTATCAATAAATGTAAGCCGGGTACAACTGTAACCTTAGATGAAATACGAGTAACAGGTCCGGGTGGCGGACGCAAAATTCCAGGCCCGTATTTTAACTTACGATAAACGGGTAAAAAATAATTTAAGAGCGAATTAAGCGTTAATGATAAAAACTAATACAATGAAGTTGAAAAACATAGGTCTTCTGATGATTACCGGTTTGCTGATAGTATCAGCTACTGCTGATGCACAGCGCAGACGTACCCAGCGTGCCCGTCCTCAAAGTGGCTATGGCAATCCACCTGCAAATAATAACAATCAGCAAAGTGGATATGGTAACCAGCAAAGCAGCGGCTACGGTAATAATAACCAGCAGCAGGTTTCCAATCAACCACAGGGAAACATTCCAATTGTAGTTGTACCCTGTAATACCGGTTCAGGTTTTGATACTATAAAGCCTTCATTGCGTAACGATGCATCTATAGAACGTAACTTAATTAAAGACCGACAGCCCCTTGTTTTTGAACACATCCGTGAAGATGATGCGGTGTACCGCCAGCGTGTGTGGAGAGAAATTGATGCCCGTGAAAAAATGAATTTGGCTTTCCGCTACTCAGCTGATGAAGATAATGGCAATCAGCGGTTCATATC
>CAYPBV010000099.1:1960-12532 GCA_964409025.1 uncultured Chitinophagaceae bacterium | reverse complement strand
GAGGAAGTTTGTCTACTGAAAATTATATTATCAAGTTTTGAGTAAACCAGAAATAACAACACGTTTAGCAACAGAACAGGACTTGGAGGAGATGCTCCAACTGTTTGCGAAAGCTATGCGTGGTAATGAAGCTTATCCTTACCATTTGTTCTGGATATGGAAACATCAGCAAAATCCATTTGGTGCTTCACCAGTATTATTGGCCGTTCATGAAAATAAAATAGTGGGTATTCGTGCATTTATGCACTGGCAACTACTTCACAAAGGTGAAACACTACGGGCTTTTCGTGCAGTAGATACCGTTACTGATCCTGCTCATCAGGGTAAAGGTATTTTTACACATCTTACTTTGGAGTTGATTGAACAATTGAAAACAACAGTACCCGAATCATTTATTTTCAACACGCCCAACAAAAAAAGTATGCCGGGCTATTTAAAAATGGGATGGCAGATCCTGGGCCGTGCACCCGTATACATCCGTCCGGTTTTATTTCCCCAAAAGTTTCAGAAGGAGAGATGGGAAGCTTATCGGCTTCAATTAATCAACTTTCACACCCTACATGGAAGTGAAAATGCAGACCGCACTTCATTCATTCATGTACCCAAAAGCGCTGATTATTTCAACTGGCGCTATGCTGCTTATCCATTGCCGGATTATGCGCTGGATGTTTTAAAGAATGGATCTAACGAATTGTATTTTTTCTTCAAAATAAAAAAGCACCGCTACTTTAACGAGCTGCGCATCTGTGATGTGTGGAGTCAAGAAGAAAAAGACTGGCGTTTGATTACAGGGCATGCTGCACATCTTGCCAACGTAAATGGTTGCCGGTTTGCCAGCATTATGCCGGAGCCCGGTAATAAGTTAAAGATGCTTTTAAATGGTTATATCTCCATACGAAACATGGCAAACATCATCACCATCCGTAATATAAACAGTAAGCGGTTTGACCAGACGGCACTGTTTGAAAACTGGAGTTTTAGTATGGGTGATTTGGAATTATTTTAACCATTGAAACACTTTTTAATTCTTGTAACGGCAACTGCAGCTATATAAAAAAAGCAGTAAAGACTTGAATGATGTAACATGGATGTAGCATTAATATTAATGGTGGTTGTGGCGCTGTATATTTTTCAGCGTCGTATCTGGGCGGCACGTCTGGCAGCAGCAGATAAATACAATCTGCATAAAACGAACAGCAATTACTTAGACCTCCTCTTCATCATGCATTTGGCCATGCTGCTGGTTTACTATGCCTATGCACGTATTACCACATCTGACTCCATCAACTATTACTACATCTCTTCCATAGCCAGAAATTGGTTTGATGTATGGGGGACTGATTCACGATTTGTAATTTTTATTGCATGGCCGTTTACGCATTTACTCGGATTGAGTTATGAAGCCACCATGCTGTTATTTGCCTATATCGGTTTTAATGGTATCATATTATTTTATCTGTCAGCTAAGGAAAATGTATTTGGATTAAAACCGATTTTTCAATCCTATACGTTAATCGAGCTGCTGTTTTTATTACCCAATATTCATTTCTGGTCTTCTTCCTTAGGTAAGGGCAGTTTAATTACCCTGGCCATTGCACTTCTTGTATTTGGATTGGCACGATACAATGTGCGGAAGCTTTATATTTTAACCGGTGGATTATTGGTGTATCTGATACGACCACATATCTTATTTGCCTTCATCCTTGGCATTGGTGCTGCTATGTTACTTTCAAGGCGGGGTGTAAAACCGGGTGTAAAGTTTAGCTTAATTATTATTTCTATCATTCTTGTGTATTTCATGAGCGGTGGTTTGGTTGAATACGCAGGAGATGAAAACCTGAACATCTTCCAATCAGAAGCGATTGCGAAAAGAGCCAAAGAGTTGGGTCGTACTGCCACTTCCGGTGTTGACATCACCAGTTATAACCAGGTGCAGAAATTATTCACCTTCTGGTACCGTCCTTTATTTGTTGATGCGCCGGGTGTGCTGGGTATCATTGTGAGTTTTGAAAATTTATTGTATTTGTTTTTTACGGTGCAAATACTAAGAAGGGGTTTTGTGAATTTCAAACACTGGAATGGCTGGTTCCGCATGTTACTGTTTGCCTTTTTACTGGCCTCACTGGCACTGGCACAGGTGATGGGTAATTTAGGAATAGCCATGCGACAGAAAGCGCAGATCATGCCCTTGTTTTTTATCGTATACCTGCGGGTGATGAGTTTACGACAGGAGCGGAAAGAAAAAAATGTTGTTACAACAGCCACTTTCAAAACGGAGATATAATACGATACAACGTGCAATGAAATCCCGTTGCTCCCACAACTTTATACATTGAACAAATAGAAACTGATGCCGGGCATCCTTAATATATCACTTGATTTTGAACTGCACTGGGGCCGGTTTGATAAAGTAGTGCTTGACCACGCCGGTAAACAATACTTTGAAAATACTAGAACCATGTTTCCGGATATGGTGGAGTTATTTGTGAAGTATGATGTGCATGTTACGTGGGCCATTGTGGGGATGCTCTATCACAAGAATGCTGCGGCATGGAAGCAGCATCAACCAAAGAACTACCCATCCTATACGCAAAAAAAATATTCTTCGTACGAATGGGTGCGGCAATATGGTTTAACCGAACCTTCAGACATCTATCATTTTGCACCAGAGTTGATTGAACTGATTGAAACCGTTCCGCAATTTGAAATGGCTACACATACCTACAGCCATTTTTATTGCAAGGAAGAAGGACAGACAGTGGAGCAGTTTAAAGAAGATTTACTGCTGGCCAAAGCGGTAGCTGCAGCACGTGGTCATCAGCTCCGTTCATTGGTGTTTCCCCGCAATCAGTTTAATGCCGCTTATCTGGATGTATGTGCAGCGCTGGGAATTGAAACAGTGCGTACCAATCCTGATGTATGGTACTGGGATGCCAACAGAAAAGAATCGCCTGGTAAAAAAATATTCCGTACCGGTGATGCGTATTCCAATCTGCTGGGCACCAAGTCAACCGCAATGGATGCAATTGAACAGACGCATACACCACTGCTATTGCCTACCAGTCGCTTGTACCGTGCATGGACAGATAAGAGCAGTGTTTTGAATACATTAAAAATGCGCCGCCTATTGCAAGAAATGAAGGATGCCGCCATCCGTAACCGTTATTATCACCTGTGGTGGCATCCGCATAATTTCGGATTTCATCCAAAGCAATGCCTGCAGGAGCTGGAAACGATTTTAAAAACATATCAGCAACTGCACCGGCAATATGGTTTCAGCAGCTATACCATGATTGAAACCAAAGAAGCAGTACAATCTATAAATCGATGATGCGTCCGGTTAAACCACGATTGGTACGAATTACCACTGTACCCATTTCACTTCAGTTGTTACTCAAAGGACAAATGAAGTACATGAAAGAAAAAGGCTTTGAAGTGATTATGATCAGTTCACCCGGGAGAGAAGCAGAAGAAGTGGAGCGTGATGAAGCATGTGAAATGATTGTTTTGCCCATGGAACGTGGTGTGAGCTTGTTTAAAGATCTTCAGGCGCTGGTACGGCTAACACGCATCTTAAGAAATTTAGAACCTGATATTGTACATACCCATACACCCAAAGCAGGATTGCTGGGTATGCTGGCTGCCCGTTTGGCAAAAGTGCCGGTGCGTATGCACACCATTGCGGGACTGCCGTGGATGGAAACGAAAGGGCTCCAACGTGTCATCTTAAAACAAATGGAGCGGTTAACTGCGGCCTGTGCTCATTTTATTTATCCCAACTCCAAAGGACTTTATGCCTTTTTAAAGAAAGAAGGATTTGGAACTGATGGCAAAATGAAAATGCTGGGTCATGGTTCTTCTAACGGTATTGATTGTACGCATTTTTCAAGAGTAGCGATTGATGACACACAAATCAACAGTCTCTATCAGCAAAGTGCACTTAAGAAAGGAGGCTGGGTATGGATTTTTGCCGGTCGTTTGGTTAAGGATAAAGGCATTCATGAATTGTTATTTGCATTCAATCATTTGTATGAACTTTTTCCGGATGATCAGTTGTGGCTGCTGGGTGAAGAAGAACCTGCATTGGATCCACTGGACCAGTGGGCCCGTGAACTCATGCATTCGCACAGTAATATTTTTCATTGGGGTTTTCAAAAAGATGTACGTCCCTTTTTTGCAGCGGCTGAAGTGCTGGTATTTCCCAGCTACAGAGAAGGGATGCCCAATGTGCCCATGCAGGCAGGTGCCATGGGCTGTGCCATGATCTTAAGTAATATCAATGGTTGTAATGAACTGATAACGGATGGTGAAGATGGTTTTTTGGTAGAGCCTAAAAACAAAGAGCAACTGTTTCAGAAAATGCTCACCTTGAGAAACAATGCAGCGCTCCGGCAATCCTTTGCCCAAAAAACAAGGCACACCATTGCTGAGCGCTATGACAGGGCTGCCGTATGGCAACTGATAGAGCAGGAGTACAGACATTTATTGAAACAGGTATAGCAGCAGATGCAACAAAAGAGTTTAATTAACCGGATGTATGTAAGCTTTGGCAAGCGCATGATGGATGTTACCGCATCCTTTGTGTTGTTACTGTTTTTCAGTCCATTTATTTTAGTGATTGTTTTACTGCAACTGTATTTTCATAAAGGCCGCATTTTTTTTAAACAGCAACGGCCGGGTTATAAAGGCCAATTGTTTTACATACGCAAGTTTAAAACCATGAATGATGCAATGGATGATCAAGGTCGTTTGTTGCCCGATGTAAAACGCTTAACGCCCTGGGGTAATTTATTACGCAAAACATCACTGGATGAATTGCCGCAGCTTTGGAATATATTCACAGGTGATATGAGTTTAGTGGGCCCCCGGCCATTACTGGTTGAATATTTAGATCGGTACTCGCCCCGTCAAATGCGCAGGCATGATGTAAAACCCGGTGTAACGGGCTGGGCACAGATAAACGGACGCAATGCCATCAGTTGGGATCAAAAATTTGAACTGGATGTGTGGTACACGGAGCATGTAAGTTTTTGGCTGGATCTGAAAATTTTGTTGCGTACCGTTCGTAAAGTAGTGATGGCAGAAGAAATTAATCATACAGGTCATGCTACCATGCCTGTGTTTAAAGGTGTACAGTATGATGATGAATCCACATAAACCATTTGTATTAATAGGTGCCAAGGGGCATGGAATGGTCATTGCTGAAATTATTGAAGAAAATGGTCAAATGATTTCTGTATTTGTAGATGCAGATCCACAGTTGAACGAGCAATTGGGTTATCCTGTTGTTCAACGCCTTGATGCTGTGGATACGCTTCATGACAAGCAGGTGATCATCAGCATTGGCAATAATGCCACCAGAAAAAAACTGGCCCTGCAGCATCCGGATTTGGTGTTTGGAACAGCAGTGCATCCATCCGTAAAGTTATCTAAACGGGCAAGTGTAGGCGAAGGAACGGTGGTGATGGCGGGCGTATGTATCAACAGTAAGGCACAAATAGGTCATCATTGTATTTTAAACACCCATTGCAGCATTGATCATGAATGTGTGCTGGAAGATTATGTGCATGTGTCGCCAGGTGCATCATTGGCTGGTCATGTAACAGTAGGCGAGGGCACACATATTGGCACAGGTGCATCCGTATTGCCGAATTTGACTATTGGCAAATGGTGTACCATAGGTGCAGGTGCCGTGGTGATTCATGATATTCCTGATTATACAACCGTGGTGGGTGTACCGGGTAAGGTGATAAAAATGAATCCGCATGAGTGAAAGCAATCATCCACGAATCTGGCTGTCGCCCCCGCATATGGGTGGCCGTGAGCAGCAATACATTGCCGAAGCATTTACCAGCAACTGGATAACTTCTTTAGGCGCCAATGTAAATGGCTTTGAAGCACAGCTGGAAGCATTCACACAAACAAAAAAAGCAGTGGCACTCAGCTCGGGTACGGCGGCCCTGCACCTGGCATTGGTATGTATGAACGTAAAGCCCGGCGATATTGTACTGTGTCAGAGTTTTACGTTTGCCGCATCCGCCTTTCCCATTCAATACCTTGGAGCTGAGCCTGTATTTATTGACAGCGAACCTACCACCTGGAATATGGATCCGCAGTTGCTGCGGGAAGCGCTTACACACTACCGTTTGAAAGGGAAACGGGTAGCAGCCGTGATAGCTGTGCATCTGTACGGCATGCCGGCGCAGATGCATGAACTGCTGGAAATATGCCGTTCATTTGATGTGCCATTAATTGAAGATGCAGCAGAAGCATTGGGTTCTGTTTATCATGGTAAGGCCTGTGGCAGTATGGGGGCAGCAGGTGTTTTAAGTTTCAACGGCAATAAAATTATTACTACCAGTGGTGGCGGTGCCTTGATAAGTAATGATGATGCACTCATAACACATGCACGTTTTTTAGCTACACAGGCAAGAGAACCGTTTCCCCATTATGAACATAAAGAAACAGGTTATAATTACCGCATGAGCAATATTGTAGCGGGTATTGGCAGAGGTCAGATGGACGTATTGCAGGAACGTGTTGACAAGAGACGACTGTTGCATGCATGGTATAAAGAATTGCTGGCTGATGAAGAAGCGATCCATTTTTCAGAGGAGCCTTCAGGCTGCACCAGCAACCGGTGGCTAACCACTATTTTGCTGGATGAAAAGAAATTGCATCACAAAAACAACGAGTATCTTCGATTGTATCTTGAACAGTTTAATATTGAATCAAGACCTTTATGGAAACCTATGCACCTTCAACCGGTGTTTGAAACTGCTGCTTCGTTTATCAACGGCGTATCAGCCACACTATTCAGCAAAGGCCTGTGTTTACCCAGTGGTTCCGCACTCACAAGAGATGATCTGGAACGTATTTGCCGTTTGATTAAACAATGTATTCATGGAAAGTAAAGAATTAAAACTCACGCCGGCACGCATCGTGTTGTTTGAAGATATCTTTCTCATCACCATGGGATTGATCACGGCTTTGCTGCTGCATTACCGTATTCTTTCAATTGCAGCAGTACCGCTTATAAGTGCAGTTATCTGTACGGCAGCACATTCTGTATTTGCTGTTATCTTCTGGTTTGCCTTCCGTATTCAAAAACGGGTAATCCGCCATTTTGCAGTAAGAGACTACATGCAGATTATTTTTGCACTCGCCTTTATTCATACGGTAAGCTATTTGTTTCGCTTCTTGCTGCACCCCAACTATCGTTTTTCTTTACCTGTATGGGTGCTGAGCTTTTTTATTACAACGGTGTACTTGCTGGGCAGCCGCATCATGATTGGTTATCTGTTTGCCTATTATAAAAAATCACAGCAAAGCAGCAACGCTAAAAAATTACTGATCTTTGGAGCTGCAGAGTTGGGATTAACCTTAAAGAACTCCATCGAATCACAGCCGGGCAGCGGTTATCATATTATGGGTTTTCTGGATGATGACAGCAGCAAAGCCGGTAAATTGATGGAAGGGTATGAAGTGTATCATGCCGAAAAAAATTTACAAAAAACCATTCAGCGTTTAGGCATTACAGATATCATCATTGCTACCAAAACACTTGCTCCCGTACGCAAGTCAAAATTTTTAAATGATACCATTCAGTTTCAATTGCGCATCAGGGAACTGCCTTCGCTGGAGCGCTGGTTTGATTCACAGTTTAATTTAAATACCATTCAGCAGATTGATATCCATGATCTACTCAACCGTGAACCCATTCAACTGCAGAATGATGAAGTGGCATTGGCATTAAAAGAAAAAGTAATTCTGGTTACCGGTGCTGCGGGTTCTATTGGCAGTGAACTCGTAAAACGACTGGCTGAACATTCTGCCCGGCAGATCATTTGCATGGACATGGCTGAGTCACCTTTGTATGATTTACAGCAAGGTTTACTGCAGTCAAAAATAAAAGGTGCTTTTGTATTTATACTCGGTGATGTGCGTAATGAAGCTAATCTGCGTCATGTATTTGAAACCTACAAACCTCATTTTGTGTTTCATGCGGCTGCTTACAAACATGTACCCATTATTGAACACCAGCCAACTGAAGGATTGCAAACCAATGTGAAAGGTACCTGGCTCACAGCTACTATGGCTGCTGCATATGGTGTTGAAAAATTTGTATTGGTATCAACAGACAAAGCCATCCATCCCACCAGCATCATGGGTGCTACCAAACGCATGGCCGAAATGGTGACTCAAAGTTTGCAGCAGCAATTTGCTGATACGGAGTTTATCATTACAAGGTTTGGAAATGTGCTGGGCTCTAACGGCTCTGTAGTACCGCTGTTTAAAAAGCAAATTGAAAAAGGCGGACCTGTTACAGTAACGCATCCTGAGATGCAACGATATTTTATGACCATCGCTGAGGCGGCACAGTTAGTAGTGGAAGCGGCTTTGATGGGCAAAGGCGGTGAGGTATTTATTTTTGATATGGGGCAGCCGGTTAAAATCAGTGATTTGGCTACCAATATGATTCGACTGGCCGGTCTGGTGCCGCACCAGGATATTCAGATTGAATACACAGGCATACGGCCGGGCGAAAAATTATATGAAGATCTGTTTGCTGATCAGGAGAAGGTAGAACATACGCATCATAAAAAAATCATGATTGGCAAAGTGCAGCAATACGATTATGCACAGATTGAAACATTGCTCAAGCAGTTAGATACCCTGTACCCGGCAGCATCGCCACTGCAGATTCAGGAGTTCATAGCTTCTTTTGTACCTGAATACAAACGTACTACTCCGGCAGTGCCTTCCATGGCATTATGATCTTTTTCAATTAAACAAATAATGAAATGAAACAATTGGTATTGATTGGATTGCTGATAATTGCGGCAGCAATCGTAACAGCACAAAATCCACGCATGTCCATGTTTAATGCGTCGCCGCTGGTGGTGAACCCGGCGCTGGCAGGAAATTTTGAAGGCACCGCAAGAGTGAGTGTGCATGGCGGTATTTACAGAAATGAAGGGGCTTATATCAATCATTTGAATGCAGGTGCTGATTTCAGAATAAAACTCAAACCCTCCAAAAAAGAATACAACCGGTTGGGTATTGGGTTGAATTTCTATACCTACGGCTTTAACAGTCGCTCTCCCTTGCAGGCAAGTTTTCCATCCCTGAGTGTTGCTTTTCAGTCGCAACTGGGAAAAAGCGGCAAACACTTTATTGGTGTGGGTGGACAATTGGCGTATGCCACTGCTTCACTGGATGAAAGCAGGGGGATTTACAACAAAGAAATTTCAGGGGGCGGTTTCCGTTATGAGCCTACCGTGTTGCGTAATCAAACTGCTTCCAACAGTTATACCAATGCGTCGGGCGGTATAACGTATACGTATAAGGGCGAAGAAGCAAAGTTTGAAATGGGTGTTTCATTGTTTCATTTTATTTATTCCCGCAATGATATTTATAAACGAGACCGTGAAACCCGTTTACGTCGCCGGGGTGTGTTTACCGGACGTTTTGAATTTAAAGCAGGCCATAAAACAGCCATTGCGCTGCAAACTATGTACTGGGCTGATGGCTTGTACCTGCGCAGCACCACCCTGGACAGTGACAACCTGGTTGCTTTTTTCAACGGGGTGGAGTTATTAAATACAAAGCCGCTAAAGAAAGTCTATTTAAATGGTGGATTGTACAGCCGCAACATGCGCACACTCATGCCGTACGGCAGTTTGAACCTTACCACTCAATGGAATCTCCGTGCCTCTTACGAGTGGCCTTTTAACAGTACAGCGTTTACGGCTTACCGTGCACACAGGGGAGAGGTGGCCCTGATCATGATACTCAATAAAAAAAATAAGCGATAGTATTTAAAACATAAATGGTTGTTGAACAGAGCCCTTAGCGGCTCTTTTTTATTTAATAATCAAGCTGTTAGAATTTGGAACTTAGTTTATAGACTGATACCATTGATGCATCTGTTAACGGCCTTGTACAAAAACCTTAAAAATTTTTTTGCTCCTAACGCTTGTTAAGTGTAAATACTTATATATTTACAGACCTAAATCGATTATGACCACACATTGTATGTATCCATCTGCTGATACCCCTTATTGGTATGCGGTTTATACCCGTCCCAATATGGAGCGTAAAGTCGCCGAGCTTCTGGCGCTTAAAGGCTTAGTGGTCTATTGCCCCCTTCAGAAAGTAATCCGTCAATGGAGTGATCGAAAAAAAGTATTGGAAATTCCTGCATTTAAAGGTTATGTATTTGTACAGATTCATGATGCTATCCGCTGGCAGGTGCTGGCAACAAATGGCGTTTTGAATTTTGTTTGTCATACCGGCAAGCCTGCCCGTATTCCTTACCGTGAGATGGAAGAAATGCGTTTGTTTTTTGAAGGACTGGAAGGAGCAACCTTACATGAAACAGATATACAGGTTTGTGATCTAGCCCGTGTGTACAGTGGTGTGATGATGGGTGTGGAAGGAGAAGTGATTGCACTGGCGAACAAATATGCTGTGTTGCGTGTTCCTGCACTTGGCCTGCAACTACAGGTGAAGGTAGAACGGAAAAATGTGGAGAAGGTGCGGAGAGTGGGGTGAGGGTTTACTAAGAAT
>CAYPBV010000099.1:0-1950 GCA_964409025.1 uncultured Chitinophagaceae bacterium | reverse complement strand
TTCGAGAACGACTGCTTAAAATCCTGATATTCTGCGAAATTCCTAATTCAATTACGACTAATTAAAAATGAATTGACATGGGGAATTTTACAATTTCAGCCTGCACTTATTTGAAAAAGTTTTTGTCTCTTAACAAAAGATGTTTAAAGGCAAAGGATATTAAGTTTCATTACTTAATTTCTTTTCTTTTAATAATTTTTTCTACTAATCAAATCAGTTTTGCATCTGATCCTGCAAGTGATAATGCAAGTAATTATTCCGGAGGTGGAAGCTTTACTGCAACGAATGGTGGAACAGGTTTTGGTGTCTGGGCTTCCGTAACAGGTGGTGGCGGTGGCTTCTTTAGAGGTGCTTCAGTAAATAATGGAAGTGGAGGCGGAGGTGTTGGAAATGGCATTGATGTTTCAGGAAACTCGTGGGGTTTTTTTACTAGTGGTGGAACTTTAGGTACAAACTTTGCAAGAGCTACAAGAACTTTTACCGGAACTAATACAGGTACATCTGTACTTCAGGTTGGTCAAATTTTTTCCATTGATATGGACAATGGAAATATAGCAACTAATGGATTGGTAGGTTTTGCTCTTCAAAACAGTAATGGTCAGGATGTGTTTACATTCAGATATCAGGGCGGAAATCCTACAAATTCATATCAAATTAACGGAACTCCGATTTCACCTAATATTGGCTTTACCTCAAATGGATTAAGAATCATATTCACTCTTACTTCTGCTACTACTTATTCTGTAACCATTGCTACACCAAATACAGGAACTCCTTCTTCAGCATATACAGGCACTCTTTTGAATCCAGCTAATGGAAGGAATATTGACAGAGTTATTTTATTCTCTGATGGCACCGGTAGTGGTTCTGCTAATGATGCTTATTTCAATTCAATGTCAATTACCTGTCCTTCATTTACATCTTTATCAGCACAGCCATCTGCCCAAACAATATGTTCAACTCCCGGCACTGCAAGTTTCACTGTTGCAGCTTCCGGAGCTTCAAGTCCTACTTATCAATGGAGATTGAATGGGGTAAATCTTTCCAATGGAACCTTGAATGGAGCTACTTATTCTAACGTAACATCTGCAACACTAAACATATCCGGCTTAACAGCTACTAATACAGTACTTGCAGCTTCCGGTTATGATTGTGTAGTAAGAGATGCATGCGGTGTTCAAATCATATCCAATAGAGTTGCCTTGACCGTTAATAATACACCAAGCATTTCAGTACAGCCAACAGATCAAATTGTGTGTACAGGTACGAATGCTATTTTTTCTGTTACAGCTACAGGAACGGGACTTACGTATCAATGGCGTAAGAATGGAGTAAACATCAGCGATGGTGCAACAGGTAATGGTTCCAGCTACAGCGGTACTTCTTCACCATCACTCACTATTAACGGTGCTGTGGCAGCAGATGCAGCCACTAACTTAAATGGTTTTGATTGTGTGATTAGTGGAACTGCACCCTGTAATCCTTTAACTACTAACCGAGTTGCATTAACTGTAAGCTCAGGTGTTACGATTAATACTGAACCTGTGAATCAAACGGCCTGTTCCACTCCGGGAACAGCATCGTTTACTGTTGCTGCTACAGGTGCCGGTTTAACTTATCAATGGCGATTAAACGGAAATAATTTATCAAATGGTACGGGTATTTCAGGCGTAAATAGTCCCACTTTAAATCTTTCTAATCTCACATCAGCTAATACCGTTCTTGCAGCGGCAGGTTATGATTGTGTGGTAAGCAGTAGTTGTGGCAGCCCTGTAACATCTGCAAGAGTAGCATTAACTGTAAATACTGCTCCGGCTATAACTGTTCAACCAACTGCACAAACTGCTTGCTCAACACCTGGTACCGCTTCTTTCAATATTACAGCCACAGGTGATGGCTTAACTTATCAATGGCGATTGAATGGAGTGAACCTGTCAAATGGTACAGGTA
>CAYPBV010000098.1:0-12933 GCA_964409025.1 uncultured Chitinophagaceae bacterium | reverse complement strand
CATTGATGACATATGTGTTGATGCTCTTCAATCAAATCGCTGCCGCAACCTGCACAATGATGGGGGTAAAAGAGATGTGCAAAATCAGTAAGCCATTTACGGGCCGTTATCATATAAGAAAGATAAAAAACAAAATGCTGAATTACAATTATCCCTGAAATAAATATTGATACAGTTCCTCTACCTTACCCATGGTAACTACTTCAATATTGTACTTCTGCTGTATCTTTTTATCATTTTTATGGCCTATGTTGTATTTACTGATGATGATTTTTTCAAAGCCAAGTTTTTCTGCTTCTGCTATTCGTTGTTCAATACGATTCACGGCTCTTATTTCACCACTCAGGCCCACTTCACCGGCAAAACATAGTTGCGGATTCAGTGGTACATCTTCATAGCTCGAGAGCAAGGCACACAACACAGCCAAATCAATGGAAGGGTCTTCAACTTTCAATCCACCGGCAATGTTTAAAAACACATCCTTCATGCCAAAATGAAAACCACCCCTTTTTTCCAGCACTGCTAATAACAATTGCAAGCGTCTTAAATCAAAACCGCTAACAGTACGCTGCGGCGTGCCATATACACTTTGTGTTACTAATGCCTGAACTTCAATTAGCAAAGGACGCATTCCTTCAAGAGTTGCTGCTATAGCTATACCGCTTAATACATCTTCTTTTTGGGTGATAAGAATTTCGCTGGGATTGCTTACAGGGCGCATTCCTGCTTCTGTCATTTCATAAATGCCTAATTCATTGGTTGAGCCAAAGCGATTTTTCATCGTTCTTAAAATTCTGTACGTATAGTGCCTGTCACCTTCAAACTGCAATACTGCATCAACCATATGTTCCAGAATTTTGGGGCCTGCTATGCTACCATCTTTTGTAATATGCCCAATAAGAAATACAGGCGTGCTGGTTTCTTTAGCAAACCGCTGCAGTTCTGCAGCACTTTCTCTTATTTGTGAAATACTTCCCGGCCCACTTTCAATATAAGGTGTTTGTAATGTTTGAATAGAATCAATAATTAACAGATCTGGTTTCAGCTTTTTAACTTCATTGAAAATGATGTTGGTTGAAGTTTCAGTAAGTAAATAAAAGTTTTCATTTTGCATTTGCAGTCTGTCTGCTCGGATTTCAATTTGCAGTTCACTTTCCTCGCCGCTCACGTATAATGTAGTTATGCCTTTCAACTGTAATCCACTTTGTAAAAACAAAGTGGATTTACCAATGCCGGGTTCTCCTGCTATTAAAACAATGCTGCCGGGTACAATGCCGCCACCAAGTACACGATTTAATTCTGCATCCTGTGTTAGCACTCTTTTTTCTTCACTGCTTTTTACTTCGTTTAAAGAAATTGTTCTTGTTTCGCCGGTATGCAGTTCATCACGCCATGGTTGTTTTTTTACATCATCTTTATTTTTTGAAATCAATTCTTCAACAAATGTGTTCCATTCATTGCAACTGGGACAGCGACCTATCCATTTTGCAGATTCATAACCACAATTGCTGCAAAAAAATGCTGTTTTAATTTTACTCATAAATTATTTGAACTCATCAATGCTATAAAAGTGCATTAAAAAAATTCATCACATCAAATTATTTTGAGTGTTATATCATACCTGCAATAAAAAAGACTGAAAAAATGTGAAAGTGATAAAAAGTAAAAGGGCCGAAATTTCTTTCGACCCTTTGTACTTACTAACCCATTAAATTCTGTTGCTAAATTACAACTTGCCCCCACATTTCAAAATTAATTTTGGACCATGTGTATAAATTTTTTGTTGAACTTATTAGTAAGCTCCTGTTTATATGCAGGACATTTTTTATATATAATTAATTGATATTCAGCAGTTTAAAAGAATTTTGTCCACAAATTTAAAAGCTCTTCACGCTTACGGGCACTCACAACCGTAACAGTCTCTGTCAAAAAGACTTAGCAATTTCTTAACCCTATCATTTTTTGGCATTTTTTGCACTTTGGAAACGATTTTGAAGAATCTTTGTTATAAAAAAAAGCTATGACTCCAGGAATTCTGATTGTTTCTCTACTTTTTATGGGAATTGGTTTTTTGGTGCAGATGCGCCTGAAATCCAAGTTCAAAATGTACGCACAACAGCCTCTTTTTAGCGGACTAAATGGCAAGCAAGTGGCCGAAAAAATGCTCAAAGAAAGCGGCATTTATGATGTACAGGTAGTTTCTGTTCAGGGTTTTTTGAGTGATCATTATAACCCTATGAACAAAACAGTAAATCTTAGTCCGGATGTGTATAATGGTAACTCAATAGCCGCTGCAGCAGTTGCAGCTCATGAAGTGGGTCATGCGGTTCAGCATGCCACTGCTTATCAATGGCTTATGCTTCGTTCAAGGCTGGTGCCTGTGGTTCAGATTAGCACCACACTGTCTCAATGGATTTTGGCAATAGGGGTGGGTCTTTTTGCAGCAGGGGGTGGTAATCAAACTGTGCTGTTAATTGGCATCCTTATGTTTGCGGCCAGCACAATATTTTCTCTGATTACACTTCCCGTAGAGTTTGACGCCAGTAACAGAGCCCTGGCATGGCTGGATCGTACCAACGTAACCAATCCTCAGGAGCATGAAGGTGCGAAAGACGCATTAAAATGGGCTGCAACCACTTATGTGGTAGCAGCAATTGCTTCGCTTGTTACACTTGTGCAATATATATTAATATATATGAGCAGAAGAGATTAGAAAAATATATATGTAAGTTTTTTAGTGTAAAAATTGAAAAAGAAGTCGCACAGGTTGCGACTTTTTTTTATATATACCTTTATAAGGTTTGATTTCCGAAAAATGTAATTAAAAAAAAGCAGCATCTGCTAACTGTTACATGTCTGTCAAGGAATATAAGGTAATTCTCCTATTTTTGTCAGCTTAATCAATCATTGTTTATGAGAAAAATTGTAATGCTACTCTTATGCCTTTTGGTAGGCACGTCCCAGTTATGGGCACAATCAAAAGAGGTTACAGGAAAAGTAACCGATTCCAAAGATGGAACTCCACTGGCCGGTGTGTCAATTATGGCAGGTGGAAAAACAGTAGGTACAACCGGAGCTGATGGCTCATTTAAGGTTACAGTACCACAATCTGTAAAAAATATTTCTTTTTCGTTTGTAGGTTATAAAGGAGTTACTGCTTCAATAGGTTCTGGCAGTGTAACGGTAGCCTTGGAAACAAACGAAGGAAGTTTGGGTGAAGTAATTGTAACAGGGTATCAAACGTTACAAAAAAAGCAGGTTACAGGATCTATTGCTACGGTAGGTGAAAGAAGTATTAAAAACACGCCTATTGGTTCGTTTGATCAAATTTTACAAGGGCAGGCTACCGGTACTTTAATACAGGCAAACTCCGGTCAGCCGGGTGCTGCTGCAAACGTAATTATTCGTGGTATTGGTTCTGTAAATGGCACTACTCAGCCTTTGTATATCGTAGATGGAGTACAGATTACCGCTCAAAATTTTTCTTCACTCAATCCCAATGATTTTGAAAGTGTAAGTATTTTGAAGGATGCATCAACTACAGCACAATATGGCTCAAGGGGTGCTAATGGTGTTATTGTAATTACTACAAAAAGAGGTAAAGCAGGTAAAACACGTTTTGAATACAACGGTTTGTATGGACAATCCCGATTTCCAACAAATAAGCTGGAAGTTATGGAAACTCCCGAAAAATTAGATTATGAAATTGCAAGAGGTAACCCTTTTGGTTGGAATGCAACACAGCTTGACAGTCTACGCCGTATAAATACAAACTGGCAGGACGAAATTACCCAAACAGGTATTACACAAAGTCATCAGTTAAGTGCAACAGGTGGTAATGAAAAAACATTGTTTTATGCCTCAGGTGCTATTTTCAATCAATCCGGAACAGTTAAAAGAACAGGTTTGAAACGTTACAGTGGTCGTATTAACATTGAGCATTCTGCAACTAAAAACTTAAAGTTTGGTATTAACTCCTACACCGGCTGGAGTGATTTTCAAAATACTACTGAAGCTAATACGGGTATTGCCTCTCCTCTTAATGCCATCCGTTGGGGCAATCCTTATGAGCGTCCTATAAATCCAAATACCGGCACATATCAATTATTTGCCTCTGGCCAGCCTAACCCATGGCAGGATAATCAGGAAACTAACAGGCAAACAAAAGAGCTAAAACTTATTGCTAATGCCTTTATTGAAGCAAAACTGCCATTTATACTCAACGGTCTTAGCTTCAGAACTAGTTGGGGTGCAGATTATGAAAACTGGGATCAAACCTTATTATTTACACGCTTTAGTGTAGTTGGTCAATCAACTGTTGGTAATCAAGGTCGTTTTGATAAAGATACCCGTAACTTAACCAGATATACAGGAACCACCTCTTTAAGCTATACCAAGTCGTTTAAAGAACATACTTTAAATGTTGGAATCTATAACGAATACATCCAGCGTGTATTAAACACGTATGGTTTCAGCAGTTATGGTTTAACGGGAAATTTCCAGAATGGTGCCGGTGTTACAAATGGTAATCCTACATTCTTCCCTGCGGTAAGAGAAAACAGAACAGAGAACAGATTGTTATCCAACTTTGCTTTGGCATCTTATTCATTTAAAAACCGATACTTCTTTAACGGAAGTTTCCGCCGTGATGGTTCTTCAAGATTTGGTGCCAATAATCGTTTTGCTAATTTTTACTCTGTTGGAGCAGGATGGGTTATCAGCGAAGAAAAATTCTTTTCCGGTGTTAAATTCATCAATAACCTGAAACTCTCTACTTCATTTGGTACAGTAGGTAACCAGGAAGGTATTGGTGATTTTGCAAGCCGTGAACTTTTTGGACCCAGAACATATGCAGGAACAAATGGTCCGGGTCTTAGTCAATTACCCAATCAGGATTTGAGTTGGGAAGAAAGACAAAAGTTCAACATTGGATTTAATGCAGTAGCATTTAATGGAAGAATTACCTTTGGGATCGATTTTTATAATGAAATCACCAATAATCTTTTCTTGAATAATCAGCTTTCAAGAACTACAGGTTTTACTTCGCTTAATACAAATATTGGTAAAGTAAGAAACAGAGGCTGGGAATTCACTTTGATAACTGAAAACGTAAAACATAAAAATTTTACATGGACCACCAGTATCAACTTTACAATAAACAGAAATGAAATCTTGGCATTAACACCTACTACACCTGCAATAGGTGTTGTTGGTGGCACTACTGTACAACGTGTAGGACATCCATTAAACAGTAATTTTCTTGTTAAATATGAAGGCGTAAACCCATCTAATGGTAATGCAGTTTATCGTAGACCTAATGGTTCACTTACAGAATTATATGATGATGTAAATGACCGTCAGATTTTTGGAACAAGAGATGCACCGTATTTTGGCGGTATTACAAACAGATTTAATTATAAAGGAATTGATTTAAGTGTATTCTTTTCTTACTTGTTTGGCAATCTTGTTTACAACAACGACAGAACAAACGTAGAAGACCCAAGTTATTTCTTTGATAACATGTCAAGAGCCGTTTCAAGAGAGTGGAGAAAACCGGGTGATATCACAGATATCCCACGTGCTTCACAGGCAATGCGCAGAAACACTACAAGATTCCTTGAAGATGGAAGCTTTATTCGCCTGCGTAATGTACAATTAGGTTACAGCCTTCCAAGTAAAGCACTGAAAGCGATAAAGCTGAGCAGCGTAAGGGTATTCGTAATGGGTGAAAATTTATGGACAGGATTTAGCTTCCTTGGATTTGACCCTGAACTTTCATCAGGTGTACTTACAGGTGCTCAATACCCAGCATTAAGAACAGTAACTGCTGGTTTAACCGTAGGTTTCTAAAACTTAAAACAAAACGAAATGAAAAAAATAATATATAAAATAAGTTTAGGGTTGTTCCTGATTGGGGCTGCTGGCTGTAAAAAGCAGATTACCATTAACCCTACTCATCTTGCAACGCTTGAAAATGCGTTTAAGGAAATGAAAGATTATGAAAATGGTTTAAGTGCTGTTTATAACTCCATGCGTGGCGTAGGGTATTACGGCAGAAACATGTCAGCTCTTCCTGATATGTCAACAGATAACAACTGAATCACTTGTAAACTTTCTGGAAATAACAGACTGGTTATACACTCCGCAGAACGGAACCGTAGCCGAAACCTGGCTTGCTTGTTATAGCATCATCAACAATGCCAATATCATCATTAACAGCATTGATAAACTCACAACACCTGCAAACCAAAAACAGGCTAATCGTATAAAGGGTCAATGTTTGGCAGTACGTGCAATGGTGCATTTTGATTTGTTACGCTATTTCGCTGATAATCTCAATCGTAACAGCACAACTGCAGGCGTACCTTACAGAAAACTTTCTGTACTGGAAGAATCGCCTGCTTCTATTAAACCGTCCCGTGAATCCGTTTCTTCAAATTATGATAATATTTATGCTGATTTAAACACGGCCAGAACATTATTAAGTGATATAGATGTATCAATTAATGGTAATGGACCTAAGTATAAAATTGACCTTATTGGTTTAAGTGCTATTTATGCAAGGGTGGCATTGTACGCAAAAGATTATCCTGCTGCTATCAGCAATGCTACAACTGTTATCAATGCCCTGCCTTTGGCCACTCGTTCAGTTTATCCATCTATCTGGAGAGATCAAAGCAATGCAGAAGTAGCTTTTGCATCCTTATTTGCTCTTGGTGAATTTGCAAGCCGTTTAGCAGGTGATGTATATAGCCCGCCTCCCGGTACTAACAGAAGCCAGTTTGAAGGAAATCCATCACTTTTTGCTCAAATTGATGAAGTAAATGATGTTCGTTTTTCAACTTCAGTTACAAGAGGTTTTTCCACTACTACATTAGTAAGAGCTAATACCAGATTAGTAGTTACAAAATATTTGGGAAAAGGAACAGCAATAGATGGTATTGTAGACTGGAAAGCATTCCGCACAGGTGAAATGTATTTGATTCGTGCCGAAGCTTATGCAAATACAACCGGCCAGGAACTTAATGCATTGGCAGATTTAAATACCTTACGTGCAGCACGTATTCAGGGTTTTGTACCCGGTACGGAAACCGGTCAGGCTTTAATTGATGCCATTGCGCTCGAAAGAAGAAAAGAACTGTTTATGGAAGGTCATCGTTGGTTTGATTTAAAAAGAACTTCACGTGTAATTGATCGTGGCACTATTTCATCTCCCACAACACAATCTCAGCTTGCAAATACAAGACGAGAGTGGGTGTGGCCAATACCACAGGGTGAACGTGATGCCAATATCAATATTCAACAAAACAGCGGGTACTAATTTTTAAGTATTTAAATCAAATAATAATGAAATTAAATTATATAAGCTTTTTGCTTCTTCTTACAGCTGGTGCCTTTATTGCATCTTGCAAAAAAAAGACAGATGAAGCACTGGATTTAAATCCTGATGCTAACAGCTCTGCATTATTTGTTCACGCAGCACCTGTAGCAGCTACACCACCACCACCATCACTCGATATAGTAGTAGATGGGATAGTGGCAAATGGCTCACGTCGTCTTTCTTATGGCATTTCATCTTTAGGAGGCGGAGCCGGAAACGGAGGTGCTTATATGCCCTTTTTACGTGGCACCAGAAATATTAAAATTTCACCGGATAGTGGAAGAACAAATGTAATTGAAGCAAATCTTGATTTTGCAGCTAATGCGGCGTACAGCATCATCGCTTACGATACATTAGCTACGCCCACTTCCAAATTACGTGTAGTAAGATTAAATGATAATCTCACTCCTCCTGCATCTGGTGTTACACATGTTCGCTTTGTACATGCGGCACCTAATGCACCGGCAGTTGATATTACATTTTTACGTTCTTCGCCCACTTTGGATAGTGTTACAATTACTAACAGGTCTTACTTAGGCGCAACTCCAAATGCTGATGCATTGTCAGCATTTACACCTGTGCCTTCCGGTACCTATACTATCAGAATTAAAGCAGCAGGTACTCAAAACCTAATTGCTTCAATTAATCCCGGTAATATCATTCTCACCGGCCGTATTTATACATTTTATGCAATTGGCACCGCACAGGGCCGTGCATTATCTGTAATCAATACCAGACATTTATAAAATGCTGATGTATATAATATCTGCAAAACCCCAACTTTTAAAAGTTGGGGTTTTTGCTTTTAGTCCTTCAGTTCTGATTCACTATTTTTGCCAAACATTCGTTAGCGAAAAACTTTTTGTCAATTATGAGTTATTCCCCCGCACATAAAGTAAGAATTGTAACCGCAGCTTCCTTATTTGATGGCCATGATGCCGCCATCAACATTATGCGCCGTATTATGCAAAGTAAAGGTGCTGAAATCATTCACCTTGGTCATAACCGAAGCGTAAAAGAAATAGTGGAATGTGCCATTGAAGAAGATGCGCAGGGTATAGCCATCACCAGTTACCAGGGCGGCCATGTTGAGTTTTTTAAATACATGAAGGATTTACTGGAAGAAAATGGATGCGGGCATATTAAAATCTTTGGTGGTGGCGGCGGAACCATTTTGCCTGCTGAAATTGAGGAACTGCACCAATACGGCATCACAAGAATCTATTCGCCCGATGATGGACGTAAGATGGGTCTGGAAGGAATGATTGAGGATGTAATCAGGCAATGTGATGTTTCATTAAATGGCACAGGAGATTATAAAACAGCATTGAAATTAGGGGAAGTTAAAGATGTACGTAAGATTGCCCGCCAGATTACATATGCAGAAAATGGACAGCCCATAACTCATAACCCACAACCTGTAACAACTATTCCTGTTCTCGGCATTACAGGTACCGGCGGCGCCGGTAAATCATCCGTAACAGACGAAATCGTTCGGCGCTTTCTCAACAACTTTCCTGATAAAACCATTGCTGTTATTTCTGTTGATCCCTCCAAGAAAAAAACAGGTGGGGCATTACTTGGCGATCGCATTCGCATGAACGCCATCTCCCATCCACGTGCTTACATGCGCTCACTCGCTACACGTGATGACAATACAGCCTTAAGTGCAGCTGTACAGGAAGCCATAGATATTTGCAAAGCAGCAGCTTTTGATTTTATTATTCTGGAAAGTGCAGGCGTAGGACAAAGTGATGCCAGTATTCTTGATTATTGTGACGTGAGCATGTATGTAATGACGCCTGAATATGGTGCTGCATCACAATTGGAAAAAATAAACATGCTGGACTATGCTGATGTAATTGCTATCAACAAATTTGACAAAGCCGGGGCCTTAGATGCGTTAGCTGATGTGCGTAAACAATACAAACGCAATCATCAACTGTTTACTGCAAAAGATACGGACCTTCCCATTGTAGGTACAATGGCCAGTAAGTTTAATGATGAGGGTGTTAATCATTTGTTTGAACTGTTGATTAAAACCATTGAAAAGAAAACGAGTATTCTGTTTGGGGATTTTTCGTTTTCAGAAACAGCAAAAGTTTCACAGGCTATCATTCCTTCAAACAGAACAAGATACCTGAGTGAAATAGCAGAGAACAACCGCAACTATGATCAACTTACAAAAGACCAAAGTGCTATTGCAACAAAATTGTATCAATTACACGGAGCAGTTGAAACCCTGGCGGCGGCTAAAGCCCCTTCAGCGGTTATAGATGAGTTACAAAAGCAAATCACCTTTTTTACGGAACAACTAACTCCTGTAGCACGTAAACTCATCAATAACTGGCCGGATAAAGTAAAAGCGTATCAAAAAGATTACTTTGAATACAAAGTGCGTGATAAAGTTATAAAGCAGGAAATGTTTACCACCAGCTTAAGTGGCACACGCATTCCAAAAGTAGTGTTGCCCAAGTTTAAAGATTGGGGTGATTTGCTCAAATGGCAGGCACAGGAAAATTTTCCCGGTCATTTTCCATTTACAAGCGGAGTATTTCCTTTAAAACGTGAAGGTGAAGATCCTACAAGAATGTTTGCAGGTGAAGGCGGACCGGAGCGAACCAATAAACGGTTTCATTATGTAAGTGTGGATCAACCGGCTAAGCGTTTATCAACTGCATTTGACAGTGTTACTTTATACGGGGAAGATCCGGCACATCGTCCTGATATTTATGGCAAAGTGGGCAACAGCGGTGTAAGTATTGCTACCGTAGATGATGCAAAAAAATTATACAGCGGTTTTGATTTATGTGATCCTAAAACATCTGTATCAATGACCATCAACGGACCAGCTCCCATGCTGTTGGCGTTTTTCATGAACGCCGCCATTGATCAGCAGTGTGAAAAATGGATTGAAGCAAATGGTGATTGGTCGATGGTGACGTATGCACTTGCAAAAAAATATTCAAATGGACAGCAACCGAAGTATTATAATCCTTTAGCTCCTGATGCATTACCCCAAGGAAACAATGGGCTTGGCTTAAAACTATTAGGCTTAAGTGGTGATGAAGTATTGCCTAAAGAAATTTATGAACAGTGCAGGCGGGCTGCATTGCAACAGGTTAGGGGCACTGTACAGGCTGATATATTAAAAGAAGACCAGGCACAAAATACCTGCATCTTCTCTACCGAGTTTGCATTAAAGCTTATGGGCGATGTACAGGAATATTTTATTGAGCAAAACGTTCGCAATTTTTACAGCGTCAGCATCAGCGGTTATCATATTGCAGAAGCAGGGGCCAATCCAATAACACAATTGGCATTTACACTGGCCAATGGATTTACGTATGTTGAGTATTATTTAAGCCGTGGCATGAACATTGATGATTTTGCGCCTAATCTTTCCTTCTTCTTCAGCAATGGCATGGATCCTGAATACAGTGTGATAGGAAGAGTGGCCAGAAGAATTTGGGCGAAAGCAATGAAATATAAGTACAAGGCAAATAAGCGCAGTCAGATGCTGAAGTATCATATTCAAACAAGTGGCCGCAGTTTGCATGCACAGGAAATTGACTTTAATGATATACGCACAACACTTCAGGCGTTATATGCTATTTATGATAATTGTAATTCACTTCACACCAATGCCTATGATGAAGCGATTACTACACCTACTGAAGAAAGTGTACGTCGTGCCATGGCCATTCAGCTCATCATTAACCGTGAATTGGGTTCAGCTAAAACCGAAAACTTTACACAGGGTAGTTTTGCCATTGAAGAGTTAACGGAATTAGTGGAAGAAGCTGTGCTTACAGAATTTGATCGCATCACTGAACGTGGTGGTGTATTAGGTGCAATGGAACGCATGTATCAGCGTAATAAAATTCAGGAAGAGAGTTTGTACTATGAACATCAGAAGCATACAGGAGAATTGCCATTGATTGGCGTAAATACGTTCCTAAGCAAAAATGGAAGTCCTACTATTTTGCCGCAGGAAGTAATTAGAAGCACAACTGAAGAAAAAGAGCAGCAAATCAATAATCTGCATGCGTTTTGGAAACGAAATGAAAATAAAGGTGAGGAAGCATTGAAACGTTTAAAACAAACAGCCATCAACAACGGAAATTTATTTGCAGAATTAATGGAAACAGTCAAGTATTGTTCACTTGGTCAAATAACAAATGCTTTGTATGAAGTAGGAGGGCAATATCGAAGAAATATGTAATAACGGCATAATTATTGGCTGTTTTACAGTCTTATAAAGGTAGCTTCTTTAAAACATGCCGCATTATTGAAACATTGAAGTAAAATAACAGGTTATGCATAAACTAATATTACTAGTTGTAGCTGTTCTCATTTCTTTAAATCTTGCCGCACAAGGCAATAGTGGCGATAAGGGAAAGAGAAAAAGTAAATCCAGTTCAACCTCACAGGGGCAATCAAAAGCCAAGGATAAAAATAAGAAGTCAAATAATGGTAGTAATGAACAGCTGGAGCACGAAAGAAGAGTTTGGGACGGCACATCAAATAATGACAATGACGGTCCAAAGCCTTCCAAAAACCAACCTGCAAAAGTGCGAGCGGCATTTGCCAGAGATTATCCCGGAGTACAAAATGTAAGCTGGAGTAAATACCGTGGCGACTGGACTGCAACTTTCAGAAATGGCCTGTTTACCTCTACAGCTGTTTATCATGCTAACGGTGAAAGAAGAGATACCCGAACGCCCATTACAAGACAAGATGTTCCGGGAAGAGTACTCGATTCTGTTTTCAGAAGAAGGCCTCAAACACGACTTGAAGAGATTATAAAAATTGTACTTCCAAATGGTAATCCTGATTTATTCCGTATTAAAGAAATTATAAATGGTAAACCACAGTTTCAAATAATTAATAGCGAAGGCAAAGAGGTTGAATACGATTATTAGTGCTAAAAATTTCAGGAATGGATTAATGGCTTAGCGTTGTATCTGATTTCAGCAGATTAAAACGAAATAAAAAAGCACACTTATTAAAGTGTGCTTTTTTGTCGGGAGGACAGGATTCGAACCTGCGACCCTCCCGCCTTAAAGCGGGATATTCTATCGGGCTGAACAATCAGAAATTACAAATAAATCAATAAAAAAAGCACACCTTTTACAGTGTGCTATTTGTCGGGAGGACAGGATTCGAACCTGCGACCCTCCCGCCTTAAAGCGGGATATTCTATCGGGCTGAACAATCAGAAATTACAAATAAATCAATAAAAAAAGCACACCTTTTACAGTGTGCTATTTGTCGGGAGGACAGGATTCGAACCTGCGACCCCCTGGTCCCAAACCAGGTATTCTACCGGGCTGAACTACCTCCCGAAAGTTTCTTTTGCAGAATGAAGATTGCTGAAACTATTTCCTGCGACCCTCCCGCCTTAAAGCAGGATATTCTACCGGGCTGAACTACCTCCCGAACTATCTGTTGCTAATACAGACAGTATTATTCAGTTTTCAATAAAGAAATAAGTGCGGTGAGGGAGGGATTCGAACCCTCGGTACAGAGTTACCCGTACGGCAGTTTAG
>CAYPBV010000097.1:9675-12981 GCA_964409025.1 uncultured Chitinophagaceae bacterium | reverse complement strand
GGTTTCAATTATCTGAGATAGGGTTAGTTTATCTTTTGTTTTATAAGCTAACAGATATAATAAAGCCTCAGTTGTTAGTTGAAGAAATCGCTTGACATCTGTTGTCCATGTAATTTCATTGATTAAATCATTTAAGTCTGTTTTAAATGAATTGGAGACAATTATAAAACCAATCTTATTGAAGCCTCCTTGCTTTAATTTAGGGCAGTAATAACTGATATATTCTTTGATGGCCCTATCATCAGTTCCTAAAGTATAACCTGAGGCATAAGCTTTGGCATCTACTATAAATGCGATATGTTCCTCTGGGAATTTTATGATTGCATCCGGTTCTCTTCCGGTACCCTGCCCTAATTGTTCTACTTCAAAATTAAGATACTTAAAGGCCTCTCCAACTAATTTTTCAAATTCACTTCCTTTTTGTGAGCCTTTCTTTTCTACACTTGCACCCAACTCTACTAACTATGCTACTCTTGGAATAATATAATCCTGAAGTTCAAAACCCGGATTAAGTATTTTAGGTTCTTGAATTTTAGTTTCAGGAATTTCAGGCTCTGATCTTCCAAAGGCTCTTTGTGTTTTAGGTTTTTGTTGTTTTGAATTGACTGTAGCAGTGCCTGAGAAATTCCACAAAGCATGTTCTAAATCCCAATTTGAAATTGGATGACCCGTGTGCTCTTTTAAAACTGCTTTTGCTTCTTCATTCATGTGATAGAAGTATTCATAATTTCCATAGGACGTATCGTGATCTTTCCAGATGCCTAATTTTTGAAAAGAAACAATGATAGAGCTATACATAATAGGCCATTTATAATGGTCATGTATTTGCCAGAAGTAAGAAAGAAAATAGGCCGATGACATTGGATTAGCAACCTTTCTCCTATCAGGAGATTTTTGCAGATAGGCTGAAGCATACTCAAACAATTGTTTCATCTTATTTAAGCCATCTTGTAAATTTATGGGCTCTGTTATTATATTCTTTAACAACTGTACTAAACTTTTAATATCTGCTTCACTTGATTTGGCAAGCAGATTAAAGAACATTTGACCTTTGGCAGCAGTAAATCCCCAATAATTATTTTGCTTGTTGTAACTATCAAGGCTGGTTTTAAATTCATAAAGGCTTGTATTGCCGGTTAAGAATTCATTAATTATGTTCTTAATGTCTTTTATAGCTACAACACGGGTTTGGTCTATATCGTTAAAGGCATTTCCTTTTGTATCAACCACTACTTTGCCCGATTGAATATAAGTATCCCATATCTAACAAAGCTGTTCCCTTACGTTTTCATTCATATTGATCTTCTTTTTTATTAATTATTTCTTTCACTACAACATCGGTTTTAAACTAAATTTCATTTATAGGGCTATGTAATTTATTCGTTCTTTTATTGTTCGTAGTGAATCATCCTACTCCGTTCACTTGGTAGCACATTAAAGGTTATGGAGAAAAAATAATTGACTCTTAAAAATCTTCTCCATCTTCACTTTTTCTTTCATCATCTTGACAATCATCACACAACTCATTCCATTCCATTTTAAACCCATAACATTTGGGACAGGTTTCTTTCTTTTGTTTGCATCTATAACATTCACTTTCATAGGTTTCTTTCTCTGCACCACAAACAGGACAGGTTATATCTGCTATATCCTCTTCAATTTCATTTTGCATTCTGAACCCATCTGATGACCCACATCCTCCACCTTTTGAAGTTAGAGTTATTGAATATTCATAGCCTTTATCACTTGTAAAGCTGCATTCGCCATCCGAAATATCCACAGGACTAAAGTGGCTCTCATCTAACCATCCTCCATTTGGCCAATTTATCTGCGCTAACTCTCCGTTTTCAACCTCCACATCTAATGTGTAGGTGTTACGTGTTCCGGTATTGGAATTATAATATTCCACATCAGCACACCATGTGCCATCACCATATTCTTCTGTATCAAACTTCGTTTCTGATTCGTTATTGGTATCAGAAAAAGAGGAGTCAGTACAACTAAATAAAAGAATTATCAATAAATATACTATTGCTTTCATGATATTTATTTAATAATACGGCTATGATTCTTCTCCATTAATAATTGCAGAAAGTATTTCGTCAAAATGATTATTTTCTAATTCATGTTCCCTAAACAAATCGAATGTCCCTGAAATGAAAGAGTACCAGGTTTCATTACCATCTAAAAACTCATCACGATACTTTACGTATATAATTTTCGAAGTATTAATATTTCCAAGATATAAATTAGCATGGGCTATACTTGCTTTAAGTTTTAAATCTTTTGGAAACACAGCCTCACCTTGTTTTGAATTGGTCAAAGCTTCAGTATATCTTTTGGCACAAATCAGATAAATTGTAAGTTTTCCAAAATCCTCAGCACTTTTATTAATATTCTGAATTACCTTCTTCTGATACAAAATGGCATTTGTGTATTGTTTACTTTCAAAATACGAAGAGGCAACCATTCGTTTTGTGTCAATATCCTTATTGTTTTTCAGCTCTGATTTTTTAAACCATTCAATTGCTTGTGTGTAATCTTTCAAATACCAATAGCATAATCCGATGTTATAATAATCTGTATAGTCAGCAGAACTGCCGATTATACCTTTTTTATAATACTCAATTGCTTTGGAATAGTCACCCCTTTCAAATGCAGCTGTTCCCTGATCAATTATCACGGGGTAGACTGTGGTATCGGCAGCCGGGGGCACAGTATTACCATAGTGTGAATTTGGCGGAATATCCCGCTTAGCTAGCTTATATATTTGAAATAAATAAACTGTTTTTGTGCTGGTACTGTAATCATCCTTCGTCACTTTTGAAACAACCCGTATGATTGTATTGCCTTTTGTATATCTTTTTATTAGTCGGTCATCTTCGGTAGTCGAATTTAATAACTTATATTGAAGCGCTTTGATACGATTTACAAATTGCACATAAGTTGAACTCCTATTAATTTGAATTGTAATCTCATTATCATTACTGTTGTACGGGTTATAATCGAAGGTTAAAAATGAAAGTGCTTTATCATCCAGGTAAGATTTTTCATAAGCAAAGGTCGCACTGCCTAATTTAAACAAACTATATTCTTCAGAACCAGTAAGCTCCCATTTTCTGGCAGTTAAGAATTCTTCAACGTACACTAATGATTTGCCTCTTAGAACCAATAACTGGTCCAATGAAACATTCTGTGCACTTAGTTTAAGCGAAAAACTCAAAATAAAAAGAGTAATAAAATATTTCATGATAAGCTAGTTGAATGTTTACGCCACTTCCTCCACACCCCACCATTCCCTATACC
>CAYPBV010000097.1:0-9664 GCA_964409025.1 uncultured Chitinophagaceae bacterium | reverse complement strand
GAGCATGATCTGTGCACGTGCATCAGGCTTTTTGAACCAATCGATCTGCAAATTCTTTTTGATGGAAGCGGTAATGTCTTTTACAATTTCTTTGATGAGTTCAAAATCAGTTACGGCTGTTTTGTGTTTGGCGAGTATTTCATAAAACGCTTCTTCTTCATCCGTTAAGCCCAACTGACGGCGGCGCACATCTTCTTCCTGCATATCCCTTGCCACTTCACGCAACTTTTCCAAAGCAATCAGGGAATCAAAAAAGTGATTGTGATAATCATTGATGATGCGCTCCACTTCTTCTTTGAGTTTGCGGTACTTGATTAAGTTTTTTGTGTGCCGCACTTTAATTTCATCATTCAATATCTGCCGTATCAACTCCAGTTTTAATTCTGTACCGCTTTTCTTTTCTTTAGCAGTGGCCAAAAAATCATCATTGATGATGGAAATATCAAAGCGTTCAATTCCTGCCATTTCAAACACATCTACCACGGCTTCGCTTTCTATGCTGCGGTGAATGAGTTCTTTCACCTGTTGTTCTTTCTGACGGATATTGGTGGTGGGGAATTTTACTTTCCGTACGGCTGTGCCCAGCTGTTGCAGAAATACAATATCCGTAGCAATGTTTCTTACATCCGCATGATTCTTCACCACGGTAGCCAAACCTGTCATTCGTTTCTCAGCTAATAAGAAATCTTTGCATCGCTCTTCCTCTGCCACCACATAGTTCACCGCTTCTTTCATGCGTTTGAGTTTATCGCCGGTGGAAAGAGAAGCCCAGTCTTTATAAAAATCTTCAGCAGGTAACAGGGTTTTCAGCAAATCAATTTCATCTTTAATCATCGCAAAGGCTTCTTCAATATCAATCGTAACCTGTCCTTTACCGCCACTGCCTGTATATTTTTTGGTAGCATCTCTCAGCTTATCACCAATGCCGATATAATCCACAATCAAACCACTGGGTTTATCACGGAACACGGTAGCCACACGGTTGATGGCCAGTATCAAATTATGACCGCTCATGATTTTATCTACATACAAAGTGTGCATGGGCGGATTATCAAACCCCGTGAGCCACATATCCCGTACAATCACCAGCTTCAACGGATCATCAGGATCTTTGAACCGTGCCTTCACTGCTTCCATCTGTTCTTTGGTGCGTATGTGCGGGCTCCAATCTTTGGGGTCTTTGGCAATATTGCTGGTCATGATCACCGCTACTTCGGGACAACCTTCCAACGCCGTAAGTGCATTGTACATTTTTACACAGTTGCGGCGACTCATACAAACGATCATGGCTTTACCATTGAGATCGTTGTTACGTTTGGTGTAGTGATGTAAAATATCATTGGCCACAGCAGCTACCCGTTCAGCTGCACCGGCTGCATCTTCAGCAGCGGCCCATAAAATTTTATTGCGCTCATTATCGGTTAACCCTCCTGTAATTTCTTCGGCTTCTTCTTCAATGGCTTCATTACCCAAGTGGAGTTTGGCCAGACGTGGTTCGTAATAAATAGGCACCACTGCTTTATCTTCTGTTGCCTGTTTAATATCATACACATGCAGGATGTCGCCAAACACACCTACGGTGTCAGCATCTTTGCTATCAACGGGTGTACCCGTAAAGCCTACAAAAGACGCATTGGGTAAGGCATTGCGGAGATTGGCTGCAAAACCTTTGATGAGACCGTATTGTGTGCGGTGACATTCATCGGCAATCACAATAATATTTTCCCTGTTACTTAGAACAGGATGCTCAATCTCTTTTCCTGTATCTGTATCTCTTAACCTGAATTTTTCAATTGTACTGAAGATCACACCACCACCATCACCACTGATGAGGTTGCGGAGTTCTTCGGTTGTTTGTGCCAATTGTACATCGCCCAGCAAATCTTTGGCACCCACAAAATCTTCATAGAGTTGTTTGTTCAAATCAAAGCGATCTACCTGTACAATGATGGTGGGATTTTTTAATTCTTTCATCTGCCGCAGGATGGCGGTATAAATAGCCATGGTAATGCTCTTACCGCTGCGGGTGGTGTGCCAGATCACACCAATGCGCCCATCACCAACCGGACGAATAGCTTTCAAGGTATTGGCCAGTGCAAACTGGATACCGAAGAACTGGTGATACCTGGCGCCCTTCTTTACCAGTTGCCCTTTTTCCGGTTCATGAAAAATATAGAAGCGGATGTATTGCAGCAAACGCTCCGGTGTGAGCAAACCTTTAATGAGTGTTTCCAGTGCAAAATCATTTTCCACGATGTTGATGCCATCCACACTCTTCCACGCCGCATACCATTCTTTACCACTGCTGTACATGCCGTGCAACGTAGTATCGCCATCACTTATGACGGTGATACAGTTGGTTTCAAATACCTGCGGAATATCTTCTGTGTAATGCTGTACCTGGTTAAAGGCACTATCCACTGTTGCTTCAGGATCAAACCAGTTTTTAAATTCAAACAACACAATGGGCAGACCGTTGATGAAAATAAGCAGATCAGGCCGGCGGTTGTTACGGCCCTCAATGCTGAACTGGTTCACTGCCCAGAATTCATTGTTGGAAGGCGTATCAAAATCAACAGCATAGAAATGTTCAAAACATTCTTTGCCCTTTTCATCTTTCCAGTTTTTGCTAATGCCCTTGCTGAGTTTGAGCTGAAAGCTGTGGTTGCGGTGATGCAGATCCGTACCGGATTGAAAGAGAAATTCCTGCTGTACTTCTGCCAGTATTTTGGCAGGTACATGACGGTAGCGGTTTTGTAAATACGCAGCAAAGCGATGTTCCAACACAGCCTTTTTAAGGTTGCGCTGGATATTGGGGCCATATTGATACTGGAAGCGCTTGTCTTCCAGTAACCATTCAATGGCGGCGGTTTCTATATCACTTTCTGCAAGGTATTTACTCATTGCTTTTATTCATTAGCTGACCAATTCGTTTTCTGCTGCGTTCACTTCTATTTCACCGGACATGAGTTTGGGAAGAAGTGAATCTCTAATTTGAATCAATGTCTTTATTTCTTCTTGATTTGTTTTGATTCTTTTAAATAGAGTAACTACAGATGAAGAAAAATTATTTATCATTTCAATATCCGGAACTAAGATATTTATTCCTTTAATAGTTTGTGAGTTCACAGCGGTTGCTATAGATGATGTGTTTCCAAGTGAATCGTATTCAAAGTTTTTTAGAAAAAGGAAAATATACTCCGGAGTTAAGTAAGTTGATTTTTTGGGTATAAAATGAGCAATTGCTTCGTTTGATAACATCTTTTCAGTTGTAATTGCAACTCTTCCAACAGTAAGTTTAAAACTAAGTACAACAGTATTATCAGGAATAACAGGAACATTGAATTTTTTAACTGCCTCTTTCGTTAAATATTCTGATGTCTCAAATATGTATGTACCTGAATTACCCATATCCTTTATTGAAATCCATTTGACATCTTCGTGATTGTTGCTAAACCATTCCCTTTGAACTCTGGGTGGTGTTCTTCCGATTGAAATGTCAAAAAGCGATTCTACTTTCTCATATCTCCATCCATCCGGCAAATTGTCCGGGTCAATATCATATCCCTCCTTCGCTGAAGCTATGGCGGGCAAGTCAAAGTATTTTTTAAAGAGTGTTTGGGCCATGGCTTCCAGTGTGGCATTGGTGCGGCGGTTGAGTTCTATTTTGTCGTCGAGGGAGGAGAGGATGGCGGCGATGCGGGTTTGGGTGGGGAGGGAGGGAAATTCCCACTCAATATTTTTTAAATTATTCCAGTCAGCTCTTGGCATTCTTGTACCACTACTTCCTTGACTTGATAAATCAACAAATTCTTCACTTGCCATCAAATAATATATAAACCCTTGGTCAAAATTCTTTTTAGCTCTTACTACCCAAATATCAGTGGAGCAAACACCATCAAATTTCGGCCTGTAAACTTTTCTGAAATAAGGTCTCAATTTTCCAAATAAAATATCTCCTGACTTAAAGCGAAACTTATTACTTGTTACATCAGAAGATTTTCCAATTCCTGCCAATCTTAAAGTTTGTTGTTCAATATGTTCAAGCCCAATGTAATGTAAATGTTCAGTCAAAGATGGGGTATATCCATCTTTAACTAAATTTATAGCATCACCGAGTTTAAATGTTTTGAATTGGGGCATTAAGCAATTAGATTTTCCCAGTTATTGTAAAATTCTTCACCCACACCTTTCCACCATACTCTTGTCTTTTTATTCTTTGAATTAATCCAACCTTTTGCAATTTGTTTTTCAGTTGGGTCAAAACCTTCATCAAAAGGTTCAAAATTTTGCAATTTCTCTACAACGGCATCATCAAATCTATCATATTGCACATCAGTGGTATCGATTGTGCCATATTTTTTTTCGAGTCTTTCAAGCTTAGCGGGATTATTGATTAACTCCTGCATTTTGATTTCAGCAGTATTCCAAGCTGAGATAAAATCCACAATCACAGTTTTCCCTTTATATAAGGAAAGTAAATTATTAATATGAGTATCAGTAAAGCTATAGCCGATTATCAATAATGTATCTGAAGAAAGTATATCCTTTTGCATTGAATAAAAAAATTGCAAGTACGGAGTATACTTCATTCTTTCCAGCTTGTGATATCCCGTTATAATGGGAGTTGCAAGTAAAGGCTCTCTGTTAATTCCAAAATCTGAAGCCTTGCTATAATTCAAAACATTTACAATTCTTTGTTGTTTTTCCATTTTGTTTGCACCCAATGAATTTCTCCATTGAATACATCCATGTAAATTGTAATGGCAATTAAAGCCATCTTTTTGCATTACTTTTTCAGACTCAAATATTCCCTTGTTATCAAAGCCATCATAATAACCCATGTATGAGTTCATCCAAGTATCATAATTTAAGGTATATATTCTTTTTATCCATTCTTTTTCTGGGAAATACTTTTGTATGAAGTCTTTCTTAAAAGAATTCATACCATTATTAGAAGCATCCCGATTAAATTCTTTAAGCTCTTGAATAATTGCATTTATAAAATAATTATGATAGGTTTTAATTAATTGGTAAAGACCAACCTTTTTCGCTTCAAATTTGACCTTGTATAAATCTTTGGATATAGTTTCCTGTAAACGTAAAAACGAAGGTTTCACACCTTTATATTTTGCTCTTACTTCTTTATCGCCTTTTATATATGAAGAGAGATATGCGTACATCTCTTCGAGTAAGTGTATTATTGTTTCGAAATTTACAGTAGCTAAGTCACAATCATTTTTTCTTTTCCCAGTATAGTGAAGGCATAACTTACGATAGAAATATTCTCCTGGCCTCATTCCTGCGATATCCAATTCCGGTATTTTTAGACTCCTTATTTTGTTAGTCAAACTCCAAGTAGAAACGCCCGCAAAGTCGCTTGTTACAGTTAAACCCGCCCCAGTTAAGATGGTTATTTTTTGTTTCTGCATGCTTAAAGCATTTTACTCTATCAACTTAATGTTATTGTTGTTGATATTTTTTCACTTTAATAAATATTCCGTTTAAGTGATCGAAATCGCCATCAATTGTAAGTAGTGTTGCATTGGCAACTTTTGCAGTAGCTGCCATCCACAAATCATTTTTACCCATAGTGATTGCTGAATTACCCAATGGCATACCTGGCAAATTACCTTTGCTATATGCATCAATTTCTGCATACGCATTTAATAAATCTGTGTCAGCAGAATTAATATCAATTACAATTAGTTTAGTGAAAAGAGATTGAATTGCTTGTATTTTTTTTGTACCCCATTTATGTTGTACTCCAAAACTTAATATTTCTGCTTGTGTTGCAACAGAAATTATAGGCATGCAATCTGAAGCAGACAAATTCTCAGCCGCTTCTATTTGTTGATACAATTTGCTTTGCCTTGCATAGTGTACCAAAATTCCAGTATCAAGCAAATATCTTCTCATTAGTCAAGGGCATTTAGAATTTCATCAATACTTTCGTCCCCTGGCCATTGACCTACTATCTCGCTTAAATGATTGCCATTTTTTAAAATCTTTTGTTTTCGGAGTATTTGTTGCTCTACTGTTTCCTTTTTAGATGGCTTTGAAAAGTATTTATCAGCATCTGATGGCTCAAATAACTTTTCTATATATAAAAAAGACATTTTCCCGCTTGGCAAATAATGAGCAGTGCCGGCAATTGTTAGTTCTTTCCCCCAATACCTCGAAATATCTTCAGGTTCTAATTCATCGCTTAAGACTCCGTTAACAGTTCCCTCTTTCGTTGCTATTGTAACTCTACTTTTAGAATATTTTAATTCGTCTACTATACCATTTATTAATATTTCCTGTGGTTCCGGAATACTTTCTTCTAGGATTTGAATTTTTTCAAAATCTTTTTTCTTCAATTTTAAATCTGGTATACTTCCTCGATTACTCATTGTTACAAACTCTTCATCAGAAATAAATACTTTCTGAAAGTGCTTCAGCTTTTTTAATAATGCTTTATCTAGTTGGTTTGCCTCTTCCTTATAATCTAAAGCCTGCCTGAAAGAGTCAATAACAATACTCATTGGTGTTTGGCTAGGTAATTCTTGTATAATCTCAGGTCTGAATACATCACCTTGTTGCCCAGCCATCGTTTCTCCAAAGGTTTCACATTCTAACTCTAGAATAGTTGAACCTTTTTTTAAATCTGCAAGCTTTATTTTTAAAGCATTACTTATACGTTCAGATGTTCTGCCTCTTTCAATACTGAAACCCTGTAAACGGATTTGCAGTGCACCCTTAGCAATTTCAGAAATTATTTGTGCAAGTTGCGCAAGACGTTGCAAATCTATTTTGCCATCGTCTTGTTCTACACCCGCTAATCTTATTTCGTATATCATGAATATTTTAGTTTTTACTTTTAAAATTACAAAATCTCATATCCAATACTTCTTAAGTTCTCTTTTATTTGCTTTTCCAGTCTTGCCCCTTCCTCAAACTGCTCTTTCAAATACAGTGTCAAGTGTTTCATTTTTTCTTCAAAAGGCAAATCTTCTTCTACACCCCCACGTCTATTAACTATCTATTTTAATTAATACTACGGGCTTCTTTATTTTTCAAATACTCAATGATCCATTCAATACGGTCCATTACTGTGTTCATGAGCAAATCAATGATCTGTTGTTTGTCTTCAGTTGTTAATGGCTGGTGGTATAATTTTTTTAAGAATGGTTGCTGGTTGTTATAGTTTTCAAGTTTAAAGCCGTACCAGTACTCCTGCATTTCAATTTTTAACCTCAAATGTTCACCCAAAGGTTCCGTACCTGATTTTTTAAAAGTAGGCAGGTTATAAGAAAATATAAGGTCTTTGCGTTGCATTACAGTGTCTTCATTTTCAAAATATGCGTCTATGGTTATAAGCTTATCTGTTCTTAAAGTTTCAATAACCCAACCGTAATGAATATCCCTGAAATCCTCATCAAAAACAGAGAATCTGTTAATCACTTCTTCAAACAGGGGTCTGAGTCCTTCTTTGTAAAGTTTTGTAATAATTGGAAAGGTTACCTGTGTTTGTATTTCATCGGTTTTAATTCCTTTGAGTTTTTCTTTTATGGCCTGCAGCCTTGCATCAACCGGGTTAAGATTTTCTTTATACTCATTTATTTCTTTCTCAATTTCCTGTTCCAGTTCTTCAATGGTGGGCATTTCACCTTTTAATTGTTTGGGTAAGGCATTGGTAAATTCGTAGTCGGCCACGCCCATGGGCGTATCTATTCCCTGTAATGAATATTTTACTACTGTTTCATTAGGTGTTTTGCACAGCAGCACACCAATGGTGGGTTTATCATCCCTGCCTTTAATCTGATCATTTATAGTATTGATATAGAAATTTAATTTACCTGCAAACTCCGGTTTAAATTCACCCACTTTTAATTCAAATACTACAAAACAGTGCATGTGGTAATTGTAAAACAAGAGGTCGAGAAAAAAATCATCCCCTTCCACATTCAGGTTGTACTGGTTGCCCACATAAGCAAAACCACGCCCCAACTCCAGCATAAACTTTTTTATGTGCTGTATCAATGCTTTTTCCAATTCCCGTTCCTGCATTTCCTCGCCAATGCTTAAAAAATCAAAGAGGTAAGGATTTTTGAGTGTTTCTCTTGCCAGGTCGCTTTGAGCAGCCGGCAATGTGTGTGCAAAATTGGTAATGGCATTACCCTGCCGAAGGTGTAAACCACTTTCAATTTGCGCTAACAACACCGATTTGCTCCACCCGTTTTCAGCCGTTTTTTTGATATAAAACAGCCGCTCTTTTTCTGTTTTGAGCTTATCCAATATCACCGTATGATGCGTCCATGGAATTTGTGCAAGGACTTGCTGCACAATTACACCGGCTTTATTTTCAGCACTTTGTAATTCCGCAACCGCTGGTTGCGTAATTGTGCTTCCTGGTTTTTTTAACTCGTCTTGTGTTTCCGCAACCGGCGGCTGCGTAAATGGGTAATGAGGCCATGTGCCGGCAAAGGTTTGCATGTAAACAAGGTTTCGTTCAGATAAACCTTTCATATCATCAAATTCAGACTTCAGGTCTTTAGCCAATCTGCTGATGATCTTTTTACCCCATCCTTCTTCTTTTTGCTGTTGCAAAATGGCATTACCAATTTCCCAGTAAACCTGCAGTAACTCCCGGTTTACTGCTAACGCAGCTTTTTGACGGGCCAGCCTTATTTTTTCTTTCAGCCCTTCAAGGATGTTATAGTAGTCTTTTTCAATGCCAGCCATATCCAATGCTTTTCAGGTTTTCTTTGATCTGTTCTTCCAGTTTTGCCCCTTCTTCAAACTGCTCTTTTAACTGTTGTGTTAAGTGCTTCATCTTTTCTTCAAAAGGTACGCCGTCATCTTCTTCTGCTTCGGTACCTACATAGCGGCCGGGAGAGAGTACATTGTTGTTGGTTTTTACTTCTTCCAGAGTAGCGGCTTTACAAAAACCTTCGATGTCTTTGTAACCCACCCCTAACCCCTCCCGGGAGGGGAAATTGCGCCACTGGTGATATACATCCGCAATCTTTGTTACATCTTCATCACTAAACACTCTCAGTCTGCGGTTCACCATCTGTCCCAGCTTACGGGCATCAATAAAGAGGATCTCGTTTTTGCGTTCCCTGTGTTCACCATCTTTTCCATCCCTGTTACGGCTGAGGATAAAAATACAGGCAGGGATACCCGTTGTGAGAAAGAGTTTATCGGGCATCTGCACAATACAATCTACCATGCCGTTTTCTATCATATGGTCTCTCACATTTTTTTCACCGGCATTACCCGTGGTCATCGCACCATTGGCCATTACCACACCGGCAGTGCCTTTACTGCTCAGGTGGTGCCAGATGGTTTGAAACCACATGTAATTAGCATTGCCATCCGTAGTAAATACTTCTTTGGGTCCAAAGAGGCGTGGGTCCTGGTCGGGCAAATCTTCAGGGTGCCACTTGCTGATGTTGAAGGGCGGGTTCATGAGCAGGAAATCAGCCTTGTCATTGGGAAACTTATCCTGTAATAAAGAATCGCCCAGCTTTACATCAAAACTTAAGTTGCGTAAAAGCAAATTCATTTTACACAAACGCAATGTTCCTTCATAACGTTCCTGTCCGTAAATGGAGATAGCGCTTTTATCCCCGCCATGTGCTGTTACGAATTTTAAACTCTGTACAAACATACCGCC
>CAYPBV010000096.1:0-13062 GCA_964409025.1 uncultured Chitinophagaceae bacterium | reverse complement strand
TTACAAGCTCACATTATTCATGGGGATGGGATGATAACTCTACATGGCGGCTTGTATTATGGTATCAGTATCTGGTTGATCGTTTTCCGGGAAATTTATTTGGTTATGGTTTTGGTACACCAGTAGTCTTTCACTTCCCGATTCTTGATGAAGATAAACTGGTAACGCTGCCTTATGTAATAGGTGCACATAATACGTTTGTAACATTATTTTGCAGGCTGGGTATATTTTTTATCGTCAATATCATTTTACTCTATACAAAAGTCTTTAAAGAGTATTTTAACCACAGAAGGTATTATGAAAAATCCTACGACATTTTCATTTTTTACAGTTTTTTTGCCTTTTTCATTTTATGCTTTTTTAATCCTGCGTTAGAAACCCCGTTGCATTCCGGCGGTTACTGGCTTGTGTTAGGTTTACTATCCGGGGCTATAAAAAGAAGACGTGAAACTGTGCCGGAGTTTAAAACAATACCAGAAACCATTTAATCTTTTTATATAACAGCACATTTTATAAACCATTTTTTATATCATATTTGCAAAATCAGAAACAATAAATTGATACCATGAGTAACGAGCCCATTAACAATCCAAAACAAAACGAAGAAATAGACCTTATTTATTTTTTTAAACCTGTAGGCAAATTGTTTACCGGTATTGGCAAAGCCATTTCTAATTGGCTCAGCAGTATCAAAACTAATTTCAAAATTGTAGTTTATATATTCGGGATTTGCGGACTGCTGGGTTTGGCTGCAAGGTTTGTACTTAATAAGCGTTATAAAACCGATGGCATTTTTCTTTCAAGAGTATTACCTGCCGGTATAAGCCAGAATATCATAAAAGATTTAAATGATAAATTAGGCGTAGTAGAAAACCTGCCTGTTATTACACAAAAACTCAATTTAAGTGAAAAAGATGCCCGCAAAGTAGTGCGTATAAAACTTGCTGATGTAAGTGATACACTGCGTTTAAAAAATGATGATAGCTTAGCCACCACATTAAAAATTACCATTATAGTAAAAGATACAGCGCTTATTGAAAAAGTTCAAACAGGAATTGTAAACCTTTTTGAAAACAATGAATATGCTTTAAAACGCAAGAAAGCCCGTCTTGAAAATATAATTGAACTTAGAAAAAGTCTGGATGCCAAAATAAGCAGCCTCGATACTTTAAAAAATATTGTAAGCAACAGCATCATACCTAAAAGTCAGGGACAGGGTAATGTGTTTTTAGGAGAGCCTTTAAATCCTGTAAGTGTATATGATAAGGAAGTGGTTTTTTTCAGGGAGCAACTGTATTTAGATGAACAGATAAAAAACAGTAACACCTTTGAAGTTATCAGACCCTTTACAAAAGTTTACAAAACAAATTCGCCTAACTTTAATGAAATACAATTGTATGCTTTAGCTGCAGGTTTACTTTTAGGATTAATATTTGCCCCTGTAATTGGAACCAGAAAGAAATAAAAACCCCTGGAGTAATTGAAAATGTAATCACTGATTTTAAACTATAATTAAAAGTTAGTGCAGGCAGAATAATGTAAAGTGAAAAAGGTTACAGTGGAGGATCAATAGGCATTCTCATCGCCCTTTACCATGTTGATCATTGTTTGAAAAATAATTTGCAAGTCAAGCCAGAAACTCCAGTTTTCAATATACCATAGATCGAAATCAATTCTTTTTTGCATTTGATGTATCTCTTTGGTTTCACCACGAAAACCATTTATTTGTGCCCAGCCGGTAATACCTGGTTTTACTAAATAACGCAGCATGTAATTACTCACCGTATCTTTTGATTCCATATTCAATGGAATAGGATGTGGCCGGGGACCTACAATAGACATTTCTCCTCTGAGAACATTAAAAAACTGCGGTAATTCATCGAGGTTTGTTTTACGAAGCAAGCGGCCAATCTTAGTAACTCGGGGATCATTTTTCCTGGCCTGCTGATACTTTCCGTTATGATCTACATCTGTAGGTGTGTCAATCATGGTCCGGAATTTTAAACAACGGATGGGTTTAACGTTGAGGCCCCACCGCTCCTGCACAAAAAAAACAGAACCACGGGTGGTGAGCTTTATTAAAATAATGATTATCGGGAAAAGCCAACTAAAGACAAATACGAAAGCGAATACAGATAGTACGATATCAAACGCCCGTTTAAAAAACCTCATTTCAGGATCATCCAGGGGCAAACGTCTTAATGCTACCAAAGGAAAAGAACCGATATTCATTACTGAAACACTTTGTGCATAAGAAAAATAATCGGGTATAATACTTACTCTTTTAAAATACTGCTCTGCAACTGAGGATGCTACTTTTATCCTGCTTGCTTCAGAAACCGGAAGCGCTATAATAACATCCTGAATATCGGGCTGTTGTTTTAAAACCTCCTCCATATACGCCATGTTACCTAAGTATTGCCCGTTTAATGCAGGGTTGGGCAATTCATCAATAAAACCGGCTAACCTGTAGCCGTATTTATGAGAGTTTATTATCTGATTACAAAATTGAATGGCCAGGTCGCCAGTGCCTATAATTAATACCTTAACGGTGTGCTTTTTAAAAATAAAGCCTGCATAAAACCAACGAATCAGATACTTTTCAAGCGGCAGCGTAAGCCATAAGATAGCTAAAAACACAGCTATAAATCGTTTAGAATACTGCGGATCTTTTGAAACAAAAAAAGCTGTGATACTAATAATAAAAGAAAGCGAAATGAGCGTTTTAAATAAAATTAAAAACTCCTCAGAAAGTCTCCTGGAAATAAAATTATCATACAAAAACGTAACCTTTGCCGAAAAATACCAGGCTACTATAATAAAAGAAAACACCTCAAAGTTTCGTGTAGAGAAAAGGCTTGTTTGTGAAGGAACAAAGATACGTGCAGCAATAAATGCTGATAGTATTAAAACAACATCGGTAGTTAATCGAGCCAGGTATCGCTGTTTCTGAAATGAATTCATAAGTTTTGTTAATCAGAGATTAATCCATTTAAAAACAATATTTCTAAACCAATAAACACGGTATAATTTATTAATATTTACAGGTTTATACTGGCAATTTATACAATAATTTAACCCAATCAGTAAAATTGAGAACGTAAACAAACATAGCTATTAATACAGTTTAAAAGTAAATATATTAGTCTCCGGTTACTACTGATTCATTAATCAGACAAATCGTTGCTTCATTATCCGGCCCACCCTTCTCTATCCAGACTGCGGTACTGAATAGCTTCAGCCAAATGTTCTACTTTAATATCCTCACTTGCAGCCAAATCTGCTATGGTTCGGCTCACCTTTAAAATACGGTCATAGGCCCTTGCACTTAAGTTCAACTTATCCATTGCTGCTTTAAGCAGGGTTTGCCCTGCCTGCGAAATAATACAGATTTCTTTAAGCTGCTTGCTGCTCATTTGAGCATTTGCATACACTCCTTCCACGCCATTATACCGTAATGCCTGAATTTCCCTTGCTTTAATGACACGCTCCCTGATGTATGTTGAATGCTCACTATTTTCTGATTTTGACAATTCACTAAAAGGTACAGGGGTTACTTCCACATGCAAGTCAATTCTATCTAATAAAGGTCCTGAAATTTTATTCAGGTATTTCTGCACGGCTCCGGGCGGACAAGTACATTCCTTTTCCGGATGATTGTAAAAGCCGCATGGGCAGGGATTCATAGATGCAATAAGCATAAAACTGGCAGGAAAGTCTATAGCTACTTTTGCCCTTGAAATAGTAACCCTTCGCTCCTCCATGGGCTGGCGCATCACTTCTAATACAGTGCGTTTAAACTCCGGCAATTCATCCAAAAATAAAACCCCGTTATGTGCCAATGATATTTCACCCGGCTGTGGATTTGTACCACCTCCCACCAATGCTACATCACTTATTGTATGGTGCGGTGAACGGAAAGGACGCTTAGATATAAGCGTAGAATTCTCCGGCAGTTTTCCGGCTACACTATGAATCTTTGTTGTTTCCAATGCTTCCTGTAAACTGAGAGGTGGTAAAATAGTAGGCAATCGTTTTGCCAGCATAGTTTTACCTGCACCGGGGGGGCCAATTAAAATAGCATTATGACTGCCTGCCGCTGCTATTTCCAATGCACGTTTAATATTTGACTGGCCTTTTACATCGCTAAAATCAAATTCAAAATTTGATTGTGCATTAAAAAATTCTTCTCTTGTATTTACATCTACCGGTTTGAGTGAAGTTTCATCCTTAAAGAAATGGATCACTTCCTTAATATGCTCCACGCCATAAACCTGCAGATTATTTACCATGCCTGCTTCTCTTGCATTTTGTTTGGGTACAATCAATCCTTTAAAATTTTCTTTGCGTGCCTGTATGGCAATGGGTAATGCACCTTTTATGGGAAGGATACTCCCATCAAGACTCAACTCACCCATCATTAAATAAGATGAAAGCAATTCCGGTTGTTCAATTTGCTCTGAAGCACCCAATATTCCAATAGCAATTGGTAAATCAAAGGCAGTACCTGTTTTACGGATATCAGCAGGAGCAAGATTAATCACCAACTTTGTACGGGGATAAAAAAAACCTGAAGTTTTGAGTGCACTTTCTATACGCTGCTCACTCTCTTTAACTGCGTTATCCGGCAAGCCTACCATAAAAAATTTTTGTCCGCTGCTGTTATTTACTTCAACAGTTATGGTGATTGCATTTACTCCATACACGGCGCTTCCAAAAGTCTTTACAAGCATTTCTTTTATATTTGCTGCAAACAAGATAGGAAAAATATTACACTGTAACTCCTGTTTGGACACAGGCAAAATAATAAATGAATACAAACCCAAACTATGACAAGAATCAAGTTTATCATTTCATTAGTGTGCCTGGCTTTTTTTGCAGGAAGTAATTATGCCCAGCAGCCGTTTACAAATCCCAATGCAATTGTTGATACCTTCAAAAAAAGTATCCCTTGTATTACTAAAGGTCAATTAAACGGAGCTGCTGCTGAAATCAATTATTATTCTCCTGCAGTACGTGGCCGCATCATTTGGGGTGGATTGGTACCTTATGATATGGTTTGGGTTACGGGTGCACACAACGCCACATCCATCAGATTAAGTAAAGAAATTACAATAGGCAGTACTAAAATTAAAGCAGGCACCTATGCGCTGTTTACCATTCCGGGAAAGGAAGAATGGATATTTATTGTGAATAAAAATCACAAACAACATCTGGCTGATAAATATAATGAGGCAGAAGATGTGGTGCGGTTTGCAGTTAAGCCAGCAGTTGCTGAAAAATCACTGGAACGGTTGCAATATCTGATTGAAAACAATAAAATTATGATTGCCTGGGAAAAACTGAGAATAGAAATACCCATTCAATAATATGAGCAGGAGAAGAATTTTTACGAAATGGTGGGTAATCTTTTTTGTTATTTTCTACATTGTGTGGCTGGCACTTTTTATCTTTCATCTTCCGGACTTAATCAACAGACCCGATAAGTTTGAGTTACACAGTGAAATCATTAAAACGATACTCTTTGGAATATTACTCTACTTCAATATAGATGACTATAGACAATTATTAAAAAATGAAAAACAAAAAGAAGATTTATAGCCAACTGATAAATCCCGTCATTTTTCTATTGTGGATCGTTGTAGTTTTTTATGATTATCCAAAACTCATCAATCCTGAAAATAAAATTCATCTTTTCTTGGTAATCATCATGACGATTATCATAGGAATAAAAGCGATTGCTGATATCGTTCAATTAAGAAAGAACCTTAAGTCTGGAAACGCCTCACAACCCTAATTTATCTGCTACTATTTTACTCATCTTATAAAAAGATTCATGGCTGTAGCCTGCGATGTGTGGTGTAACAATAACATTGGGCTGTTGTAATAGCCAATCCAGCTCTTCTTTTTCCTGAGCAGTATAGGTGTTCATTTTTTCATTTTCCAGCACATCCAATGCTGCTGCTTTGATGCGTCCGGTTTTCAATGCCTGTATAACTGCTCCTGTATGATGCACTTTTCCTCTGGCTGCATTTATGAAATAAGGCTGTAGCTCCATTGCTTCAAAAAAAGCATTATGTGCATAATGAAATGTTTCCTGTGTTAAGGGCAGGTGCAAGCTTACCACATCGCTATACCTGAGTACCTGTTTCAATGACGCTTCTTTTACGAACTCACCGCCAAAACCAAACTGGTATTTATCATGTGCCAGTATGGTTACATCAAAACCCCTGAGCTTTTTGGCAAATGCTTGTCCTGTATTACCAAAGCCAATAATACCTACTGTTTTTCCACTCAATTCTGAACCACGGTTTTCATCTCTCAACCACAAGCCCTGTTTTACCTCCTGTGCACTGCTGCAAATTTTATTCATGAGATTAAGCAATAAACCAAGTGCATGCTCTCCCACTGCATCACGATTACCTTCCGGACTGCTTACTACTTGAATACCTTTGCTTTGTGCAAATGATACATCAATCAATTCCAACCCACTGCCTAAGCGGGCTATCCATTGGAGTGAATGTGCTTTTTCAAGCAGGGATTGATCAATTTTTACTCTGGTTGAAACAACCAATCCGGTAACATCAGCTACCTGCGCCTGCAACTCTTCATAGGTGATGGCAGGGTTATATATTACTTCATAGTTTTGTGCAGCAAGTTTTTGCTGCAGATATTCATGACATTTAGTGGTAATAATAACTTTCACGTTTCTTAATTTACTTCATCTCAAACGTAAGTGCTGCAAACTGTGCTACACTCAATTGCTCTGCACGTTTAGAAAATAGTTCTTCTTTTAAAAAAGATTCTTCAAACATTCCTTTTACTCCATTACGCAGCATTTTTCTGCGTTGGTTAAATGCTGTTTTGACCAATCTGAAAAAATGAGCTTCTGATTTCATGGCCGGAGTAGCTGCATTTCTCGTGAGCCGTATGACCCCGCTCTTAACTTTTGGCGGCGGATTAAAACTGTTTTCATGCACATCAAACAAATACTCCACATCATAATATGCCTGAATGAGCACACTAATGATGCCATAAATTTTGCTGCCTTCTTTTGCAGCTACACGAAGTGCCACTTCTTTTTGAAACATACCTGTTATCACCGGCACCTGATCTTTCCACTCCAGTATATGAAACAGGATTTGAGAAGAAATGTTGTAAGGAAAATTTCCAACGATATGAAATACCCCTTCAAATGGCGGGGCTGCATCCAGAAAACTTTGATGTATGATTTTGCCGGTTAATTGCGGATAAGTATGTTGGAGATAATTTACTTTTTCATCATCCAGCTCAATTGCTTTGAAGTTAACATTGCTCAAGTGCATCAGGTATTTGGTAATAGCACCGGCTCCGGGGCCAATTTCCAGCAGTTGATGGGGATGCATCTCTTCCACTGCCTGCACGATGTTACGGCAAATTGATTCATCCTTGAGAAAATGCTGACCCAGCGATTTTTTTAACGTGTACTGCACGCTGCAAAAGTAACGGAAAGCATGAGCCTGACGGCCAAAAAGTAAAAGTCAACACATTATTATCTGCAGCCATTACCCTGGTTACGTACACTTTGAATTTGTGAGTACACAATTGATCCATCATGCTGAAAAGCAGTAATACGATAATACGTAAGGCCACCGGCAGGCACTGAACGATCTCTTAAGCGGTACCATGGCTCACCATAAGCCATTACATCAGTAATCGGAATAAAATGAACACCATCTGCAGAACGCTCAACGTAATAGAAAACAACTAACAAAGGATTGCGGTAAGCCCAGCTAATGGATACATCCCGCCCAAAACGATGCGCTTTAAAAAACAGAAAATCAGTTGATGAAACGGATGAAGAAGGCAGAGTAGCATTTGAACTAATGTGTTGTGACGTAACAAACAGGAATAATAAAATGATGACTCTTGTTTTCATGGGATTTGATTTTTTTATATTCAGTCAAATACCGTGCCTTGAGCAATGCTTTTACGCATGATAAATTCCTTAGAAAATATCCCTGATATTTACGATATGCAATTTGTGATTTTTGCATAACGGCATTTGCTACATTTGCAGGAATACCCCTTATATGAGCACATCAGAACACAAACCCGTAATTGGATTCAGCTGCGGCGATTTAAACGGAATAGGTCTTGAAATTATCATCAAGGCGCTGAGCGATACACGCCTGCATGAACTGTGTACACCTGTTGTATTTGCTTCCAATAAAGTGATTAATTTTTATAAAAAGAGTATTCCTGACGTCAATTTCAGCTACCAGGCGTCAAGAGATTTAGAACGCTTCAGTCCCAAGCAGGTAACCATTTACAGTTGCTGGGAAGAGGAAGTGGCCATTACACCCGGACAATTAAATGAAACCGGCGGGCAATATGCCATCAAATCTCTGTTGGCAGCAACTGAAGCATTAAAGAATGGAAAGATTGATGCATTGGTTACAGCACCTATCCATAAAAAAAATGTGTACAGCGATGCGTTCCCTTACACAGGCCATACACCTTTCTTAAAGGCATATTTTAATGTAAATGATGTGGCCATGCTTATGACGGCTGATAATTTGAAAGTGGCCTTGCTTACTGAGCATGTACCCGTAGGCGAAGTGGCAAAGCATATAACAAAAGAAGCCATTGTTTCTAAATTGAAAATTGTAAACCAAAGTCTCAAACAGGATTTTGGTATTGATAAGCCCAGGATTGCAGTGCTGGGTTTAAATCCGCATGCAGGCGATGAAGGATTAATAGGCAAAGAAGAAGAAGAAATTATCAAGCCCGCTATTAAGGAAGCCAAGCAGCAGCACAATGTGTTTTGCTTTGGCCCTTACAGCAGCGATGCATTTTTTGCAAGAGCACAGTATGAAAAATTTGATGCAGTACTTGCCATGTACCATGATCAGGGGTTGATACCGTTTAAATCACTTGCAGTGGGCGATGAAGTAAATTATACAGCCGGACTTCCTGTAATACGTACCAGTCCTGATCACGGCACAGCGTTTGACATTGCAGGCAAAGGCAGAGGTGATGAGCATTCATTACGAGCCTCCATTTTTGCTGCTATTGATATTTTCAGAACAAGAAATGGTTATGCTGAGGCAAGAAGTAATCCCATGAAACGCAGAAGCGCTTCGCTTTTTGCAAGAGCAGTGGATGAAAAGCTGGCGGAAGAGTGAGCAAAGTGAATAGTCAATAGAAATGAGTAGTTAGTTTAGTGTTGAGAGATAGTAAAAATATTTCAATTACATATCACTTCATCATTTCATCACTCACACCTTTATTAATTACATAACTGCTGTATGTAATTTCCACTTTTCCCTTTTTATTTTTAGGAAGTTCCGGTTTTTTGCTGCCATCATCATACTCCAGCGTTACACCCTTAGGCAGCTTGTAATCTTTGGTATTAAAAGAAAACACCACTTTATCAGGCAGGCCCCAATCAGCATATTTGCCAAAACTCATTTGCATTTCATACGTACCATTGTCTTTCGTAGTTGTATTGGCCCTGCGAATGAGCAATGCTTTTTCATCAATGTACATGGTGGTGAGTACCACATCACTGTTTTCATTGAGTGGAAGCAACTTGATGATGCGTACAGCAATATTATCAACAGTACCACTACCTGCATCAATAGCTGTATAGTCTTCAGTCAATAATAACGAACTGATATTTACACTTACACCACCTTTGGGCAATAATGAAATACCGCCATCACGCTTTACCTGAAATTTATTGGGCTTTTTATAAAATGCTTTGATATTACTGATGGGCGCTTTAATAAACACAACATCTGTTTTCATTTTACCTGTGGCTACATAATCGTTCACTTTATCCAGCTTGGCTTTTACTTTCTTTACCAATTCCAGTGCCGGAAGCTGAGAATAAGATGATGAGGTAAAAAGTAAGAGGAAGGAAACAAGAAGTACATAGAAAAAAGTACGAGATACGAAGTACAAAGTACTCCATTTTATATTTTTCCCTGTATAGAATTGACGTCGCATTTATTATAATTTTGAAACTATTAAAACTCTTCAACCATTCAACTATGGAACCTTCAAATCTCTAACTCAACACATCTTTCCGTTTAAAAACAAAAATTGATGCGCCCACAAAAAATACAACATGTGCTGCCAGCATGCCCGCACTTCTTAACACAGCGGGTAAATTTCTGATAGTGCCGGGTATGGATTCCCCATCAGCATTTTCTTTCATTTCAAAAAAACCCTTCCACGCAATCATGTGCGTAGTAAAGAAGAACTGTTTTACTTTTTCAAACAGGGGAATTTCCAGTGTAGAAAGAATAGTAAATACTATGATTACACTCATGGTAGCCACAATGGGGCCAATAGAGTTTTCTGCAAAAATGGAAAAGAAAAAGCCCAGCGCTGCTACAGTAATCAAAGCCAGTGCCGCAAAGGCAAAGGCCAGTAGGTAACGCCAGAAAATATCATTGGCATTAATGAGAATGATTTCGCTGCTCTTGGCATTGATCAATCCGTCTGTTCCAAAAATAAACATGGAAAGAAATAAACCAATCAGAGCTACCCACAACAGCAGCATTAACACGTATGCACTGGAAGCAATGAATTTACTCAGCAGCAATTGGGTTCTGCTTTGCGGTTTGGTTACAATCAAACGCAATGTACCCATATTGGCTTCACCGGCTATCATATCAGCACTTATCAAGGCCACCAGCAATGGCACGTGAATGAGGAGGGTTTGTAAAATCACAAAACAAACAAAATAGCCGTTGAGAGGATTACCAATTACGAGAAAATTATCTTTCACATCTTTCAACACAAAATCCATGTACTTCTGACCATCAGCATAAATGGCAATTTGTATTAAACTCACAATGGCCCATACAGCTATAAACGCAATGTATGTGCGTGGTTTTTTGAAAATTTTAAAGACTTCAATTTTTATAAGCTTCCACATGCTGATTGGCGGTCGTAATTTTTAAAAAATAATCTTCCAATGTATGTCGGGCTGTAATACCTTTTATAGCCACTCCCTTCTCTACTAAAAATTTGGTAAATGCAGGCACTTGTTCCTTACTCATCTTTAACTCCAGTCCGCTTGCATCCGTTTGAATAAATACAGCGGCATAATTTGATTGCCGGATGAGCTGTTCTGTTTGCAGTTTATCACCTGTTTCCAACAGCACAATCGTATCATCCGGGTGAAACAATTCATTCACAGTTCCTTCCACTAATTTTTTTCCTTTATCAATAATGAGCATGCGGTTGGCAATCTGCTCTACTTCGCTCAGTAAATGCGATGACACCAAAATCGTTTTCTTTCGTTCACGGCTAAGCATCAAAATTAAATTGCGCATATCGGCAATACCCTGTGGATCAAGTCCGTTTGTTGGTTCATCCAGCAACAATAATTGCGGATTGTGCACCAATGCCACTGCCAAGCCTAAGCGCTGTTTCATTCCCTGCGAAAAGGTACGCACTTTACTATGTGCCCTTTGTGCAAGACCCACCAGTTCCAATTGTTCCATCAGTTGTACTTTGGAAAATTTTAATCCGCTCATGGTAGCAAAAATGGAAAGACATTCAAAAGCGGTTAGATACTTGTACAAATCCGGTCGTTCAATTACCGCACCTGTTTGCTGTAAAATTTCTTTGCGGTGCGTACGCAGGTTATAACCGAAGATTTCAATATCGCCATCGCTTGGTGTAATGAGTGTGAGCAGCATCCGCATAGTGGTAGACTTACCGGCACCATTTTGCCCTAAAAAGCCATATACATCCCCTTCCTGTACGGTAAATGAAAGTGCATCAACGGCTCTTAGTTCCTTAAACTGCTTGGAAAGACGGGTTACTTTAATGATAGGATTCATACAATTCTGCAAGAACAACAGATTTGTAAAGATAAGGTTTGCAAAAGGCCTGTAATTATTTAGGCAAATAAGTTTGCAATGCTTTTACATACGTTTCAAAGGCTTCAATTCCCTGCGGTGTTATTTTACAGATGGTTTGAGGATAATTATCTTTAAACTGCTTAATTACTTCTACATAGCCCGCTTCTTTGAGCTTGGTGATTTGCACAGAAAGATTACCCGCCGTAGAGCCTGTTTTTTCTTTGATAAATGTAAACTCCGCTTCCTTTACGCCAATGAGTAAACTCATGACGGCGAGGCGCAATTGTGAATGTAATATGGGATCCAGATCTTTAAACATGGGCTCCTTGCTGTGTTACATATTTTTTCCGAATCATAATGCCGGGTATGAGCCAGGAAAGTGCGGCGGCAAAAGCCATCAGTACAAAATCAACATAGGTGGGCATAAACGCAGCAACAATTGCCGCTACCCAACAAAATATTCCGCCTGCCAGCATCCATCTTTGTTTGCGTGCAGCACCTGTAATAATGGTGGGAAATCCAAAAACAAATAAAAGATAACAACTTCCAAAACTCCACGTGTTCGATACCCCCTTTCCTGAAAGCTCAGTGTAAGCAGTAAGAGCAGGGTTTAAAGTTTCTGACATTACATTGTTAATAAAATTCACTACAAATACACCAATTCCAAAACAAATCCATACATAACTCATGATATCATCATCCCATCCCTTTGCTTTACGCTCTCTTCGTTCATTAATGGAAATAAATACCTGCGGCACCAATGCAAACAATGCCAGCCACCAGATGTCAAAACGCATTTCAAAATCAAAATAAATTTTGGCTGCCTGTACAATACTGCAAACCGTTATTACACCACCCCATAACATGGGACCGATACCCGTATCTACGAAATTACTTTTGGCACGGTTAATCATTTGCTGAATGATGAGCAGACTTTCCTGCTCCGTTAATTGTTTTTCTGCCATAATCAGTTTTGATTTTTGTAGCGTGAACGTAAAAGATATCCGGGTACTATCCATGCTGTAACTACTGCCATTGCCAGCAGCAAAAAAGAATATTCATAAGATAAAAGTGTTGATATAAACGCCAGCACCCAGCAAACAACAGCACCAATTTTAAGCGGATTGAACTTTAAAATAAACCCACTCAAAAAAGTTGGCATTCCATAAAGAATTAACAACACCGTATTAAACAAGGT
>CAYPBV010000095.1:0-13530 GCA_964409025.1 uncultured Chitinophagaceae bacterium | reverse complement strand
ACACTATACGCTTCCCATGCATAGCTCCATTTATAATAGTAGTTTCATATGAAGGTTTACCGTTTTTGAAAGTAGCTTTTACGGGTCCGGAAAATTTGGGCAATTTTACTGGAGCAACTAATTTACCATCTGCTCCCTCATAAGAATATGAAACAATATTGCCGTATTCATAATAAAACACAATGGCTAGTTGATTCTTTTCTGCATACTGTTTATATGGGCCATGTAATTGCCCGTCAACATAAGTAAGCTCTTTATCTTTTGTGCCGTCATTATTGAAAATAACCTGAACTCCTTGCTGCTCACCATCGTTATATTCTTCTGTATAATTTATTTTACCATCATCAAAATAGTATTTCCATGCACCTACCGGTGAACCAAGTTTATAGGTACCCTGATAAAACAAACTTCCATTTGCATGGTAATAAGTAAATAAACTATCCTTTAAGCCATGCTTATAATAATTTATAAATCGCACACTGCCATCACCATAAAAAGACTTGTATTCGCCATGTAGAAAATTATTTCTGTACCTACCATCAATCATTGGTTTTCCGTTATAATTCATAAACTTGAAATCAGCATTACCATCGGGCATTGAAATATCAAGAAGCAGTTTACCGGTGGTATCATACTGCATTACAGCAGTAATCCAATCGTAATCAAAGCGCTGGACATAATCCAATTTACCATTAGGATAGTAGTACTCTGTAAAACCGTATTGGTCATCATTGAGATAATAAATTTTTGAAAAAATATCGCCGGTAGCACGATAGCTGATGTGTGTACCTTGACGTTGTCCATGTACATACCATCCTTCTTCTTTTAATTTACCATTGGGATACCACTCTTTATAATAACCATCCAGTTGATCCTGAGTATAGGTTACTTCATCTTTTTTTGTTCCATTACTATAATAGGTTGTTCGTTTACCATTCAACATGCCATCTTTATACTCGGCTTCAGCACTTACGGTTCCGTTTATGTAGTAATAAATACCTCTGCCTTGCTGCAAACCATCCCTGTCATAAGTACCCAGACTGGTTTTATTTCCATCAGCATCTAAGAATGTTACATTTACTTCACCTTTTCTGCTGGATGAACTGCTGATGTTTACGCCTTGCTTGTTATAAAAATTAATATCTTTTAATCTTCCCTTTTCATACACAATATCACTATAAATCTTACCATCTTCAGCAAAGGTTTCTACTTTGCCATTTAACTTACCCAGTTTGTAAACCAATTTTTTAAAGAGTTTGGCTGACTGATAATATTCTTTGCACTCTCCGTCCAGTTCGCCATCAGTAAAGTTATTTTCGGTTTCAATACTTCCGTCTTTATAATATGTTTTCCATAATCCGATTTTTTTTCCGTTGCTGTAATTTCCTTCACTTTTCAATTTTCCGTTTTCATGCCATGTTTTTAATGGACCATCAAATTTATCATCAATGAGAGCCCCTTCGCCTGAGAGCCTGCCTGTATTGTAATAATCTTTTACTGTTCCTGTTTGCTTACCATCAACATACTGCGATACGTTTTCCAAAAATCCACGGTTATTATACTTACGATACCATCCATGCCGCTTCCCGTCTTTATACTCTTCTTCAAGTGCAAGGATACCGTTGTAATACCATGTTTTCTTTAATCCCTGTATTTCGCTGCTTTTATAGGTTGCAGAAACATAAAGTAATCCGTTATCATGATAATCAAGCGAAACTCCCTCTACTTTATCGTCTTTAAAAAAAGTTTTTTCCTTGAGTTTACTGTTTTCATAATAATAATTCCATTCGCCCTGCTTTTTACCATTTTCATCAAAATTTCCTTTTGAACTTAAAGCGCCGTTCGTATGATAAAATTCCCAAGGACCTTTTAGCTTAAGTTCTTTACTGTTGGGAATTACTTCGCCTTTACCCACCAGATTTCCATCACTATAGTGATAACGAATTTTAACTGCTTCCCTTTTATTAGGATCTAAAACCCGGGAGCCCTTAATCTCATCCAAATATGCACGCATGGCAGTAGCCATAGTTTCAATCTTTTTTTCGTTCTTCTTTTTATACTTCTGTATTTCTTCAATTTGCAAATTGCCAAACATAAAGTTTACCATCGGTTCAAAATAACCTTCATCAAATGACTTTCGGTATAATGGCACATAATAATGCATCCAAAACCCTTTATCACCTGCATTGAATTCAGCTTTTTCTACAATTACCTGTATCTGACGAATAATTTTATCATCCAAATCAGTGAGCGATTTGTATTTTTTATCCAGCGCAATTTTACTGATGACGATTTCCTGCAAGGCATCAAACTGATCAGTCTTTGAAGGTTTATATTTTTTTAATGCGTCAGCAGCTTCATCATCAACCTGTGCAATAGATGACATGAAGTTGATGACGTTTTTCTGAAATCTGTTTGAAGGATTTACCAGCATCGTTGTCATAAAACTCATCATTGCCTGTACCATATTTCCTTTAAAATAAGACAGTCTTCCTAATTGATAGTGTGCAGATGTGTAATAGGGATCAATGAGGATTACCTGTTGAAAATAAGGAATTGCCTCATCATACCTCTCAAGCCGCATAAGCGTTATCCCTTTATTAAAATATGCCGATACGTTATTGGGGAAATTTTTGATGAGTGTATCATAAACAGCCAGTGCTTCCTGTTGCTTGCCCATGTCATCCAAAACATTTGCTTTATGGTTGAGTCAGCGAAACATTTTATCAGGAAAATATTTAATACCCTCATTAATCAGAGGAATACAAGCATTATAATTACTGTCAGCATAATGTGAAAGTATAATTTCATGAAGCGCCAGATGATAATTGGTATCGCTTTTGGGCACCTGTGCATATAACTTAATGGCATCTTTATACTTTTCTTCATCATGAAGTTTTACACCACGCTCTATTAACTCCCCGCTGTTTACAAGCGGATTGTTTTGCTGGGCATTTACGAAAATTGAAATGGATAAAAGAATAAAACAAAAGAAAAAAGAGTGCAGGGTATTTTTTCGCATCATGGGGATATAAGTGGTTAAAATCTAAGATTAAAAATAACAGGAAATTGCATATAAAGCAGAACCTGTTTAAGAAATAAAAAAAAGCCCCCTGCAAAAGCAGAGGGCTTATTACCTATAAGGAACCAAGAGTCGTTAATTAACTGCAACCACCCTGAGCACCGCAGTTATCGCATTTGTAGCATGCTCCGCTACGCATCATAATATGGCCACAAGTAGTACAGGCAGGTGCATCACTTTGCATGCTCTTCTTCGCATAGTTTGATGCATCCAGACCCACTTCAGCTTTTACAGTACTTGAGTAACGCTGTGTTTTTTGTACCTGTGGTGTTGCGGGCACTGCACCTACTACTCTCACATCACTTAACTCCGGAGTTTTTTTTTCGTACTCCAGACCCGTAGGCACATCATCCCAATCATCCATACCGGTATTCATAACATCGGGCTTATCCAGTACATGAACTAAATCTGTACGACCTAAATATTCATATGCCAGGCAACGGAACACAAAGTCAACGATTGAAGTGGTTGTTTTAATGTTCGGATGATCCACCATACCGCTTGGTTCAAACTTGGTGAACACAAATTTCTCTACAAACTCTTCCAACGGCACACCATATTGTAACCCAACTGAAACAGCGATTGCAAAACTATTCATCAAACTGCGGAGTGTACTTCCTTCCTTCGCTAAATCAACAAAGATTTCACCTACTGTTCCATCTGCATATTCACCGGTGCGGAGGAAAAGGGTTTGTCCGTTGATCTTTGCTTTTTGTGTAAATCCACGACGCTTTGCCGGTAATGTTCTGCGTTCAACAATGCGTGCCAGCTGACGCTTCAACTTAGTATCAGGTGATGCCTGTACACGGTTGTGCAATTCCTCCAGCAGTTCTTCTACTGTGAGCTTGCCCATATCAATCATCATGCTTTCTGTAGCAGCAGTTGCTTCTTCAGCAGCAGCATCTGTTTTCTCTTTCTTCTTATCACTCTTGGTGCTGAGGGGTTGAGAGAGTTTAGAACCATCACGATACAGTGCACATGCTTTCAATCCCATCTTCCAGCTTTCATAATACGCTTCTGCAATTTCTTCCACACTTGCTTCATTAGGCAGGTTGATGGTTTTAGAAATAGCACCGCTTAGGAAAGGTTGCGCAGCCGCCATCATACGGATATGACCCATGTGGTGAATATAACGCTCACCTTTTTTACCGCACTTATTAGCACAATCAAATACAGGGTAATGTTCAGCTTTGAGGAACGGAGCACCTTCCATGGTCATGGTACCACAGATATAATCATTGGCTTCTTCAATTTGCTTATCAGTAAAGCCCAATGCTTCTAATAAATTCCACTCAAAATCATTGTACTGATCGGCAGTGAAACCAAGACGTTGCAAACACTCTTCGCCCAATGTGAATTTGTTAAACACAAAACCGATTTCAAAAGCTGATGCCATGGCAGCATCCAGCTTTTTAATTTCTTCAGCAATAAATCCTTTTTCGCTGAGTGATTGTGGATTGATGTGTGGCGCACCATTTAATGAAGCAGCACCCACAGCGTATTTCACAATAGCATCAATTTCTTTTTCGCTGTAACCTAATTTTACTAAGGCAGCAGGAACAGACTGGTTGATGATTTTGAAATAACCACCACCGCTCAGTTTCTTAAACTTCACCAGTGCAAAATCTGGTTCTACACCTGTAGTATCGCAATCCATTACAAGCCCAATGGTACCTGTAGGAGCAATTACTGTTGTTTGTGCATTGCGGTAGCCATACTTTTCACCAAGCGCTACAGCATCATCCCAGCTTTTGCAGGCACTTGTCAACATATAATCAGGACAATATTGTGCTTTTATGCCTTGTGGTTTAATGCTCAGTCCAACGTATGCATCTTCTGCATCATACGCAGCGGCACGATGGTTACGCATTACACGCAGCATATCTTCTGCATTTTCTTCATAGCGTGGGAACGCACCGAGGAAGGAAGCCATTTCTGCTGATGTTTTGTAAGAGATACCGGTCATGATAGCGGTGATGGCACCGGCAATGCCACGGCCTTCTTCACTGTCATAAGGAATACCCATTACCATCAACATTGAACCGAGGTTGGCATAACCAAGACCTAAGGTTCTGTAGTCGTAAGAAAGTTGTGCTACTTCTTTGGATGGGAACTGTGCCATCAATACGGAGATTTCCAGCACTACTGTCCATAAGCGACATACATATTCAAACCCTTCTACATCGAAGGTTTGTGTTGCTTCATCAAACAAACGACGGAGGTTTACTGATGCCAGATTACAGGCTGTATTATCCAGGAACATATACTCACTGCAGGGGTTGGATGCATTGATGCGTCCGCCCTTGGGTGAAGTATGCCACTCGTTAATTGTTGTATCATATTGAGTACCGGGGTCAGCACAGCGCCATGCAGCATAAGCAATCTGATTCCACACTTCCTGTGAAGGAATCTTTTTCATGGTACGTCCGTCTGTACGGGCTTTCAATTCCCAATCTTCGCCTTTTTCCAGCTTCTCAAAAAATTCGTTAGGGATACGAACAGAGTTGTTACTGTTTTGTCCGCTCACTGTACGATAAGCTTCGCCTTCATAATCGGAGGCATAACCGGCGTTAATCAACGCTCCTACTTTCTTCTCTTCTTCCACTTTCCAGTTGATGAAGTCCATGATTTCAGGATGATCTAAATCCAGGCAAACCATTTTGGCAGCACGACGTGTTGTACCACCGCTTTTGATAGCGCCTGCAGCACGGTCACCAATTTTCAAAAAGCTCATCAGACCGCTGGAAGTACCGCCGCCGCTGAGTTTTTCACCTTCACCACGGATGGTGGAGAAGTTAGTACCTACACCTGAACCATATTTAAAGATGCGTGCTTCACGAACCCAGAGGTCCATGATACCGCCATCATTTACTAAATCATCGCTCACGCTTAAAATAAAGCAGGCATGTGGCTGAGGACGTTCGTAAGCTGATGTTGATTTCTTTAACTCACCATCATTGGCATCAACATAATAATGCCCCTGTGGCTTACCCTTAATACCATAACTTTCATGCAAACCTGTATTAAACCACTGCGGGCTGTTAGGCACACACATCTGGTTCAAAATACTGTACACTAATTCTTCATAAAAGATTTGTGCATCAGCCTCGCTGTTGAAATAATTGTAACGCTCACCCCATGCTTTCCAGCAGTTAGCCATACGATGTGCTACCTGCTTGGATGAGGTTTCCCTGCCCAGTGAACCATCTGCCTGCGGTACTCCGGCTTTACGGAAATACTTTTGAGCAAGGATATCCGTTGCAATCTGGCTCCAGTGTTTGGGCACTTCCACATTGTTCATTTCAAACACCACTTCGCCACTTGGATTGCGGATAATGGAGGTACGATAATCGTACTCAAATTGGTCGAAGGGGGAAACTCCCTCTTTTGTAAAGCGACGCTGGAACTGCAGCCGCTGCTGATTTTTTTGCTTGCCTGCCATATCAAATTATCTTTTTGGTTAGTAAGGTTAAGAAATCGTTAACTGAACGAAGACGACGAAATTATTTTTTGATACGATACGCACAAAACCCTAAATATTAACAAGATGTGGAAAAGGGGCGAAAGGCTTATCTGTATTGAGTTTTGCGGTTTCTACTTAATTTTTGCACCTTTTCTGCATAGATTTTCCTAAAAAAATTTGGCCGATTGGCTGATTTCCTGAAATGCTTAACCAGACGTGATTTTAGCGGATGTAAGAACGAAAAACATGCTAACGGTTTTAATCAGGCGAAATTTTGAAGGCACATTATAAAGTAAAGTATTGGGGGCTACAGGCAATTGTTTATACGGTATCCATTCTCAGTGTGTTGAAACGCTTTATCATTTGGTCAAATTATCCATAATTTGAATACTATGGCCATTTAGTTTGTGAGCATTGTTTTGAAGCCATATAACAAAGTAAATTATAATGAATAGAGCATTTTATATTGTGTGTATAGTTAGATAGATTTGAGAGCTTTCTTGGATAGCTAACCCTTTTTTTGCATTTTTGCAAGTATCACAAGCAATAATGAATAACAGTATCTACCATACACTCCTGAACCGCAAACAGAAAGGTCAGAAATCATTTGCCGTACTAATAGACCCTGACAAGGTAGATGCTGCTGCTATTTCACAACTTGTAAAGTTGAGTACTGAAGCTCAGGTAGATTACTTTTTAGTGGGCGGAAGCTTGGTTATCTCCAATCAGTTAGATGAAGTAGTGCAGCAGATAAAAGCAGCCTGTGCTATTCCTGTTATTTTATTTCCAGGCAGTCCCTCACAAATCAGTAAGTATGCCGATGCGTTATTGTATTTATCACTTATCAGCGGTCGTAATCCTGAGTTATTGATTGGTCAGCATGTAATATCAGCGCCTTTTGTAAAGCAAAGCGGTTTGGAAATTATTTCCACCGGTTATATGGTGGTGGATGGCGGTGCTCCTACTACTGTTTCTTATATCAGTAATGCTTCTCCCCTTCCTTCAGATAAAAATGAAATTGCCATGTGTACTGCTATGGCAGGTGAAATGCTGGGCATGAAAGTCATTTACATGGATGCAGGAAGTGGTGCCAAACGTGCCATTACTGAAAGCATGATTCAAAGTGTATCCCGTCAACTTACAGTTCCTTTAATTGTGGGCGGTGGCATTACAAACCCTGAAAAAGCTTATCGCAACTGCAAAGCAGGTGCAGATGTAATTGTGATTGGTAATGCGATTGAAAAAGATGCTTCGTTGATTAAGGAGATGGCGGCAGCAATACACAGTGTGCCGGTGAAGGCATAATTTATTTTTTATTTCTTCTCACCAGGTACGCTTTCTTCACCACATCCAGTTTCGGAAATTTTTTAAAGAACGCATCCTTATTTCTATACATTGTATCTAACTGATTCATGGTGTTACCGCCATAACCGTTGTACAAAGAATCTACTGTACTCATTCCTTGCACTACTTTACCCAGCACAGGAAATCCTTTTACTCCATTATAGTAAATGGTATCCAGCCGGGGGTTATCAGCTAAGTTGATAAACAGTACTGTGCCTCTTGTTTCTTTTCCGCTTCGTGCGTAACTGATGGTACCACGAACATTGCTGGCCTTTACTTCTTCATCTGGCAACTTGTACTTGCTCCATGCGTTTTCAAGTACCGTATCACTTGTACTAAACTGTGCCACAAACTTCGGAACCACTCTGTAAAATACCACACTGTCAAAAAAATCATGTTTTACCAATTGATACAAGCGATCAGCTCCTGCAGGTGATAATTCCCGTTTGATTTCTATATCAAAATTTCCTTTTGTGGTTTCAAAACGTGCGGTAAATATTTCGGGTGCAGTTTCTTTAGTCCATTTTTCTTTGAAGAAAGGTTTAGAGCAGGCAGCAAGAAAAAGAAGAAGAATCAGGTATAAAAGACGCATACAACTCAATTAATTGATTATAAAAAGAATTCCCGTAAAACATAATGTAAAACGGGAATCGTAATTCTGAAATCGTAATTTGTAAATATTACAAACTCATCATCTCCTTAAACTTTACCGCCTGTCTTCTGCTCACTTCAATCTTATCACCACCATGAATTTCCAGCAGCAAACCACCATTGAAGTATGGTTCTACTTTTTCAATCATACGCAGGTTAACGATGTGCTTGCGATTGGCCCGGAAAAATACTTTTTCATCCAATCGCTCTTCCAAGGCGTTTAATGATTTTAAGATTAAAGGCTTATTGGGTCCAAAAAATACTTTGGCATAATTACCCACACTTTCAAACAAACGAATCTCACTGAGCTTTACAAACCAGCAACGCTCACCGTCTTTTACAAATACCTGATCACTTTCACTGAGGATACTTTTGTTTACTGCTGTTGAGGTTTCTGCTTCATCAGCTGCATCCTCTTCTTCCAGTTTATGAATGGCATCAGCCAGGCGCTTGGGTTCAATGGGCTTGAGTAAATAATCCAACGCATTTACTTCAAAAGCACGCAAGGCATACTCATCATAAGCAGTAGTAAAAATTACTTCGGGCGTACGGTTCAGTTCACGCAGGAGATCAAAACCCGTTTTGCCTGGCATTTGGATATCCAGAAAAATCAAATCAGGATTATGCAGTTCAATCTTCTGAATACCTTCATCCACATTAGCCGCTTCATCTACCACTTCAATTTCCGGATACTCACCCAATAATTTTTTTAATTCATTGCGGGCCAAACGTTCATCATCAATTATAATTGCTTTTTTATGCATCTTCTTAAACTATTTGTTTCTGAAATTACTTTTAATTTAACTAGCAGGCTTTGTGTGAAAGTAACCATTCTCCTTTGGGAGAACAAGATGGGCTTTACACATTTACCGGCATCTTTACCTTAGCTTCTACCTGCGCATCATTGGAGTTACGCAGTACAAAGGAAGCTCTGTCGCCAAACATCAACTTTAATCTATCCATTGTACTGGCAATACCAAACCCATCGCTGTTATAAGAACCATTGAGTTTGCCGGTATTTTGTACAATCAATTCATGATCCATATTGTTGAATCTTGAAATAATTTTTACCTCTCCGCCATTTACATCTTTACTAATGCCATGCTTAATCGCATTTTCCACCAAAGTTTGCAGCATCATAGGAGGTACAGGCATATCAAGTGTATCGTCATCAATTTCAAACTTCACTTTCAGTCGCTCTTCAAAACGCATTTGTTCCAATGCTAAATAATCTTTTACAATGTTGAGCTCTTTTTCAAAGGGTACTGTTTCTGCTTTTTCAGCCTGCATACTGCTGCGTAAAATATTACTGAGCTCAGTAATGGCAGTTCTGGCTCTGCCCGGATTTTCATCCACTAAAGCACGAATACTGTTTAATGAATTAAAAATGAAATGCGGATTGATGTGGCTTTTGATGGTTTGCAATTGCAGTTCCCGAATCAGTGATTCTGTTTTTAAGGATTCTATCTCCTGTTTGCGGAAACGTTCAATGTAATGATAAACGAAGTAAATGAGGTTCCAAACCAATAATGTAATAGATGCATTTACTGCAAAACCAGCCAGCAAACTTGAAAAATTATAATTCCTTACTTCCTGGCTCAGCAAATTGGTACTGCGTAAAAAACTTAGTGAAACAAGAGAGTAAAGAACGGAAAAGCCAATTGTAAATGATAAAAACCAAACCACCTGCTTTTCAAATTTCTTCTGCAGTATGTTCATTTTGATTATCATCCACCGCATCATGTGCGTTACAGCCAAACCCAACAAAGCAAGGGTAATGGTACGCAAAACAAAATCAGAATTGATTTCACGCTTAAAATTCCAGGCATAAAAAAAATTCATTAAGGCATTACCACCCCAACCCAGCACCTGGCACCACCAATAAGCTGATATCTTCCTGATTGACTGCATGATACAAATCTACCCTCATGGAGGGCTTCTGTAAGTTTAAATATACAAAGGGTTGATTACTTTTGTAAATGGAATAAATGAGGGATAAAATCCGGAAAATCAAGCTGGCTTTTTTCAACTTTTATAGCTAATGGTTGTTATTTAAGCCTTAAAACTGTACAATCGAACTCATTTTTTCTATTTTTACCACTTATTCAATCAATATGGAAATAAAACCCGGCCAGTTGCTCAGCAAAATCAATAATCCTGATGATTTAAAGCAACTTTCCCTTGATCAATTGCCCCGCCTTTGCGATGAGTTGCGTCAATACATTATTGACATTGTAAGTGTACATGGCGGGCATTTTGGAGCAAGTCTTGGTGTGGTGGAACTTACAACAGCTTTGCATTATGTGTATAATACACCTTATGACCAATTGGTATGGGATGTAGGTCACCAGGCTTATGGCCATAAGATTCTTACCGGAAGAAAAGATAATTTTCATACCAATCGCAAATACAAAGGATTGAGTGGTTTTCCGAAACGAAGCGAAAGCGAGTACGATACTTTTGGAGTAGGCCACTCTTCCACTTCCATTTCAGCAGCATTGGGTATGGCTATGGCTGCTAAACTGAAAGGAGAAAACAGAAAAGCTGTTGCAGTAATAGGTGATGGTGCTATGACGGCGGGTCTTGCGTTTGAAGCTATGAATCATGCAGGTGTAGCCGATAGTGATGTGCTCATCATCCTTAATGATAATTGTATGAGCATTGACCCCAATGTGGGTGCGCTCAAAGAATATTTAACAGATATTACCACCTCTCCAACTTATAATAAAATAAAGGATGATGTGTGGAATGCACTTGGCAAACTGCCCATTGGTAAAACCTTTACCCGTGAAATGGCAAGTAAACTGGAGCACAGCATCAAAGGTTTTGTAAACAAAAACAGCAATCTCTTTGAAGCATTGAAGCTTCGCTATTTCGGACCAATTGACGGGCATAATATTACCAAACTTGTTGATACATTAAAAGACTTAAAAAATATTCCGGGACCTAAGTTGTTACACATCGTAACTGTAAAAGGTAAAGGATATGAGCTGGCAGAAAAAGATCAAACAAAATGGCATGCGCCGGGATTGTTTGATAAAGTAACTGGTGAAATTCATAAGAAGAAATTTGATACACCGCAAGCACCCAAGTATCAGGATGTATTTGGTCATACTATCATTGAACTGGCTGAAAAAAATGAAAAAATTATAGGCATTACACCAGCCATGCCCAGCGGTTCTTCTTTGAAATTTATGATGGATAAAATGCCGCACCGTGCATTTGATGTGGGCATTTGTGAGCAGCATGCTGTAACTGTAAGTGCAGGTATGGCTACACAGGGTATGAAAGTGTTTTGCAATATCTACTCTTCCTTTATGCAGCGTGCTTATGATATGGTGGTGCACGATGTGGCTATTCAAAAACTTCCTGTCATCTTTTGTTTGGATCGTGCAGGACTTGTGGGTGAAGATGGGCCCACGCATCATGGCTGTTATGATATCGCTTATATGCGTTGTGTGCCTAATATGGTTGTGGCAGCTCCTATGAATGAAGCAGAGCTGCGTGATATGATGTACACTGCTCAATTAGATACACATACTTTACCTATATCCATCCGCTACCCACGTGGTGAAGGTGTAATGCCCGAATGGCGCACTGAAATGAAAGAAATTAAAATAGGCAAAGGCCGTAAGTTAAAGGATGGAGAAGGTATTGCTATTCTGTCTTTTGGTCATCCGGGTAATTTTGCGGCAAGTGCTATTCGTGAATTAAAGAATGACGGCATCAACCCTGCACATTATGATATGCGTTTTGCCAAACCACTGGATGAAGCACTGCTTCATGAAGTATTTAACAAATTTGATAAAGTAATTACCATTGAAGATGGCTGCATACAAGGTGGTTTTGGAAGTGCTGTTTTGGAATTCATGGCCGCACATAATTATAAAGCTCAAGTAAAGATTCTGGGTATTCCTGACCGTTTGGTAGAGCACGGTACGCCTAAACAGTTGTATGAAGAAATTGGTATTGATGCAAATGGCATTGCAAAAACGGTGAGGGAAATGATGAATGTGAGTGTAAAAGTGATGGTGGTAAACGGTTAAAAGAAAGCTTTCTCAAAATAAAAATCCCGGGCTCCATCAGCTCGGGTTTTTTTGTTTCACAATATATTTCGTTTAAAAAAATAAGTTGATGAGAGCTGACGGTTTATCCATCTCTCCACATCTCCAAAATTTTGTAATTACACTTTCACATTAGTATATTCATATTACATAACGAATAAACCTCCGCAAGCGGAGGTTTATTCGTTACAAAGATTTGCGGATCCTGCTTAAGGAAGCAATACTCTGTCAATGATATGCAAAATACCAGGGCGGGTACCATTAGCACCCGGAGTTCCTGCAAAGTAAAGGATATCTGCAGCAGTTACGTTAGAAGCTGCAGTATTGCTTGCACCTCTTACCGTAACACTACTACCAGTTACAGCAACTGTAACTAATGAAGTTGCTCCCAGTGCAGTTGCGTATGTATTGCTCGTAAAATCTACCGAAAATGCACGACCGGCCCTGTTATAAGGCGAAGTGATGCTACTGTTGATAAGCGTGCTGCTTGGAATCACATGATAACGGAGAATATTACCCAACACAACAGGATCAGCTGCGTTTATAGCTGCTTCATCAGGAAAACCAGCCGCTACAAATGCTGCATTTGTTGGAGCAAATACAGTAAGCAAAGTAGTAGAGCTGTTTAAAGCAGCAGCTAAACCTGCTCTGTTCACAGCAGCTACAAACAAGCTGAGATTAGTGTTTGCAGCAGCAGTTGCTGTTAACGTGTTTAATGGTGGCATTAAAACACCATCAATTGTATGCAAAATACCATTGAGTGTTCTGATATTTGTTCTGTTTACCCGTTTTGCATTGAGAAAATAATTGTTGTTATAAAAAGAACAATTTAATACCTCACGCTGGAGAGTAACATACACGGCGTTAGGGCCGGGTGCAAGATCCGTAGAAAGAATACGTCCTGAAAGCATATGGTTTCTTAATAC